>JAWQFT010000018.1:0-48932 GCA_035968055.1 Jaaginema sp. PMC 1080.18 | reverse complement strand
GTTGCATATCTTTATATTTATTTTATGTATTAAAGTAATTCTTGTCGTTACGTTGCTTAATTGTGACATATCGTCAACACGAAGTCAAGCTTATGATGAGGGCGATCGCGCTTACTTACCAGCCCCCAATCTCGCTCAGAAATTACGGGATACTCAAACCCCCCTGTGAGCATTAGAAGCCCGTAAACCGTTCACAGATTTCGATATTTGGCTCAGCTTCCGGTTCTTCTTTTGCCCATTCGTCCATATAGGCAAGAAGCCGTTGAGTTTGAGGAGATTGTTTTTGAGGTTGAGGATTAACTTTAATTTCCTGTAACTTGGGCTGGACAAGTTCATAAGTAGCTAGATCGTTAGAATCGGCTTCAATCCAATCTATTAGGCAAAGTGCCGATAAAACTGTTCTTCTGACTGCAACTTGCTCGTTATGATATTCTGCAATTTCTTCGGCGCGATCGCTGACTTGAGTTAGACAAATTACGAAAATATCTTTGAGAGCTTTTACGATTATGTTGTAATAGTCAAAGTTTATGATTATATTATTATTTTTGGCAATACTTTGTATTTGTCTTATTCTGTAAATAGCTCCCTCAAGCACATCAACGATACCATACATTTGCTGCCAGTTGATATCTTCAAAGCTCTTGATTTGCTTGATATTATATAAGCCTAAGTAAAAATCTTCCAGAATTGTTAGAGTTAATACGAAAAGATCGAAATTTAAACGAGCATGAAAAGATAATTCTTGACAATAGCACTCTGCTTTTGATGCCAAGAGATTTTCTTTAAATACTTTTGCAGTCCCTGATTTATAATCTAGTTCCGATTGACTGGATAAGATTTGAGATACTTGTTCTTTCAGAGACATCAAAAACTCGTCTGTTTCTCGATCGAAATCGATAAAGCTCAGTCGGTCTATATAAGGATTATTTTGTATTTTTTTGACTGATTCTTGGAACATAATAATATTTTACTGTCCCTCAAAAATACTGGTAAATACTTTATATTACTCTAGCATGGAGATGAGAGCGATCGCGCTATTATCCTGATTGGAACATGGTTTTCTGACTCCTCACCCCACGCTTTGAGATTGCTTCGGTATAGTAAATAGACTAGGGATCAAATCAAGAACTGATGGAGGGATCGTCGTGGCTGTTGCCATTGAACAACTATTAACACCAGAAATCAACCGTCCTGCGCGATATTTAGGCAATGAGATTGGCTCGGTGCATAAAGCGTGGGATAGCGCCACGGTACGCTGGGTATTGACCTATCCCGAAGTGTACGAAGTCGGTGCGTCGAACTTAGGGCATATTATTCTCTACAATATCCTCAACGATCGACCGGGGCAACTGTGCGATCGCGCCTACTTACCAGCCCCCGATCTCGCTCAGAAATTACGGGATACTCAAACCCCCCTGTGGGCATTAGAAGCCCGTAAACCCCTCACAGATTTCGATATTTTAGGGTTTAGCCTCAGCTACGAACTTGGCGCGACTAATATCTTAGAAATGCTCGACCTTGCTGGTATTCCTCTGACTTGGCAAGAGCGAGACAACACGGAATTTCCCCTCATTTTCGCTGGAGGACAAACCGCTACCTCCAACCCCGAACCCTTTGCAGACTTCTTCGACTTTGTAGCCTTGGGAGATGGGGAAGAAGTATTGCCAGAAATCGGCGTAGTTGTGGCTGAAGGCAAAAAAAAGGGACTATCTCGCCCAGAACTCCTCCTCAGCCTCGCACAAGTCCCCGGAGTCTATGTACCACGCTTTTACGACATGGCAGTGGATGGCTCAATTCACCCCAACCGTGCCGATGTCCCAGAACGTATTTTACGGCGGGTAGCAGCCCCCATGCCGGAATATTCTATCGGACTCGTTCCCTACGTCGAAACCGTCCACGATCGCCTTACTGTGGAAATTAGACGAGGATGTACGAGGGGGTGTCGTTTCTGTCAGCCGGGAATGCTGACTCGTCCCGCGCGGGATGTCGAACCCGAAAAGGTGGTTGATGCCATCGAAAAAGGGATGCGGGAAACGGGCTATAATGAGTTTTCTCTTTTATCTCTGAGTTGTTCCGATTATCTCGCTCTCCCGGCGGTGGGGATGGAAATCAAAAACCGACTCAAAGATGAAAATGTCTCTCTTTCCCTGCCTAGCCAAAGAGTAGACCGTTTTGACGAAAATATCGCCGCAATTGTGGGGGGAATGCGCCCTACCGGCTTAACATTCGCGCCAGAAGCCGGAACGCAGCGAATGCGGGATGTTATTAATAAAGGACTAACTAACGAAGAACTCCTGCGGGGGATTAAAACTGCCGTCGAACAGGGTTGGGATAAAGTCAAGCTGTACTTTATGATCGGCTTACCCGGAGAGACAGATGTGGATGTGTTGGGGATTGCTGAAACCCTGCGCTGGTTGCGTCGCGAATGTGTTATCCAAGGACGCAAGCGGTTAGATTTCAATGTCACGATTTCCAACTTTACCCCCAAGCCTCACACGCCGTTTCAGTGGCATTCGGTGTCTACGGCGGAGTTTTTACGCAAACAAGAGTTGCTGCGGGCAGAATTAAAGCGAGTCAAGGGTGTTAAGGCGAATTTTACCGATATTCGCATCTCTGCAATGGAAGATTTTATCGGACGAGGCGATCGCCGTTTAGCCCCTGTAGTACGTTTGGCTTGGGAACTCGGTGCAGGGATGGATGCTTGGTGGGAAAGCCTAGATCGGGCTTATGCAGCTTGGGAAAACGCGATCGCGCAATCGGGTTTAGGCTGGAAATATCGCCAAATTGAGGACGGGGAATGGAACGTCATGGACTCCCAAAACGAACGCCTGGACTCGAAACGCAAACGCCCCCAATATTCCTGGGACGAACGCCTCAACGCTCGTTTACCTTGGGATCATATCGATACGGGAATTGATAAAAACTGGCTCAAAACCGATTTACAAAAAGCTTTAGAAGCCATTATTGTTCCCGATTGTGCCTTTGAAGGTTGCTCCCAATGCGGTATTTGCGGTACAGAATTCGGTCAGAATATTGTCATCGAACCACCCCCCATTCCCGCCTTTGAAGGGCATTTTAAACCCAATCAAACCCGCGTCCAACGCCTCAGAATTCGTATGGGAAAATTAGGGGAATTACGCCTTGTCGGACACCTGGATTTAGTCCGTTTATTAGAGCGAGTCGTGCGTCGGGCTGCTCTCCCCATTTCCTTTAGCGGCGGTTATCATCCCATGCCAAAAATTGCGATCGCCAATGCCCTATCTTTAGGGATGACGAGTAGTGATGAAATTGTCGATTTTGAACTCACCGAGCGGTTAGATATTGACGAATTTCTCCGTCTTTTGGCAGAGAAATTACCCGCCGATTTGCCGATTTACGACGTAGCAGAAATCGACCTCAAAGCCCCTTCTGCCAACAAGTTATTACATCAAGCCGAGTATATTATCGATGTCTCAACTGAAGATAATATCTCTTGGTCAGATTGGCTAGAAAAGGTAAATCAGAGTAGCGAAATTCTCTGGGGGAAGAAAACCAAATCAGGAAAAATGCGTCAAATTAATTTACGCGATCGCCTCCACGATCTCCAACTCCTAGAAACCCAAAACAACACCGCCAAGATTCGCTTTATCGGTAGTTGTACCAACGATGGCAGTATTCTCAAACCCGAACATTTGATCGTCATGTTAGAGCAAATCTCCGGTCAAAATATTGAGTTACTCCACGCACATCGCCAACAACTTATTTTAGTTGAATCCTAACGTTCGTAGTAAGCCCTCAAGGGCTTACCAATCGACAATCAAATAATTTTAATTGCTCGAAGAATAATCGCGATCGCGTTTCTAACCCACAAATACCATATCTCAGTCTTTGTTGAGTATTGCGCCACTATAGCCACACAACAAAATTATCACGCGATCGCAAATTCGGTATATTGTCTAACATGGGGTGGATGAAACGCCAAAACAATGTCCCCTCGTCCAATTCCTTTCTGTAACAAATCTGTCGCTACCCCTTCCTCCGTCCAATCTTCCTCAATCCAAATTTGGGCTGTGGCTGTTTAATCAATCTCGCAAAGATTTCTCAAGCTGGTCAGCATCAACCTTAGCTAACTGACCAATCACTTTGATTGCTAAACTTTCATGTATTGTTTACACGCCTCTTTTGACTGCCGTTGCAACGTTCAATCCTGCTGATGCCAACTCAGATAACACAAACTCACCTGCCATTGGTGAACCTATTTTATTTGTTAAAGGAGTAATGAAAATATCTTGGGACGAATGCGACGTGCTAACTACAACAGCAGGTCTTACCTTTGAACTCGACCAGTCTGAGAAGGGATAGCGCACCAAAATAACGTCATGCTTGGAGTAGCTGGGCATACACATCATCCTCAGCATTGTCCCAAACGGCATTAAGCGATACTTCGCTTGCTTGTAGCCAAAATTCGGCCTCATCGTCAGGTAAAACTGTTACCAGCACCCTTACTCCTTCTGGTAGTTCTGCGGATTCCAGTAGCTCAATTTTTCCTTGCCGAACCGTAGCCCAAAGCGTTATAATTATAAGCTCTACTTCCTATACAAAAAGAAAACAGAGCTTTTGCTTAAAGTTACGTATTCAAAGTTCACACAGTTGAGTTAGCAATTCAAAATCTCTTGGATTTGATAAATAATTCCTGTAACTAATCCAAAAGATAAAGCAGTTGTTCCTAAATCTGCTTCTATAGCAGCTACAATTACAGCAACAGAAGCTCCTGCCATAACCTGGTTTACTATGGTTGCGGCGACTGAAACAACGGCAATCGTACCACTGACAGCGACAACTCCCGACGCTGCAACTAAACCAACCACTAAAGCAACAATTGCAGCCCATTCAAAAGCATTTGGAGCATGACAAGCCGAAGCCAACAACGAGAAAGAATATTCTGAGGTAAAGAAAATCATTTGACGTTTTTATGGAAAAATAAATGTGTTTAGTGTTGCACGGCTTGAGCCACGCAACAAGGTCAAATACTATCTACGGAGTAATAATTTGCCAACCTTCCTTAAGAATATTACCTCCTCCAGATACAAGGCTAAAATCTGGGCAAAATGGAATTAGCGCAGCAGCAGGTGGAAAAACGGGAGCTACAACACCACTAATGCCATAACATACTAATGCACCTCCCGCAGCAGTTCCTACTGTACCTAACGCTCCTTTGACGACTCCTTGCAAAAAGTCGCTAGATTCATACGCTTTTGCCATATTTTCCCAAATAAATCCTTTATTCAAGGTATTTTTGGAATTTACTGTAAGTGTTTCAGAAATCACAGGATATTGTGGGGCAAAACCAAAATAGTCTGAATTGGCATAAGCAGGCTTAGGTGTACTAACAAATAACACTGTAACGACCAAAGCAATAGCAATAATTTTCCGTAACATTTTAGACCTCGAATTTTGTGTTTTGATTGTTCTGAATGAGGTCTACAGACAGGTGCTAGTTAGTTTCGGAAAAAAATAAGTCTATTTTTATACTTCATCTGCAAAGTTTTACACGGACATACTGAGAAGCCAGTCAGGATACAGGATACAACGTTTTCCTTATTACCAGACTTTGCCTCCTCAATAAGTAATGAAGGCAGAGCCTTGGATTGGCGTTGCGCGGCTAGAGCCACGCAAGGGCGAGTACAATACCCACCCTAGCAGTAATTCACTTATCATCCCGGACGGGGAGGGGAGTCGCCAGAATCTCCATCAGCAACTCCAAACGAGACGGACGAGAGAGCAACGGTAACAAGTTAGGCAGCGAGTAGTAATCGCCGTTAAAGGTGAATGTATCCACCTGTACCTGTTGCTGGCTCAAAGCCCGTTCGAGGTGGTCGTAGGCGTAACCCACTTTGACGATGACGACGTTGGGCTGTACATTCAACTCCTGGCAATAAGCGTTAAAAGCGGCGTTGAAGTAGGGTGCAGTGTTTTCGCCTTCGTCGGTGATAAGTAGGATTTGTTCGACCACTTGCTTGCGGAGGCGCATGGCTTCCACGGGACAGCCGATACTGGTTGCACCGTTGGCGGTTAGGTGCTGGAAGGCTTTTTCCCAATCGCTGAGATTCGTCCCGGCGGCTTCCACGGGGTAGGGGATGGTGTCGAAGGCGTACACAAAAAGGTCGGCTTCGGCAATCCCGGAGATGGTAGCGGCCATGCGTTTGCCGATTTCGAGGGCGCTGTGCATGGAGCTAGACTTGTCTACAAGTAACGCGGTAGGCTTTTTAATCGCCCCTCGTTGCTTGATTTGAGCATCCATCGCCTGTTCGAGTTTGGCGGTGGTGTCTGCGTCCAAGTTAGCGGCTTCGGCAGCGACGCGACCTTTGAGGGCGGATACCCGTTTGTCCGTTTGCGCCGCGACGAGTTTTTCGTCGATGAGGGCTTTGACTTCGGGGTGTTCCATTGCGCCACGATCTTTGAGAGACTTGAGGTTGTTGATAACCTCTTGGGGAGTCATGGCGTTAATCAGGGCGACTAATACCGTCGGCGTGATTTGCTTGACGGCTCCGATCGCGATCGCGTAAGGTAAACGATATTCGACGATTTTCTCGGCTTGTTCGGCAGGGGTGTCTGCGTTAGCAACCTGTTTGAGGGCATAAGCCAAGCTATCCACAGGTGGGTTATTCTTGAACAGAATCGCATCGGCGCGAGGATTGGGCTTAATGTGCAGCGTCGCGTAAAGGTGTTTCATGGCTTTGCGACTGCGTAAAGCCGCACGGTCAAAGAAGTTGGGGTTCTTTTCGCGGGTTTGCAGATATCGACGCACCGCCGTCCGCGCCGAACGAGGCATTTTGTTTTTCTGCTGCTTCATAAAGTCTACAATCCGCGCCACTTCATAAGGCGGAAAGTCTTGCAGGAACATGAAGCCAGCGTCGCGGTGTTCGGTCAGTTTGCTGGCGAGTAAGTTACCAACAAATACTTCTTTGTGGTCGCGCACATCGCCATTTTGCTGATACCAAGCCGCCAAGCGTCCGTAAAATAGGGGGTCGCTTTTCAAGATTTCGTTGTGAATCTCTGCAACCGCTTCGAGTTTGCGGTGAGGGGTGGTGAGCAAGCTGTTGAGCATTTCTAAGCGCAAATCGCGTTCGGTGTTGCTCATAGCAGTCATCGTAACCATCGTTTTAACCTCCGTTAGATGTAGTGAAATAGGGGAGGCAATTGTCGCCGCGAGATTGGTGACTCAGGGATTGAGGCCGCGCAAGTTTAGGGGGCGTTGGAAACACTTTGGTGGTGTATGTATGCCCTCTGGATGGGGGCGCGGCGACAGTTGCTATTTTGACTTGTTTTTCTGAGATTGTCAAGGGATGAGCCGCACAAGTTGGCGGGACTGTATGCCTGCTATAGGTTCAGGCTTGCAACGCTTTCTCCGTAAGCGTACCGTAATTTTGGTGGAGGTATGTAAATCCCGCTCATTGGGGTGCGGCAATTTTTAGCCTTGTTCTAGAACCCCGGTTTCTAATATTAAAAATTACGCTATTAGATAAGCAAATTAGAAACCGGGGTTCTGAATCTTTACGGGTTTAAAGTAACCGTTGCACCCAAACGTTCGAGTTGCTGTCTGAAGGCAAAAGCTCGTTGGGATTCAACACCTTTTTGAATTAAAATGGGTGCAGATTCAACCAGTTTACGAGCGTGATTTATGCCTTCTCCGGCAAAGTTCCAAACAATTTTTACGACGGCAATTTTTTTGTTTTTAGGTACTGTTTCTAAGATAACATCGTAAAATTTGGGAGATTCAATCAAGTTGGTTTTGATTTTTTGATGTACCGGGGAGGCGCTCACACCGAAAGTATCTTCAATTTGGTGAATTAATTCGGTGGCTTCCCACAGCGTTAAGGTTTTCATTTGTTCGATAATCGACAATACTTTGGCGCTCATGATTTCACCTCCCCATTATTTAATTTAGGCGCTTTTCAGTCGTCGGGAATTTTAAGGTGAGAAAAGATTAGCATTTCTGTAGTTTTTTAATGATTTTAATTTCTTTTTTGATGGCGTGTCTTTTGTGATACGCAGAAATGGGTTTACCGTAGATTTTTCGCGCTTCCCAAGGATCGAGAATGCGGTTAACAAGAATATCGCGTTCTGTATTTTTGGGGTTTGAATAAGTAGGGTTGTAAGTAGCCATCTTCTTGTGCTTCCTGGGTAATTTGATAAAGTCTTTTGCGATAGCCTTGTACTTTTTTGGCTTTATCGCGAGAGCCGTAGCGGGGACGTTCGATAATGATTTTGTCTAATCGATGTTCGCTCACAAGTTTGTTGGAGAAACTGCAACTTATAATGCTGAAATGATGAGTAAGACTTTGAGAATAGATTGATAACTTTTGGGTTGCTGGGCGATGCCCACCCTACACAATTACTACAATTAAAAAGGGGGATTCGCGCAAGTTGGGAAAGCTGTTGTGTCACACACAGGAATTGAACCTGTATCCGCTTGATTATGAGTCAAGTGCCTCTACCATTGGGCTAGTATGTAGGCTTTCACAGTTGGGGCGCGAAATATGATATTTTGTCAAATTTAAACTTATTTTCTAATTGGATTTCAGAATTGAAGCAGAGCCTCATTTTGGCATTTCTAGATAGAACCTAGAAACGAGATAAACAAGATAAACCGCGCAAGTGAGTAAAGCTAGAAAGTCACAATCCCACTGCTTTAACCTCTTAGCTATAGCTGCATAAAAAGTGCAGCTAGTAGGACTCGAACCTACGATGATGGGTTCCAATATGTGTGTAAGCTTTGCGGGTTGGGGCGCGGTAATGCTGTTATTATGAGTTGAGACAGGTCATGGTTTTGAGAGTTGATCAATAAAGAATTCGCGTAAGTCGAGAAAGCTGTAGTTTGTGGTACACATTACAGGATTTGAACCTGCAACCTTTTGATGCTAAATCAAACGAGCTAACCAGTTGCTCTAAATGCGTGTAAGCTTTGTCAGTTGGGACGCGAATTGTAGTTTTGTAGGAGGAAGATTTGGTTTAGTTTCTAGGATAGCAATGAAGGCAGAGCCTTCTTTTTTCATAACGCGGCTTGAGCCACGTTATGAGGTAATTAATAGAGCCGCACAAGTTGAAAAAGCCAGTTCATAAAAATGCTCTATCCATTTGAGCTACATCGTCTAAAATAAGTGACGATGGCGGGACTCGAACCCACAACCTTCCGTTTAGCAGACGGTAGTATGTAAGCTTCTAAAGTTAGGGTGCGGCAAAGTTTTTCTTAACCATAAACGGCTTCGGGGCGAATAATAAGATCGCCACTCGGTCGCCGATCGATGATATAATTTTGGAGACGATTGGTGGAAATATCGAAGTAATGAGAGAGTTGTTCTTTGATGGCGCGATCGCTCATATTTGTGGTAACGTCAAGTTGTTTTTCGGTTACGTCGTAGGAGCGTCCTTCAAAGCGAATATGAACCATATTTCACCTCTGGTTTTTTGCGAGGTTTAAACCCAATTGGGCTTTTATTAAGCGATCTGAATTTTTGTTTCTGTATTAATACTACAAGAATAATACAAGAGTGTCAAGAGGATAGGCAATATTTTTTGAAATTCCTTCGGAAAGCCCTGAAGAGCTTACTACGAGGGATGTAGTACGAGAAAGAAAGAGGGGCGATCGCGTACAATACCAAGGTAACCTTGTACCGTGCCGCGAACTGAGTCGCGATCGCGCCTATTTTATGACTTCTTCTCTTGATAGACCAATTGCGATTGACTTGTTTGCGGGTGCGGGGGGTTTCTCGCTGGGAATCGAACAAGCGGGGTTTGATGTAGTATTAGCGGTGGAAAATGACCCGGTACACGCGGCGATACACCGTTATAATTTTCCTCATACTCCGGTAATTTGTGGGGATGTAGCACAGTTGTCGGGGGAGGAAATTCGGAGATTTTTACCCTCGTCTCTGGATTTAATGATTGGAGGGCCTCCTTGTCAGGGTTTTTCGGTGATGGGGAAGCACAACCTCAAGGACAATCGCAACGAGTTGATTTTCGCGTTTTGTCGCTGGGTGAGGGAGTTACAACCCCGTTACTTCCTGATGGAAAATGTACCGGGATTGAAGCAAGGACAAAATAAGGCGTTGCTGCGACGGTTGAAGCGAGAATTTAAAGCCGCGGGTTATCGTATCACAGAACCCGTGCAGGTGTTGAATGCTGCCGATTTTGGTGTCCCGCAAAATCGCAAGCGGTTGTTTATCCTCGGAAGCCGTAACGGGGAAAAAATCGCGCAGTATCCCCAACCCAATGCTACACGGATTACAGTGCAGGATGCGATCGCGGACTTGCCCAATTTGGACGATTTCCCGGCTTTAGCTACGGGGGACGAGGTGTACCTCAAACCTGACGAAACGGAGGCATTGAAAGCTGATGCAAGTGCTTATGTGCGACAATTACGCGGCTTAGAAGCAACAGATTTAGCTTATCCGCGAGACTGGAATCCCCACCTACTCACCAACTCTTGGCAAACCCAACACAGCGACAGAATTATCGAACGGTTTAGTAAACTCAAGCCCAACGAACTCGATTCTACCAGTCGTTTGCGACGTTTAAACTGGGAGGGACAATGCCACACTTTACGAGCGGGAACGAATCGCGATCGCGGCAGTCACACTTCCCCGCGTCCAGTTCACCCTTCCTATCCTCGCACAATTTCGGTGCGAGAAGCCGCCCGGTTACATTCTTTCCCTGATTGGTTTCGCTGTCATGCGACAAAATGGCACGGGTTTCGACAGGTGGGAAATGCTGTTCCTCCGCGTTTAGCACAGGCTTTAGGTCAACAAATTATTACGGCGCTGGGGGCAAATCCCACTAAACCCGATCTTAGTTTAACCTTGGGCGATCGCGCTTGGTTGCATTTGACACATTACAGAGCGACGAAATTGACGCAACATTGGCACGGATAAGCTTCCATTCTAGTTGATGATAAGGTGGCGATCGCTCCTTTCCCAATTCCTGATTTTTAGAGCAGAGTTAGGGAATCTACGGAAACCTGCAAAATTTTTATCCTCAAGAATACTTAGAGTCGCAAACCTATGCAGTCAGCCAAGACTGTAATTTCTACATATCACTAACTGCGAGCAGTTATGCAGCTTAAAATCACTTTATTTGGGTGACGCATCTCTCTAACTATTTCCCGTTTCCCACTTACATTCAAAAATAATCACTTCAAATCTCGATACAACATCAATGAAAAGCTCTACCCTCCTCAATGTGGCTGTAACAACTGCCAGTATGACTTTAACTGCTTTTGCCTTCAACGCTACCGTCGAAGCCGCTTCTTTATATTCTGTGACGGATTTAGGTACTTTTCAGGCAACACGCATTAACAACACCGGACAAGTCGTGGGTACGGATTCTAACGGCGCTTCTTTATGGCAAAATGGTTCGCTAATCCATTTAGAAAATCTAGGAAATGCAGCAAACACTTTGATTAACATCGATATTAATAATCAAGGAGATGTGGTTTTTGGTTCTTTTCTATGGCGCAATGGAACAGTGATTAATTTAGGGGAAAATTTCTACGCCAATAGTATTAACGATTTAGGAATAATTGCGGGTTCTATTGGTTTGGGAGATTTGTTTAGTCGTGCCGCAAAATGGCAAGATGGTACGATTACCGAACTTAACCTTCCTCCCAATTATTCGAGTAGAGGTTCTGCCATTAATAACGTCGGTCAAATTGGAGTAAATAGTAACGTTACTGTTCAAAACTCAACGGAATTTCACACAGGAATTTGGCAAAATGAAGTCACAACAGAACTCGATTTAACTTTGCTGATCGATCTCAATAATAGCGGTCGAGCTATTGGTAATTATACAGATAGTAACGGTTTTGAACAAGCCCACACTTGGTATAACGGAAAAACTACCGATCTAGGTTCTTTAGGGGGTGAAGGGACTTGGAGTTATGGACTCAATAACCTTGACCAAATTGTCGGTGTTTCTAACACTCAAGACTGGGTTACAAATGCTTTTATTTGGGATAAAGGTGTGATGGAAAATCTCAACAATTTGTTAGTGAATGGGGAAGGGTGGGAACTTGAATGGGCTACAGATATCAACGATAATGGGCAAATTATCGGTTGGGGGCGATATAACGGCGTAGAACGCAGCTTTTTACTCAATCCTATGGCGAATAATCCCGACAATCCCCAAGAAGTCCCCGAACCTACCGTTGGTTTTAGTTTACTCGCGATCGCGGCGCTGGGAATGTTATCTCGAAAAGGCGATCGCCCTTAGTTTCTCCTGGCTGTAATATTAGTAAAGGCACAACTCTACATCTTTACTAACATTTTGTGGGGAAATACAACCCCAGTTTTTGCGGGTAAGTTTTAACTGAATCAAGTCAGTAAACCAGAAACTGGAGTTGTAAACTTTTTAGATTGGCTATCACTTTTCTTTTTCAATTGCATTTAACTTTTATGAAAAAAGCACTGTTGTGTTTCTTGACAACCGCGAGTTTACTTTTAGCTGAGTCTCGCAGTTTGGCCAATAGCTCTAATTTACAAATTAATGGATTGCCGCCAGTTTGTGCAGTACAAGAATTGCAGTTAGATAAAATTGGCTTAATTGTTGATGACTTTTTTATTGGGACTCAGAAAGTATTACAAGAATATTTAATTGCAGGTCAATTTCGAGAAGCTTTAGCCTTGCTCGAAACTTTATCTCCCGTCGATCAACAAAGTTTTGCTTATAGTTTACCCTTTTTACTCAAAGTAACCTTACAGGAAGGCACACCTGCTGACAATTTAGCCCTGCGAAATTACTTAATTAGTTGGGCAGAATATAACAGTGAATTTCCCCTGTCCCAAGCGCGAGAATTAGACCGATTTATTAAAATTTATCTCCAAGCTGGACAACTAGAAAATGCGATCGCGTTATCTTCAAAAGCCATAAGTTGGATTAACAATTTTGAAGACGATGAAAATCCCAATAAATGGCTAAATTGGGAAGCCATAGTCAATCCTTATCTACAGATGCAGCAAGATACTGTAGCCTTACAACTCAGCGACTTAACAGATAATATTCCGTTTCAGGTTTATATTCGCATACGCGCAACTTGGCCTTATTTAGACGAACAACATTTCGATGTAGCACAGACCTTTTTAACAGAAGCGCTCTCCCTTACTAATACAATTACAACCGACGAAGAACGAGCTTCTTGGTTATTAGAAATTGCTGCAATTTATCGTAATATAAATTCGGTGCGATCGCGAGATTTATTAACGACGGCAATTCCACTGATTCAGTCTCTTACTCCTAGCGATCGCAAAGTTTCTTTACTCCTCGAAGCAGCTTACCAACAACAAAAATTACAAATCGATTCCCAATCTTTGCTATCCCAAGCTTATCAAGATATTATGGCGATCGCACCCGCAACTTTACAGCCTTATCAAGTAACTCAATTTGGCGAACAATATCTATTATTCAAACAACCCGCTCGGACGCGATCGCTATTTGAATTAGCCCTGGATATCAGCAAAGATAGCTACACGCGCAATTCGACTTTTTACGATATCGTCAGAATTTATGGTGAAAATGGACAGTTCGATCTGGCTTTAGAACAAGTCCAACGGATGGAAGCCGAAAACCTCGTAGACACAAATATTACTGTCGCACAACTTGCCCAAGAAATGCTCAAACAAGAGCGATTTGAAGAAGGATTAGCATTAGTAAAAAATCTTCCTGTGGGGGAAGCGACTTATTTAGATTACGCTGTCACCCACTATTTGAAAATGGGAGAAACGGCAAAAGCGATCGCGATCGCCAAACAACAACAAAACTTACAAGGATTTTTCACAGTAGCGAATGATTATCGCATAGAAAATAAGCAAGAAGCCGCTCGGCAAATAATGCAATTAGCCCTAGATATCGCACCAGACGTTTTCCCCGACGATCCAGAAAACGCGATCGCCTCCGTAATTAATCAAGCCACACAATTCTATTTCTTTACGGAAGCAGTACAAGGATTAGAAAAACTCAATAATCCCGAATTAAAAGACCTTTACGAACAAATGTTATTGCGTTCGATTAGTACAGCAATGGCTTTGGGTGAAGAAGCAACTGTAGTAGAATTTATCGAACAATTACCCGATAACTCTTTAACAGTTAAAATTCTCAACCAGGTGGCACAATCTTATGCCATGATGGGGCAAAAAGCGGCAAGTTTAGCCCTTACCGAACAAATCGCCTCGCTAATTCCTAAAATGCCCGATGCGGAGCAAGAAAACGCTCGTTTGAGTTTAGCAGAAGTTTATACCCTACTGCACGAAAGCGATCGCGCTCTGGTTTTAGCAGAAACTCATTATCTCAACTCTACCGCAAGTACAGAACAGCTAAAATTAGTCGATCTCTACTTAGAATCAGGGAAAGAAGGAATGGCAATCGCCACATTAGATCGACTCCTCGCAACTTCCCCAGCAGTAAGTATATTAAGTCAAATTGCCTTTCGTTACGCCGATGCAGGGCAGTTTGAAAAAGCCCTAGAACTGCTTTCTAACACCGTACAACAAGCTCAAACTCAAAATTATAGTGACGATGACCTAAACTGGATTATGAACGCTTACAATCGCATTATCACAAGTAGCGATCGCGCCAACAATCCCACCCTAAAAACTCAAGTTTCCAACTCAGCCCAAGCATTTGCCCAAACCCTAAATCCCGAAAATTACGACACCTATCAAGTCAAAATTTTTGATTGTCTTCAACAAACTTTACTCAAAGAAGTTGGCAAAGGAACGGGATTGGGACTCGCGATCGTGCATTAGACTGAGATATATTGAGTTCAGAATCACCCAAAAAAAACCGCCATGAGCATAATTGTGACTCAGCTTCCCACTCTTTCTGGCTATCAAGTAATCGAGTTGATTCACGATAGCCCTCGTACCCTAGTGTATCGCGGTCAAAATGAGAAGAATGGGCAAAAAGTTGTTATCAAATTGATGCGTAGCGAATACCCTTCTTTCGGAGAATTAGTGCGGTTTCGCAATCAATATGCTATGGTGCAGAATTTGGAGATAGACGGGATTATTAAATCCTATGGTCTAGAACGCTACGAGAACCGCTATGCACTGGTAATGGAAGATATAGAAGGACTCTCTTTAGCGGACTATAAAGGCAAACTTTCCTTATCCCTCTCGCAATTTTTCAACATCGCCATTCAACTCGCCGACACTCTGTATCAACTGCATCAACATCAGATTATTCATAAAGATATTAAGCCTGCCAACATTCTCATCCATCCCCAAAGCCAACAGGTTAAACTTATTGATTTCAGTATTTCTAGCTTATTACCCAAAGAAACCCAAACCCTGCAAACACCGAATGTACTAGAAGGAACGCTCGCTTACCTTTCCCCCGAACAAACGGGACGGATGAACCGAGGGATAGACTATCGCAGCGACTTTTATTCCCTCGGAATTACCTTTTACGAACTCTTAGTAGGGAATGTGCCTTTTAGCTACGAGGATTCCCTCGAACTGATTCACGCCCATATTACCCAATCTCCAGAACCCGTGAGTCGATGGATTGGTTTAGAAGGGAAATTTTGTCCCGAACCCCTCTCGGATATCGTCTTAAAATTAATGGCGAAAAATGCCGAAGACCGCTATCAGAGTGCTTTAGGACTCAAGTATGACCTGGAAAAATGCCGGGCGCAATATGTAAAAACGGGAACGATTGCAGCATTTGAACTAGGAGAGAGAGATATCTGCGATCGCTTTCTCATCCCCGAAAAACTGTATGGTAGAGAAACCGAAGTCCAAACCCTCCTAGAAGCCTTCGATCGCGTTGCTAAAGGTAATAGCGAAATGATGCTGGTAGCAGGATTTTCAGGAATTGGCAAAACGGTAGTCGTCAATGAAGTTCACAAACCCATCACCCGTCAGAAAGGGTATTTCATCCAAGGAAAATTCGACCAATTCAATCGCAACATTCCCTTTAGTGCCTTTGTCCAAGCCTTTCGTAGTTTGATGGGTCAACTGTTAGGAGAATCCGATGCGGATTTAGCCCAATGGCAAGCCAAAATTCTCGAAGCAGTGGGAGAAAGCGGACAAGTTCTCATTGAAGTCATCCCCGAACTCGAACGGATTATCGGACAACAACCCGAAGTCCCGGAACTGTCTGGAAGTGCGGCGCAAAATCGCTTTAATCTGCTGTTTGGCAAATTTATTGCCGTTTTTACAACAAAAGAACATCCCTTGACAATCTTCTTAGACGATTTGCAATGGGCAGATTCGGCTTCCTTAAACCTGTTGCAACTGTTGATGAACGAGTCAGAATCGGGATATCTCCTCATCTTAGGGGCTTATCGAGATAACGAAGTGTTTCCCGCCCATCCCCTGATGTTGACTCTTGATGAAATGAGGAAAAATCGAGCCAGCATAGAAACTTTGGTCTTGAAACCTTTAGACCTCGAACATATTACCCATTTAATAGCCGATACCCTGCTATGTTCTCTGCCGATGGCGGTTCCTTTATCAAAATTAGTTTATCAAAAAACCCAAGGAAATCCCTTTTTTACCACTCAGTTTTTACGGGGACTTCATGAAGAAGAATGCTTAGTTTTTGACCTCAAAGCGGGCTATTGGCAGTGTAATTTAACGAAAGTGCGAGAGTTAGCCCTGACGGATGATGTGGTGGAATTCATGGTCAGGCGCTTGCAGAAATTGTCCTCAGCGACTCAGGATGCCTTGAAAATAGCAGCTTGTATTGGCAACCAATTTGATTCAGAGACGTTAGCCATTGTCTGCGAAGAGAAGCAACAAGATGTGGTGTTGGCGTTATGGCAAGCATTGCAAGAGGGGTTAATTATTCCTGAGAATGAAACTTATAAGTTTTTCCAAGGGGGCGATCGCGAGATTGAAACGATCGATGGACTCACCGTTTATTATCGCTTCTTACACGACCGGGTTCAGCAAGCGGCTTATGCTTTGATTCCTGATGGCAGTCAGAAAGAAATTCACTTAAAAATCGGTCAATTGCTTTTAGAGAAAACGCCAGAAAATAAGAAAGCCGAGAAACTGTTTGATATTGTAAATCAGCTTAATATCGGAATTGATTTGATTACCGATGAAACCGAACGCGAGCGCCTGGCATTTCTTAATTTAGAGGCAGGCACTAAGGCTAAGTTAGCAATAGCATATACGGCTGCCTTAAAGTATTTTGATATCGGTATCGAGTTGCTCCCAAAAGACTGTTGGCAAAAATGCTATTCCTTAGCTTTAAAGCTTCACGAAAACGCAGCGGAAGCCGCATACCTAACAGGTAATCTAAAGCGCATGGAGGAATTGGTGGAGATTGTAACTGTCGAGGCTCAAAGTTGCTTGGATCGAGTCAAAACCCTGCAAGTCAAAATGCAATGTTGCGCCGGACAAAATCAACCTCTCGTTACTATCGAAATCGCCCGCAATTTGCTCGAAGAATTTGGGATTGTTTTGCCAAAATCTCCGACGATGGAGGATGTCAAGGAAGAGCTAAAAAATATCAAGGATTTTGCAGCTAAATTTACTTTAGAGGAAATTGCGGAACTTCCTGCCCTCACGGAGCCAGAAAAATTGGCAGCCGCCAGTACCTTGATGCTCGTTGGGGCTGCTGCTATCATTGCTGCCCCTAACTTATTTTTCTTTGTAATTTTTGCTCAAGTTAAACTCTCCTTAGAGTATGGCAATTCTCCTTATTCTGCTTATGGATTCGGTGCTTACGGAGTCATTTTTAATATGTTACAACAAAATATAACAAGCGCTTATGAATTCGGTCAACTCGCTTTAAAATTAGTGCGTAAATCTAATTCTAATATTGTTAACAGTAAAGTATTTCAAATACTGGGTGCATATGCGACTCATGGAAAACGTCACGTCAAAGAGACCTTGGAATTTTTAACCCTAGCTTACACTAGCGGTTTAGAAAGTGGAGACTTTGAATTTGCTGGTTATTCCGTATTTGCTAAATGTCAAAATCTTTATTTTCTCGGACGAGAATTGTCCGAACTAGAACGAGAAATAAGCAAGTTAAACCTAGCCTTATCCTCGATCGGACAAAAAACTCCTCTTTATTGGAATCGCTCTTTTGAACGAGCTGTCATCAAACTTTTAGGTCGAGAAAGCAATCCTCACCTTTTAGGAGGAGATTCTTTTAATTCCCATGAATTTGTTAGCTTCCAAGAAGGAGCCAACGATAAATTTGCATTGCATTATTTTTATTTCAATCAAGCAATTTTAATGTATTTATTTGGCTATAAAAATCAATCTTTAGAAAATTCAAAACTCGCGGAAAAATATTTAGATGGGCCGGTAGGATTTCTGACAGAAACAGTGTTTTCTTTCTACGATTCTTTAATTCGCTTGGGATGTATCGAACCATTGGATAATTTAGTGAATTCAGATTTACTAATCAAAGTAAGCGAGAATCAAAAAAAATTGAAAATTTGGGCAGATTACGGTCCGATGAATTTCAAGCATAAATACGATTTAGTTTGCGCGGAAGAACGGCGTGTATCGGGCGATCTATTGATAGCCATAGAACTGTACGATCGCGCCATAGAAGGAGCAAAAGAAAACGGCTACATCCAAGAAGAAGCCCTTGCTAGCGAACTTGCAGCTAAATTTTACCTCGATTGGGGTAAAGAAAAATTTGCAGCCCTCTATATGCAAGAAGCTTATTATTGTTATGCTCAATGGGGCGCTAAAGCCAAAACCAACGACCTCGAACAACGCTATCCTGAACTCTTAAAACCCATTTTTCAACGCGATCGCCGGGATTTATCCGCCGAAGCCACCATTGCTAAAATTAGCAGTAATTCTCATTCCCAAACCGCAACCATTGCTAATATTTCCTCGATTCTAGATTTCTCTTCCCTTCTTAAAGCCTCTCAAGCCCTTTCCGAAGAAATCGAATTAGAGTCTCTCCTCTCTACCTTGATGAAGATTATTCTGGAAAATGCCGGAGCCACTAAAGGCGCATTGCTATTGACAGCCGAAACAGGATTGGTTGTAGAAGCGATCGCCACTCGCACCCAATCCGAACCAGAATTAACCTTCGATACGATTCATCAATCTATTCCCCTAGAGGAGTATCCCGACTTACCCGTAGGATTGATTAACACCGTCCGACGCACCACAGAAACCGCCCTTTTAGATGCCAAAACTGCTCAAACCCAATTTGCAACCGATAACTATTTACTGAACGTTTCTCCTAAGAGTTTACTCTGTATGCCCCTCCTGGAAAGAGGAAACTTAATCGGTATTCTCTACCTAGAAAATCGTCTCACCGCCGATGCCTTTACCCGCGATCGCATCGATGTTTTAGATAGCCTTTGCGCTCAAGCCGCTATTTCGCTGAATAATGCCCGACTTTATCAACAAGCCCAACAAGCTTTGCAGAATTTGAAAAATGCCCAATTACAGTTAGTTCAAAACGAAAAAATGGCCACCTTGGGAAATTTAGTCGCTGGTGTTGCTCACGAAATCAATAATCCTGTGGGTTTTATTGGGGGAAATATCAGTGCAGCCCAAGAGTATTTGCAAGATTTATTACAAGCGATCGCGCTTTATGCCGAAAACACCACATTGCCGCAGTCCATTGTTGAAGAAATAGAAGACCTCGATTTAGAATTTATTGCCGAAGACTTTGCCAAATTAATAACTTCGATGGAAACAGGATGCGATCGCATTCGTAATATCAGCACTTCCCTACGCACCTTCTCCCGCGCTGATACAGACAAGAAGACTGTCTTAAATTTGCATGAAGGCATTGATAGCACTCTTTTAATTCTTAAATATCGCCTCAAAGCCAACGAACAGCGTCCGGCTATTGAAATTATTAAAAATTACGGCAAGATTCCCGAAGTCAAATGCTATGCGGGACAAATCAATCAAGTGTTTATGAACCTGTTTGCCAATGGGATTGATGCCCTTGAGGAAGGTAATCAAGGCAAAACCTATGAGGAAATAGAACAAGCCCCCAATCGCATTACTATTAGTACAGAATTAAGCCAAAATCAACAGCATCTTCTGGTGAAAATCACTGACAATGGTATGGGAATGTCAGAAGCAGTCAAAGCCAAAATTTTCGAGCAAGGATTTACCACCAAAGAAGTAGGCAAAGGTACGGGATTAGGAATGGCGATCGCGCAACAAATTATTACCGAAAAACATGGCGGTAAAATTATCTGTGAGTCAAACTTGGGAAGAGGAACAACATTTATCCTCGATCTTCCTGTGGATGCCCCCGAATAACCTTCTTTTCGGGAATGGGTGCAGTTTCGGCATCAAGACGCGAATTGCGAATATTCAACAAGGCAGAAAACAATGCTCAATTCTTCCAGCGACAAAAAACAGTCTCATCGGTTACGCTCGACAATTGTTTTACTATGCCTTCTTGTTGCCGGATATTTGGGCAACTATTTCCGTATTCCCATGATTCTCCACGCAGACTGGCTTTTTGGCAGTTTGTTTGTCATGTTGGTGATTCGCTTGTACGGACTTCGTTGGGGCGCGATCGCGGCGGTAATTGCCAACAGCTATACAATCCTACTGTGGAAACATCCCTACGCCTTTATCATCTTTACCCTAGAAGCCCTCTTTGTCGGCTGGAGACTGCGACGACACAGCAATAACTTATTACTCGCTGACGTAGTTTACTGGGGATTGCTAGGATTCCCCCTGCTGTGGTTTTTTTATGCCGTTGTCGGGAAAATTCCGCCCCAAGCCGTCTTATTTATCTCCTTCAAAAATCCAGTTAATCAAATTTGTAACGCCCTCATTGCCAGCCTCATTCTGACTCATACGCCCCTTGCTCAGTGGTTGGGTACAAAGAAAAGCCGCACCCACGCCTTTGAACAAACCCTGCTCAACTTATTAGTTGCCTTTGTCCTGCTTCCCGCACTGATATTAACCATTTGGAACTGTCAAGATGCAACCGCCGTTCAAGAACAAAACCTCGTAACCCGCTTAGAAGACACGCAAAATAACATCAGGGGCGACTTACAAGATTGGCATCAACAAAGTTTGACAAAATTACAAGCCTTAGCCTCTCGCATTCAAAATAGCGACAACGAAGCCGCCATCTCTGCAGAAATTGAAACCGCTCAACAAACCCTTCCCGAATACCGTAACTTTTACCTCGTCGATACCAATAGCCAAATTCTCAACGCCAGCCCCAACGCCGCAAGCCTAGAAAACGCCTCGCTTCAGCCATTGCTCAATGCCCAACAGCCCCAAATTTCCGAACTATTTACCATCGCCAACTCGCCCACAATCTTCCAGAGTATCCCCATTTTGGAGAATGGTAACGCGATCGCGCAACTCCTAGCAGAACTAGACCTCAACATCTTAAAGCAACTATTAATCGTAGATTCAGCCTCAACCGATCAGTTCGTCAGCTTACTCGATGGGCAAAATCAGGTTGTTGTTACCACCCGTGACGACTTAAAAGCAGGACAGCCCTTCGATCGCGCTGGTGATGGCGAAATTCATCAAATCAATCCGAATACCTATATTTGGGTTCCGGTTCTCCCCAATGTAGCCAAAGTCGTGCGTTGGCGAAAATCCTTTTATGTACAAGAAAATGCTGTGGGTGGCAATCTTCCCTGGAATCTCGAAATCGAAAAAGCCAGTGCTGCTCATTTAGTTGCCCTTGACGGTATTTATACCAAAAGCTTTGCCATTCTCATGGCGATCGCGATCCTCGCTCCTCTACTGGCAAAACCCATCAGCCGCAGTTTAGTTCAACCCCTGTTGCAACTCGCTCATCTCACCCATAACTTGCCCGATAAACTCACCGAACAACAATCCCTACAAATCCCCAAAAGCGCGATCGCCGAAATCAATACCCTCTCCGGTAACTTCCAACTCATGGAAAAAGCTCTCCAAGATAAATTCCAGGAACTCCAGCGAGCCAACCAGGAGATTCAGCAAGCCAAAGAAACCGCCGACAACGCCAACGAAGCCAAAAGCGAATTTCTTGCCAACATGAGCCACGAACTGCGAACGCCCCTCAATGGCATCCTCGGCTACGCTCAAATCCTGCAACGCCACGAACCCCTCACTGCCAAAGGAAAACACGGTGTTGACATCATCTACCAATGCGGTTCTCACCTCCTAACCCTAATCAACGATATTCTCGATCTTTCCAAAATCGAAGCGCGCAAACTCGAACTGCATCCCGCACCCTTTCACTTACCCTCCTTCTTGCAAAGCGTCGTCGAAATTAACCGCATTCGTGCCGAACAGAAAGGCATTAACTTTGAGTTTCAAGCCGACGCAGACTTACCTATCGGCGTTTCTGGTGACGAAAAACGGCTGCGTCAGGCTTTAATTAACCTCCTGGGTAACGCGATCAAATTTACCGAAAACGGCGGCGTGATCTTCAAAGTAAAATCTGTCGGGCAAAAAATGCGCTTTCAGATTGAAGATACTGGCGTAGGTATGACTCCCGAACAAATTGAGAAAATCTTTCTGCCCTTCGAGCAAGTCGGAGATACGAAAAAGCAAGCCGAAGGAACGGGATTAGGATTGGCAATTACTCAAAAAATTATTACTATGATGGGGAGCAAAATCGAAGTTCATAGTAAGCTGCTTTGCATTTAAACCGCCGATTTTACTTACTGAACCCTTGGGTGGGCTTGAATCGAGACAAAAATTTAAATGATTAACAGCTTACCCCCGCTCAAGGCAGTATTTTCTCCTTTGAAATCGAACTCCCAACAGCCGAAAATTGGGCAACCGTATCGCGAGTTTCATCAGAAGGCGCGATCGCGGGATACCAGGGGCAAAAACGCAAAATTCTCCTCGTTGACGATCGTTGGGAAAATCGCTCAGTTCTCCTCAATCTTTTAGAACCTATCGGCTTTGAAATCGTCGAAGCTAGTAATGGTAAAGAAGGAATTGAGCAAACCCTGCAAACCGATCCCGATTTGATTATTACCGACTTAGCAATGCCCGTTATGGACGGGTTTGAGTTTTTACAAAAATTGCGATCGCATCCCCAACTCCAAGACAAAATCGTTCTCGTTTCCTCTGCCAGTGTCTTTGAACTCGATCGCCATCAAAGCCTTGATGCAGGGGGAAATGACTTTCTCCCTAAGCCCGTAGAAGCAGAAACTTTGCTCGCACAATTACAAAAGCACTTACAGCTTAACTGGATTTATGACCAAGATGAACGCGATCCCGCAGGGATCCGCGTAGCGGCACGCCCAGAAATACCCCTTGATAGCACTATCCAAATTCCCGACAGCGCCATTCTAACCCAACTGGCTGAATTTGCTGAAGATGGCGATCTTGATGGCGTTCTCGAAGTCGCTAAACATAACCAAGAGCCGCACACTGCCGCCTTTTTCGAGAAAATTGTGCTTCTAGCTGAGGCTTGCGAAATCAAACAATTAAGAATCTTGCTCCAAGAATATCTGGCATGAATGGGATATAAAATAATCTCAGTTCTGGATAATTTGAAAGTTTGATAAAGTGATTAAAATTAAGTGGAAAATAACAATGTGGTATTTTCTTAAAATAGATTAACCAGAGAGTTAAATATCGAACTTTCCCCTTGGTGATTATTTGTTTTACTTGCAGGAGTAACCCATTGTAATGTCTGATGCTATGCCCTTTATTCTGATTGTCGATGACAATTCGACAAACTTATCTGTTCTCTCAAAAGCTTTAAAATTGGACGGATACAAAATTCGCATGGCAATGGATGGTGAGGACGCTTTAGCCCAGGTTGAACGCCACCCCCCAGAGTTAATCTTACTCGATGTAGAAATGCCGAAAATGGATGGTTTTGAAACTTGCCGTCGTCTTCAGGCAAATCCAGAAACTCAGGGCATTCCCGTCATTTTCACAACAGCACTTTCAGACACCGAAAACAAAGTTAAAGGCTTGTCGTTAGGAGCAGTGGATTACATTACTAAACCTTTCCAGCAAGAAGAAGTATTAGCAAGGGTTAAAGTGCATTGGCGACTCAAACAACTAACAGATACTCTAGAGCAACAAGTCACCGAACGCACTCAAGCTTTGCAAAAAGCTCAACTGCAACTGATACAACAAGAAAAACTTTCAGCTTTGGGACAATTGGTAGCGGGAGTTGCTCACGAAATCAATAATCCTGTGGGCTTTGTTGGGAGTAATATTACGGCTGCACAGGAATATGTGCAGGATTTGCTGGCTGCTCTGGCTCTGTATGCTAAACATACGACTCCACCGGAAGATGTTGTAAAAGCATTGGCAGATCTCGATCTCGAATTTATTGCCGAAGATTTCCCCAAACTGATGACTTCTATGCAAATCGGATGCGATCGCATTCGTAAAATTAGCACTTCTTTACGCACTTTCTCTCGCACCGATACAGATCGAAAAACGGCTTTTAATTTACACGAAGGCATTGACAGTAGCTTACTGATTTTGAAATATCGTCTCAAAGCTAATGAATTCCGTCCGGCGATTGAAATTCATAAGTATTATGGAGATATTCCTGAAATCAATTGTTTCCCCGGACAAATCAATCAGGTTTTTATGAATTTGTTCGCCAATGCCATTGATGCTTTTGATGAAAATATTTGTGGGAAAAGCTACTCAGAAATTGAGCAGAATCCTAATATAATTAGCATTAAGACGGCGATGGTGGCGGAAAATCAAGTCCAAATTCTGATTCGAGATAATGGTTGTGGGATGGAATCGGAAACCGTAGAACGTATTTTTGAGCAAGGATTTACCACCAAGGGGGTTGGCAAAGGTACGGGCTTAGGAATGGCGATCGCGCAACAAATTATCGCTGAAAAACATGGGGGTGAGATCGGAGTGAATTCCCAACTTGGAGAAGGTACGGAATTTATAATCCGTTTACCCCTCCAAGGATAAATTATTGACTCAACCAGGCGATCGCGTTTCTAATCCATTCTTCAGGGTTAGGATTTTTCAGCAGTTGTGCGTCGCGACTGAGAACTGTAAGAGCTTGTTCGATTTCTGTACTTTCGTAACCTAATGCCAGTAAGGTCATTTCTACGTCTTCGAGGACGGGGAGTTCGGGGATTACATTATCTTTACTTTTACCTCCAGCTTGCGATCGCCATTGGGAAAGTTTCGTCCGCAATTCCAAAGATACCCGTTCGGCGGTTTTCTTACCAATGCCTGGAGCTTTAATCAGCGTCCGTATATTGCCCGTGACGATGGCTTGCACCAGGGTTTCGAGGTCGAGTGTGTCAATGAGGGCGATCGCGCCTTGTGAGCCAATGCCGCTTACACTGGTAAGCTGGCGAAAGAGGTCTCGCTCGGCAGCCCCCGAAAAGCCGTATAGTATAATCTGGTCTTCGCGGATTTGTTGATGCACAAAGACTTTCAGGGTTTCGGGCTTATCCGTTGAGAGGGTACGGGCATAACGAGAGGGAATCTGCACCGCGTACCCGATTTGGCTGACTTCGAGAATCAAAACATAGCGGTTATTGGGGCTTTTGCGGGTTTCAACGACTTGTCCCTGGAGATAATCAATCATGAAAGGAAGCTAAAGTGCTTTAAGCCTTCGAGGATACCACCTGCACAGGACGCTTGGGCAAAATAGCAGCGATCGCGTTGGTTTTCTTGATACCATTGTCGCAGTTCGGGTTTAGCATTACCCACAATCACACCGCAACAGGATTCGATGCTAAATAGGGCAATATCATTACCAGAATCGCCACAAACTACGGTATTTTCGGGCGCAAGTTCCCATTTCTGCTGAAGATATTGCAAAGCTAACCCTTTATCGCCATTTTCTGGCAGAATATCTAAGTCTTTGTCATCGCTGTAAATAATTTTAGTTTTTAAGCCTTTTTCTGCCAAAACACTTTTTAAGCGAGGAATCAATTCCTGAGCCACTTCAGAAGATAGATAAAAGCTAACTTTGTAATCTGTTTGTTCGGAGTCGGGTTGCGGGACTAAATCGGTGTAATGGGCTGTCAGAGAAACAATCAACTCGCGATCCCAATTTTGACTTAATATTTCATCCCATGCAGCATCGGTTTTATCTTCGTCGGGATTGAGATAAATTGCCGTTCCCACGGCACAAATTAAAGCATCGGGAGTGAGTAGAGATTCTTCCTCAGTCAGTTGTTGATAAAGAAAGCGCGATCGCCCCGTGGAATACACAATTTTGATATTATCATTTTGGCGTTGGGCGCTCAGATGTTCGTTGAGTTTTGCCAGGGCTGCGCGATCGCCCACTAAAGTATTATCTAAATCGGTAACGAATAAAAACTGGCTCATATTGTTCTCATCACTGTTCCTAGTCAGCCCTTCAGGGCTTATCTTTTCCAAACTCTATCTCAAAGCGCAGTAGCGTGACACAGCTAAAAGTGTAGATTAGGTAGGGTGTCGTTAGCGCAGCGTAACGCACCGAACAGCGAGTATTTTAGCGGTGCTATCGCACAACTTAAGCTGTGTCGCGCCAGTAGGGTAAATTAGGCGGCTAAAACCCATGCTGTGACGGCAATACACCAAAATCGTAACTCACCGTTTAAGCTAAAACTCAGATTTCTATATTAGCCCCGGATTTTAAAATGGGCGGGTTAACACAATAAAGGGGGTATTTAACCGAATTTGGTATGAAACGGCTAAAACCCTCAGATTTCGGTGCGTTACGCTACGCTAACAGCACCCTACATAATACTCTATTTTTTTAGTCAGCGAAGGCTGACTTTGCCATATTAGCCCCGGATTTCAATCCGTGGGCGGGTTATGGGATAGACATCGCGCGCCGGATTTGGTATCAGATAGTTTTTAAACAGTAGCACCACTCGGTTGCCAACTTCCCAGAAATTGCTGAATCTGTTTTAATTCTTCCAGATATTCGTACAATTCATCGCGTTGAAACTCCAAAATAGCAACAATGCGATCCACTTCCACTTCCTTACTCGAACGTTCTTTCAGCAAACGGCGAAACTCCTCTTGAAACCGCTCGATATATTCGTAAATTTGCTTTTCCGCTTGCCGAAAATCCTCAGCCACTTGCTTCTTAATCGTGCGTTCGACAACTGTTAAACTTCCCAAAGTTTGGCGATCGATTTCAAACTTAATTGCCTCAATCGTTTTTCGCAGATCGATAGCATAATAAGAACGGCGATCGTCTACCGGAATATCCACTTCATAATCCCGACAAAAAGCCCGGCGTTTTTCTTTTTTGAGACGAGTATAACTTTCTGTATAGCGCTCAACTTGAGCATCAATTCCTTGAAACTCAAAATCCAGTCTTTGAATCGGATTAATATTAAGCTCAATATTCAACGCTTCCCCAATGTGACGAGATAGCTCATCGGAAATCATTTGAATATTATTACAAATTTCAGCAATCAATTCCTCCCGAATTGCTTTACCCTCCGTCGCCATTTTATCGTAGGTATTCAGCCACCAATTTTTAATTAAAACCGCACAAAAACCATTAATATCTTCCTTCACCAAATTAACTTCTTCTTCCGATTCACAGCGAATTTCATAAGGATTTTCGGGTTCTCGCATTAAGCCAGAAATAACTTTACGCAGAGACTCCGCTAAACGCTGCGGTACATCAAAATAAGCCCCAGAAGATGCCATTGCCGTCGCTTCCAAATCTTCTTGACTGCGATCTTCCTCTGCTTCCCAAGACTGAATAAATATGTTAATTTCTTCTTGAATTGTCAGTTTCGCTTTTTCGGCAAATTCTAATAACTCTTCGCGAAACTGTGCTACCAATTTTACTTCTTGACGATCGACTAAAGTTTTAACCCCTTTAACTTGAATAATCGCATTTTGAGCTACGGAAGTATACTCTTCAATCTTCTGACGTAAAGGTTGAATTTCCATCTCCCAAGCATTAATTCGCACATTCAAACTGTCCTCAATAGCCAGACTCGCTTTCTCTAACTTTGCCAGGATATCGCTGAGTAAATTCCACCCCGAATTTTCGACAACTTTTTGTACCACTAAATCTTCGACGGTTTTAATTAAACTTTCCTCCAAGGCTTGGGGTGCAATCTTACTCGGTGCGGGTACAATCAGATCGCCATCTTCATTTTCCTGGGCATATTGAGCGCTAAAAAAGCGTTTAAAATTCTTCAATTGACTCGGTGTTGCAGTATTCTGAATAATCAGCTTTGCCAACAAGCCTTGCCAAGCACTGACGGGGTATATAATGGGGTTAGGAATACCCAATTGCGTGAGATTCGTTTTCAAATCCGCGATCGCGTCTTCTATCGGACGATCTTCTTCCGTTTTTCGGTCTATTTTATTGAGGATAAAATAGATTTTTCCCGTATTTTGTAACAAAAACTCTTGCCGTTGTTCGATTAAATCCTGCAACAACTCTAAATTCGTATTATCCTTAAACGAACCGTAATCCAAAATAAATAAAATCGCGTCGCAAGTCCGTAAAGCCTGCAAAGCCGTCTCCTTGAGAGAAACCGCATTAAACGCCGTCGAATGCCATTCATTTGGCCCTGGAGTATCCACCAAAGTCAAGCCATTCAACGACGAAAATTGATTAATCGCCTCAATGGGATGTTCCAAACGAAAGCGCAATGTTGCCTCTTGATTCGCATTTGCCCGAATCTCCCGCGTCCGCTCCAAAAAGCGTTTTTGAATGCTCTGAGCATCCCCAGAAGCCACTAAAATAGGCTTGCGTTGATTTTGACGATATTCAAGTAAACGAGGGGTTTCCGCAGCCGGAATTGGCTGAATATCCGTGCGACACACCGTACAAGCCTCTGTTTCTGTCGCCAAAACATCCGCCCCAATCAAGGCATTTAAAAACGTACTTTTTCCGGCTTTCATGGCAGCAATAATTGCCACTTGATACTTCTGCTCGTGTAGGGCATTCAGCGCTTGGGTAATATCTTCTTCAATACCTTTTAAAACCACTTCTCCTTCATTTTCGCGGTCATTACTCGCTCGCAATTCTTGTAGGTATTGCAGTAACTTAATACCTGTCGTATAAATATTTTCGTAAGTTTCTTGAAACCGTTGAGAAGACATACCCAAAATTGCCCTTTAACGCGCAATAAATCTAGTGAGGGGTCGTTTATCTTAAGCCTTTCATGGCTTCGTCAACCCTCGAATAGCTACAGCTTACCGCAAGTTTGGCCAATTCAGTCAATCCTACCCAAAGGTCGCATTTGCCCGATAGTTTACGGGTTTTATGTTATTGATTTTTAAGCAAAAATTGTCTGACGAGAAAACCTTTGAGGTGACAATCCAAAACTGCGAGAAAAACCCATTTATCCGGCTTCCCTAGAGCTAGGTTAGAGAGCGAAAAATCCCAAAAACTGAAGTATAACCGTGTAAAAAAGTGCTTCCTGCCACCGGGCCAATTTCACCATTAGCAAAAAAGCCACTGAGGGCAATATCCCCGAAATAGCGATTAAACTGCTGAGATTCAAAATTAGGCTGACCGTATAACCCTTCGCCGCGACCTAAACAGGAAAACATCAATGCTCCTGTGGCTTGACGCTCGTTTTGGGCTTGTAGTTGCAGCCAACTTGCCAAATCTTCTGCTGAAGTTTGAGCATCCCTGAGATGAAATTGTACCCGCGATCCGGGTCGCACGCGATCGCCAATGGCAATAGCCCCATTACGAGGATCGAGACCTAACAGATTGCGAATCAGAAAATCCCCTTGGGTCAAATTCTGTTTAAACTCATCGCGAGCTACCCCAATAAATAAAGAATCTTGAGCCAAAGTGCGATCGCTCTGGGGTAAACGATTCAGCAGGTCTTGTAAGGCTTGTAAAGGGGCTTGTTCCCCACCAACCCCATTATCTACCGTCACAATGATATTACGCTGTCCCTGGGCAATTTGGAACGGCTGACCGATGGGACGACAGCCCTGAGCAACAATCGTATCCATCACAATATTACCACTGAGCGCCAGACCCACCACCCCGGCTTGATAATGCTGGTAATTGCCAAATAAACTCATCCCCCGATTCAACATTCCCCCACTAGCCAAACCCCCCACTATAGAGGATTCGGGGTAAGCAAAATCAAGACCCTGCAAAAGATCGTTAATACCCGGCGCGATCGGATCGGCCAGTAAAATAAACTGAGGATGAGATTGGGGAGATACTCCAATCAACTCCGTCCAGCGATCTGGAGGACTGTCTAAATCCGGTAAATCGGCTTCTTCGAGGTGAAAAAAATGTAACTGGACATCCGGTAAACTCGCTAACGCCAAACTCAACGCTGGCTCTTGCTCCACCTCTTGGGCTTCCGGTGCATTGGGGCTGCTGCCAATAATACCACCACCGCCACAGCCGAGCAAACAAGGCACATTAAGATATTCCCGCAACAACGGCATCAAGCGCGGATAATCGCTGGCATAAGCCGCAGAAATAAAAACCAGCGCTAAATCTGCCGGATTATGGAGAGATTGCTGCGTCATCGCTGCCACTTCTTGGACGGCAGCTTCAAGGGAAGGACGAGTTGAAAAAGCGTTGACCCACTGCATTGAGTTTGGTGAAGTTGAGGGGTATGTATTGTATTTTACACTTTAGCTTGATAACGCTCTTAAGGAAAATCGGGAAATCGGGCGATCGCGCTTCACCCCTCCCTAGGGTTTTTCCGGCTTCACCCACAACGGTAACTCCTCCTCCGTTGCTGGGGTATCCGTCTGAGGAGTCGTGGCTTCAGGGACATTATCCGGGTTGAAAAAAGTATCAAAACGGCCTATCCCTAAAAACAGAATCAGCGCGATTGTCCCAAACGAAAGTATTACCGCAATCCACTCATCAAAATCTAAAACAGGTTTCCGGGGAGAAGGAGGTTCAGAATTAGTCACAGTTCCTTTACAACAATAACGGCCTTCACCCCGATTAAACCACAACCTCAAATTTATGGAATCACCAACACCGGACAAGGCGCAAGATTAATCGTGCGATTGGTCACGCTTTCGGCTGCTCCTTCGTCGGTTAAACCCATACCGCGACAGCCCATCACAATAATATCGGCATTGATCTCATCGGCCACATCACAGATTGTAAACGACGGCATTCCCTCCCGCTCAATAATCTCCGCTTCGATACCCTTTTGGGTAAAAAGCTCCTGTGCGCCGTTGAGTAACTTGGCCACAGCTTCTTTAGACTTCATCACATCCACATCAGCCGCCGCTTCGGTGTCTGGAGGAACTTCCACCACTGACAACAATACTAAGCGACTTTGATATTGCTGTACTAAATTAACAACAACATCCACGGCATTACGGGCTTCGCGGCTTTGGTCAATCGAAAATAAAACAGTTTTGAACATAGAACATCCCTTGAGTACACGCACTCCGGTACAATCGGCAAGAGAGCAATTACCACTTGCCTTGTGAGTGGCTTTGCTTTTAACGCCAGAGTAAACCCCAAAAAACTGAGTTGCGGCAGGCATTAATTGATTTTAAACTTCGCACTCGCCAATATTGCAATTAGGAGGTCATTAACTGTGTCCAAGAAAACTGTAGCAAATTTATCAGAAGCTGATTTAGCCGGAAAAAAAGTTTTAGTCCGGGCTGATTTTAACGTCCCCCTTGACGACAAGGGCAATATTACCGATGATACTCGCATCCGGGCTGCAATCCCCACGATTCAAGCCTTAGTTGCCAAAAATGCCAAAGTCCTTCTTAGCAGCCACATGGGTCGTCCCAAGGGTAAAGTTAAAGATGACTTGCGTTTGAATCCTGTCGCAGCCCGTTTGTCGGAATTATTGGGTAAAGAAGTCAAAAAATGCGATGACTGCATTGGGGACGAAGTTGCCCAAACCGTCAGCAGTATGAATAATGGCGATGTCGCTTTACTGGAAAATGTCCGTTTTTATGCTGAAGAAGAAAGCAACGATCCAGAATTTGCCCAAAAATTAGCGGCAAATGCCGATTTATACGTTAATGACGCTTTTGGAACGGCTCACCGCGCTCATGCTTCGACGGAAGGGGTGACAAAATACCTGAGTCCTAGCGTAGCGGGTCTTTTAATTGAAAAAGAGTTAGATTATCTTAAAAATGCTATTGATAACCCCCAGCGCCCTTTAGCAGCGATTATTGGCGGTTCTAAAGTCTCTAGCAAAATCGGCGTTATTGAAACCTTGCTGGATAAATGCGACAAACTGCTGATTGGTGGCGGTATGATTTTTACGTTTTATAAAGCGAGGGGTTTGAATGTTGGTAAGTCTTTGGTAGAAGAAGACAAACTGGAATTGGCTAAGTCTCTCGAAGCAAAAGCTAAGGAAAAAGGTGTAGAGTTATTGTTACCGACGGATGTGGTGGTTGCGGATAACTTTGCTGCCGATGCGAAGTCCGAGACTGTTGCTATAGAAAATATCCCCGATGGCTGGATGGGCTTGGATATTGGCCCGGATTCTATTAAAGTTTTTCAAGAGGCTTTGGCTGATTGTAAATGCGCGATCTGGAACGGGCCGATGGGGGTTTTTGAGTTCGATCGTTTTGCCAAAGGAACGGAGGCGATCGCGCGCACTTTAGCTGATTTAACCGACCAAGGTACAATTACAATTATTGGTGGGGGTGACTCGGTAGCGGCGGTGGAAAAAGTCGGCGTTGCTGACAAAATGAGCCACATTTCTACAGGGGGTGGCGCGAGTTTAGAACTGCTCGAAGGTAAAGAGTTACCGGGAATCGTGGCTTTGGATGATGCCTAGTTTTTAAGTTGATTTAACTTGCGAGGTGGACTTTCTCTAAGTTCGCCTTTTTTTTGGGGTTTTCAACACCAAACTTTGACGACTTGACCTTTAATTTCGCGGTTCAACCAGGAGGTATTTTGACTTTTTGATTTGAGGGTATTGGCGGTTACTTTCCAAACGGCGTGGGGATTGAATAAAATGAATTCGGCATGATGGCCGACGGCGATAGAAATGGGTTTTTGGAACAAACAATTCAGGGGAGATACACTCAAAGCCTTGAGTAAAGTGAGGGGGCTGAGTTGAGCGGTGGGGACAAAGGCTTGCCACAAAAGCGGTAGGGCGAATTCTAAGCCGATCGCGCCAGGGGGGGCTGTCGCAAAGGCTACGGTTTTTTCTTCGTAGGTGTAGGGGGCATGATCGATGGCGATCGCGTCAATTGTACCTGTTTTTACTCCCTCGATTAAGGCCATGCGATCGCTGGGATTGCCCAAGGGGGGATCGAGCCGTAAATTGGTATCGTAGCTGCAAACAGCACGACTGTCTTTGAGTAAATGCAGCCAGGTGGTACTAGCGGTAATCGGTAAACCGCGTTTTTTGGCTTGAGCGATAATTTCTACGCCTCGTTGGGTGGAAACCCGCAGGAAGTGGACGGGAGTCCCTAATTCCGCCACAATCTCGCAAATACTCGCAATAGCGCTAGTTTCAGACATTGCCGGGTCTCCGGGTAACCCTGCTTGAATCGAGAGTTTGCCTTCTCGCATTACACCATTGCCCCGTAGAGCGCGATCGCAAGCCACCAATGCCACGGGCTTTTGGTATAATGCCCCATATTCCAATACCCGACGCAACAACATCGTACTGTCGAGGGGGCAACTATCTGTAAAGCCAATACAACCACTTTGGGCTAACTCAGCTAACTCGGTCATTTCTTGACCAGCACACCTTTGAGAAATCGCGCCCCAACCGTAGAATTTGGGCGCTGGTGGGGCGTTACGGCTCAACCATCCCAAACTTGCCGCGTTATCCATTTCGGGGTGTGTATTGGGCAATAAGGCGACGCGGGTAAACCCCCCAGCTAGGGCGGATGCAGCTAGAGTAGGGAGAGTTTCTCGGTCTTCAAAACCCGGTTCGCTGTTATAACTGTATAAATCTACTAAACCGGGGGCTAGAATCCAGCCTTGGCTTTCGATAATTTCGGCATTTTCGGGAATTTCTGAGATTTGAGGCGCAATTTGGCTAATTTTCCCCGATACGATCGCCACATCCGCGATCGCGTCAGTTTGGGTTACTGGGTCAAGAATTCTAACTTGTTTGATAACTTCAGCAGCTATAGCTTTATTCATAAATTTATTATCTTTCTAAATGTTAATCGCCGATGATTTACTCCTAGACTACAAACGCTGTCAGCGTCGAGCCTTTTTGAATGTGTACGGCGATGGGCAAGAAAAAGACCCAGAGCGAGAATTTGTCAGTAAGTTGCGATCGCAAGGATCGGAGCATATTGCGGCGATACTGGCTGATTATCACTATCATACACCCCGGTTTGCCCGGAGAGATTGGCAGGCGGGGGCGATCGCCACGACGGCTTTAATGGCTCAAGGGGTAGACTGTGTTCATAGCGGAGTCCTAAAGCTCAACCGCGATACAGAGCTATTGCCAACTTTTTGGCCGAGTGCCGTTACGCCAACACCTGCTAACGCGCCAATATTAGCCGTAGAAGCCCGGTTACGCCTCCGGGCCTTAGAATTACTAGGCAAGCCAACTTTGTTGCTGAAACAGCCGGGAAAGTCCCGTTGGGGCGATTGGCAATATATCCCCGTTAGTGTCAAACTCGGCAAGCGTCCGAAACCAGAATATAAGTTAGTGAGTGCATTGCATACTTACTTACTGGCGGTCATCCAAAAAGCAATACCCACACAAACCTATTTAATTTTACGCGATCGCGATGAGCATTCGGTCAACTTAAACATCTGGTTACCCCGGTTGTGGGAAGTCTTAGCGGAAGCCAGCGAGATGTTGTTACAAGCAACTGAACCAGAAGTCTTTATTTCCCGTCAGCGCTGTAGTTTATGTCAATGGTACAGTCATTGTCACGCGATCGCGATCGCCCAAAATCATCTTTCTTTAGTACCGGGAGTCACCCCCAATCGTTACGAACAACTGCAAAATTTGGGGATTCAAACCCTCGAAACTTTAGCCGCAACTTCCCCGCAACAACTCAAATCTACCCTAGGAAACGATCTCGCTTGGAATCTCCAACAACAAGCCTGGGCAATTGTTTCTAACCAACCGTTAAAAAAGCCTCAAAAACGCCATCTACCCCCTTTACCCCATCGCGAAATTGAGTTTTATTTTGATATCGAAGCCGAACCCGATCGCAATTTAGATTACCTCTTAGGTGTCGTTCGCGTCGATCGCCGTCAAAATCAAGCACAGTTTTTCCCCTTAGTCGCAGAAGTTCCCACCGCCGAAGCTGAAATTTGGCAACAATTTTTAACATTAATTGAAAGCGAACCGGAAGCCCCAATTTTCCATTTTTCCGAATACGAAGTTGAGACAATTCAACGATTAGCGCGACTGTATGAAACCCCCACAAATCGCGTCCAAGCCATTATCTCTCGTTGTGTGGATTTGCATCACTATGTCACCGCTACTGCTATTTTACCCGTGCAGAGTTACTCCCTCAAAGCGATCGCGCAATGGTTGGGTTTTCAATGGCGCGATGCGGACGCGAGTGGCGATCAAACGGTATGCTGGTATGACCGTTGGCTCAAAACGGGCGATCGCCACTGTTTAGAAGCTATTATTCGCTACAATGAAGACGATTGTCGAGCTACTTATCGCCTCAAAGAATGGCTGGCTGACTTCCTAGAAACTGCCACCACCGAACCCGTTATCTGAAAGTTTATGTAAATAAATATGAATAAAACCCGCCGATAATCCGCAGTTTGGGGCGGCGAATGTGAAGTTCTAATAAGAAATGGCAACTTTCCACGAAAAGTAATGAAGTTAACCTTTCAAATCCCAAGGTTAATGTTAACGTGAAACTATTAGAAAATAAATCCCAAATTTAAACTCAAATTTTCGTAGTTTTGCTGCTCTGTGTGTTCCCTACCCAATGGTGAATCATGATGACGCTTCCCTTTTTCCCACTGCTCTTGTTAGTCATTGCCTTTATTAATATTATTTGGTATCAACGTGCGGCTCACGAGTTACCCAAAATGTTAGCCGCAGGTGCAGTCATTGTCTGCTTAGTTTGGGGTTTCGCGATCGCTCACTGGTCCATTCATCTTCTCGGCTTATTCTTCTTATTCAAATTCCGTTCTATGCCGAGTTTCTTAAGGGCAAGTGCGAGCCGTTATTAAAAACTCCAGCCCTAACTCATTTCAACTTTTGAAAAAAACGCCAACGCTTGTCGCAAAAATCGCGATAGACAAGCGTTGGCGTTATGGTTTACAGGATAGAAGCGGGCTTCCCCTCAAGACAATCGCTAAAATTGAAGCTATTACCTTGTTAACTTTGGCCAAAATGCACCGAACCTCGAACCTAGGGGCGATCGCCCTCATTGCTGGCTTCATCGGCAGTATAACCCCCCTCATGGCTGCCGAACCCGTCGAAATCGCTTCAATTGCCCAAACTGGGAATTGCCCCGGTTGTAACCTCTCAGGAGCGCGTCTGCGGGGCTTAGATTTTCGCGATCGCCCCGCGAACTTCCAAGGCGCAAACCTCGATACCGTAGACTTATCCCAAAGTAACCTCTCCAACGCCAACTTCATCGGGGCAAATCTCAGCAACGCCCAACTCTACGGTACAGTTCTCCGCAGCGCGAACTTCAGCGAAGCCATTTTAACAGGCATCACGATCCGCAGCAGCGATCTCCGAAGCGCCATTCTCAGCAACGCCAACCTCGACAACGCCATCTTATTCATGGTGAGTCTGGACAACAGCCAACTCAACAACGCCAGTCTCAATGGAGCAGCATTTCGCAATGTCTACCTAGGTGGTACAAACCTCCAAAACGCCTCTTTAGCGAGCATAAACTTGCAGAACGTTTACCTTGTCGGCGCAAATCTCATCAACGCCAACCTCAGCAATGCCACCTTCGACAGCGTGAAACTCAGCAAAGCCCTCCTCGACAATGCCGATTTGAGTGATGGCAAGCTCCAAGGAGTGAGTTTCGACGGCAGTAGCATGGTTAATACTAATCTAAGCAACGCCAATCTCACACGAGCAGACCTTCCCGACACCAATCTCGAAAACGCCAATCTCAGCAATGCGGACTTACAATATGCCAACTTTAGCGGCTCGAATCTACAAGGAGCAAACCTAACGGATGCGGATATTACCGGGGCTTACTTCTACAAAGCCAATCTCTGCAATGCGATTCTCCCCGATGGCAGAACTGGGGAATGTCCCCCAGAAAGCGCAGAATAGCCGCAACAATAGCTACAATTTTAGAGGGGTGGTGTCAAAACTATCGGATTTGACCTCACTCTGGGTAGCCTTTCTGAAATTATGGCCAATTCAAGAATCAAAAAATTATTAACTTATCTGCGCCCCCATTGGCGAGCAATGACCTTGGGTGTTATTACCTTGTTTATTGTGAACGCGATCGGGGCTTATATTCCGCGCTTAATTGAAGATAGTATCGATAGTTTGCGGGGCGCTCTAGATATCGATCAAATTTGGTCTTTCTTTCTCCAAATCTTCTTACTCGCCTCGATTATGTGGGTTATTCGCATGGTTTCCCGCGTGGCTATTTTCGGTATTGGGCGACAAGTTGAATTTGAAATTAAACAAAATATTTTTGAGCATTTACTAACATTACATCCCACTTATTTCTTTAAAAATACGGCGGGGGATTTGATTAGTCGTGCGACTAGCGATGTGGAGAATATTCGGCGTTTATTGGGGTTTGCGATTTTGAGTGTCGTGAATACAATTTTCGCTTATAGCTTAACTTTGCCGTTTATGCTGTCAATTAATGTGCCATTGAGCTTGGCAGCTTTAGGGATTTATCCCTTGATGTTGCTCACGGTACAGTTGTTTAGCAATCGCCTCCGCAACGAACAAAAAGACGTACAAGAGCGCTTGTCTGACCTCAGCCAAATGATTCAAGAAGACATGAGTGGCATTTCTTTAATTAAGATTTATGCCCAAGAAGAAAACGAATATGAGGCTTTCGATCGACACAATCGCCAACTGCTGGATGCGAATTTAAAGTTAGCTCGGACTCGGAATTTACTCTTTCCGATTATTGAAGGCTTGGTTTATGTTTCTTTGCTAATTTTATTAATATTTGGCTCAAATTTGATTGCGCGGGGCGTAATTAGTATTGGGGGCTTTGTTGCTTTAATTATTTATGTGGAACGGTTGGTATTTCCCACGGCTTTATTAGGCTTTACCATTACGGCTTATCAACGGGGGGAAGTGAGTATCGATCGCGTCGAAGCCATTTTAAATACAGAACCGGAAATTCAAAATGACCCGGAGGCGATCGCCTTATCCCCAGAAACTATCCAAGGTAAAATTACTGCAACTAATCTCAACTATACTTATCCCGGTAGCGAGAAACCCGCTCTCAATAACGTTAACTTCGCGATTCAACCGGGGGAAACCGTCGCAGTTGTTGGGCCGATTGGATCGGGAAAATCTACCCTGGCTAACGTCTTACCCCGTTTGCTCGATATTCCTTCCTGGAAAGTTTTTATCGACGATTACGATATTACGAAACTACACTTAAATAGTCTGCGAGGGGCGATCGCCTACGTTCCCCAAGACAGCTTTTTATTTAGCGCTCCCGTTCAAGATAACATTCGCTACGGCAACCCTTTAGCCGCCATGACTGCCATTGAAACTGCGGCTAAAGATGCCCAAATTCACGAGGAAATCGGCAATTTTCCGCAAAAATACGAAACAATCGTCGGCGAACGGGGCATTACTCTTTCTGGCGGTCAACGACAGCGTACTGCTTTAGCTCGCGCTTTAATGCTCAATGCACCGATCTTGATTTTAGATGATGCCTTATCGAGCGTTGATAATCAAACAGCCACCCAAATTTTGCGAAATCTCTCCGGCCATCGAGATAATAAAACAGTGGTGTTTATTACCCACCAAATGTCTGCCGCCGCCATCTGCGATCGCATCCTGGTCATGGATGCAGGTACGATTGTTCAGAGCGGTACTCATGGCGAACTGGTCAAAGTCCCCGGACTGTATCAGTTTCTCTGGCAACAACACCAACTCGAAGAAATTTTACAATAACCCCTCTTTCACCAAAATTATTAAAACAAAGATGTAAAATTGCCTATTTTTTATTATGAATCAATTACCTGTGGCTCTCGTCAAAAATCTCATCTTCTTTGCTAAAGGTGGTATCACTATCTTGATATTACTGATGCTATTGGGGCTATGGCGTACCGGAGGACGGCTTTTTCAAGAGATTCAAGGGTTTTTCGATCCTAACGCCAGTCAACCGGAAATCAACGTCCGCACGCCGACTTTACAGCAAGTACGCAATGCCAGCGAACTGACAACGGCTATCTTTGCGATGGAAGCAGTTGTTCCTGCCCAACAAGACCGCAAACTCGGTAATATTACGGTAGGTCAAACCAAACTGCTGTACATTGCTTACGGGGAAGTACGGGCTGGGGTAGACTTGAGCCAACTCGAACCCCAAGATGTGAAAACAACAGACAACAGGATAACGATTCAATTACCGCCACCTCAAATTCTCGATAGTAAAATTGATGTTAATCGCTCTGAGGTGTACGACTACGATCGCGGTTTTCTCGATCTGGGTCCCGATGTTGCCCCTCAACTACAAACCCTCGCACAACGCCAAACCTTGAGCGAAATTGTGACAACGGCTTGTCAGCAAGGCATTCTCACCCAAGCCAACGAACGAGCCGAACTGATTGTGACCAATCTCTTTGCCAATGCAGGTTACGACTCGGTAACCGCGATCCCCACATCGCCAAATCTCCAAAGTTGCGTTGATTCCCAAGTCTAAACCGTAGTATCGCCGCTCTCCACCTTTTCACTACTATATTGCCTGGTTAGGAGGTTGAAACTGATGCCAATGACGGGCAATATCGAGACGACGACACAACCAAACGCGATCGCGACTTTGGACATAATCGAGGAAACGAGCTAACGCCGCAGTCCGTCCCGGTCGCCCGGAGATGCGACAATGTAACCCAATACTCATCATTTTAGGGGCAGTTTCCCCTTCCTCGTACAATACATCAAAGGCATCTTTGAGATAAGTAAAAAACTGATCGCCACTGTTGAAGCCTTGGGCAACCAGAAAGCGCATATCGTTGTTATCCAGAGTGTAGGGAATCACCAGATGAGGGCGATCGCCACTATAATCCCAATACGGTAAATCGTCAGCGTAACTGTCCGCATCGTAGAGAAAACCCCCTTCTTCGATGACCAATTGGCGAGTATAAACGCTATTTCTGCCCGTATACCAGCCCAGGGGACGACTTCCGGTAACTTCAGTATGGAGGGAGATCGCCATGTCTAAGTGTTCTTTTTCCGTACTCGGTGGGAAGAACGTATAATCAATCCAGCGATAACCGTGACTGGCAATCTCCCAATCCGCCTCTAACATCGCCGCAACCGCCTCCCGATTGCGCTGTAACGCCATCGCCACGGCATAAACCGTTACGGGTATACCTCGCTGGGTAAACAGCCGTTGTAGCCGCCAAAACCCCGCCCGACTGCCATATTCATAAACCGACTCGACGCTAAGATGGCGAACTCCAGGGATAGGTTTTGCACCAATCACTTCCGATAAAAAAGCTTCAGCGTGAGTATCGCCGTGCAAAAGACAGTTTTCGCCCCCTTCTTCGTAGTTAATCACAAATTGCACCGCAATTCGGGCATTATTGGGCCATTGAGGATGGGGAGGATTTGCGCCGTAACCAATCAGATCGCGAGTTGGGTAATTATTCATAATTTGCCGCAGCAGTTAACGCTTCGAGTTCCTTGACAACCCGCTTTTTACTAGCGTTGAGATGATTTTGGATCGCTGCAACGGCGATATCAGGATCGCCCGTCGCGATCGCATCATAAATCGTTTGGTGTTCCGAGCCAATCTCTAGCACCCTAGGATTATTACGAGTCGTTTTAGTACGCAATAACGTCATTTTGTCAAAAACTTGCTCTAAAAGCGAGACTAAACAATGATTGCCGCTAATTTGCGCGATCGTACTATGGAATTGATAATCAATTTCTAACAGTTTCAAACTCTGTTCTGGCGTAACATCTTCAGACAACCACTTTTGGGCTTCGGCAACACAGCGAGCTAACTTCTGTAACTTTCCAGGGGTAAGATTAGCACAAGCCTCCTGCACCGCCAGGGTTTCCAAGGCAATTCGACAATCGTATAAATGCCGGGCTTCCGCAATCGAAAGACTCGCAACCCGCAACCAACCGTTTTCATCTGCCTCGACTAACTCCTCCCGTTGCAGTTGACGAATCGCCTCGCGAATCGGAGTCCGACTGACTTGTAATTGTTCTGCTAGTTGAGTTTCCACTAAACGCGCACCCGGAGCAATATGTCCGGCTAAAATGTTATTTTTCAATACATCATAGGTTTGTTGATGTAGAGATTTGCGGCGCTGAATGGCTTTGGACGATAGCATCATGAGGATCAATTTCCGGATAGCCTTATGTACACTGTACACAACAAATTCCCAGACCAGTTATCAGCATCTAAGGGGTAGTAGGGATTGGGCAGTAGGCAGTGGAGGGGCATTCATCCCACTCCCCCCGATTGCCGATTGCCGATTGCCGACTGCCCAATCTCTACTCCCTAACCCCCTCCTCCGTCGTCTCTGGATTCATCGGTAATCGCTTGCTGTACCAATCCGTCCCGATACGGAGAGTCAAATCCGAACCCAAATCCCCCGTTGAATCCGCTTCAATGCGTCCTAAACCCAAAGACTCTTGCAGCATTTTAGCCGCCGTGGTGTTGCCTTGCTGGACAATAATAGCAGTGGTGCGTTCGGGTTGGGTGAGTTGACGCGGCGAAACGTAGACATTGCGGAAATTGCGTTCTCGTAGGTAATCGAGGGCTTGCTGGGTTACTTCTGGGTCATCTGTGGTATTTTGAATCGCAATGCGGACTCGTTTGAAACTACGGAGATCGAGATCGAGTTCGCGATCGCTCTCCACGTTAAAATACTCTTGCATCACGCGATCGCGATCGCTATGGGACATAATCCAATAACTAATCCCATTAAACTCCTCCGGCCCGCTAAAACGCCCCGGTAACATCACCATTTTGATGTCATCTTTTTCCAAATTTAGCCCAAAGCCCACCAAAGCCAGCATTTCTTCTAAGGTCAAATTCGTATCCACAAACTGCTGCATTAGCTGTACCGCTTGGGGAATTTTGGGTAAAACCGCCGGACTTTGTAACTGTTGACGCAACGCTTTAAGAAGAATTTGTTGGCGTTGAACGCGACCAATATCGCCGTACTCATCCATGCGAAAACGGGCAAACTGTTCGGCTTGAGAACCATTGAGAGTTTGCAAACCTTGTTCGAGGTCGATTTCTAGCTGCTGAGTCATATCCGTGTACTTCATGGGATGGGGTACATAAACCTCAACTCCCCCCACCAAATCCACCAACTCGCGGAAAGCATCATTCGTCACCCGTACATAGCGGTCAATGTGAACCTCATTGAGAGTTTCTCCCACAGTTTCCATTGCTAACTCTGCACCACCGTGGGCATTCGCATCGTTAATTTTGGTAACACCCACCGTGGGGATATACACCTGAGTATCTCTGGGAATGGATAACATACTCAAGCTGTTACTCTCAGGATCGAAGCGCACCAACAACATCGTATCGCTATTACCGTCAAAAGCAGCGTCTGAACCGACTTCAGCATCCAAAACCCGATCGATCCCCATCACTAAGATATTGATGGGGCGGTCAATGCGATACTGAAATAACGAAGTCCAGGCTTTCTTGCCTTGCGTCCCAAAATCGGGTAACTTCGCGATCGCCTCTTTCGTCGCTAACCATCCCTGCAAGTCCTGGGGAACAGGACTCACCATGGCCAAAGCTGCCCCTAGCATCGCAGAAACTCCGGCCCCAACACCAAATATACCTCCCCATAATAAACGTCGTCTCCAGCCTCCTGATAAGGGCGGTGGCGGCGGCGCGACGCGCGTTTTGGTAGAAGACCCTTCAGCTACCGACTGAGGCGGTTTGGGCTTCGTCAGAGTAGCTTGCGGTTTTTGCAGATCGATCTGTTGTTTCACACTTAACCTCAACACCAAGAAAGTCAACCGGAGTATTTTCACTACTTCGGCGTAAACCTAACTCATGCAGGATTATAACGTTAAGAGATGTTAATCACCATAGTTGTTGGTTGTTGGTTGTTGGTTGTTGGTTGTTCGTCACGATTCTAATTACCTCCCCCTCTTCCCCCTCTCCCCACTCCTCCCACTCTTCCCACTCTCCCACTCTCCCCACTCTTCAAGACTCCACAACCAAAGTCACTTGAATCGGCCCGTAGCGATCGCGTAATGTCTTCTCAATACTCCGGGCAATTTGGGGGGTCAGGGCTTTAATTTTGGGTTCGAGGGTAAGGTGCATCGAAATGTAGACCAAGCGCCCTACTATGCCCCTAGAACGGACGTTGTGGCAGCCTTTGACCCCTTCAATCTCTTGGATTAATTCTACAATCGTTTCTGGGGCGATCGCGCGGTTTTCGAGGAGTAAGGGAAAATGCCAATTCAACACTTGCCAAAAGCTGTCTAAGGCTAAAATGAGTAGCATTAAAGACGCGATCGCATCGAATAGAGATTCTCCCCACCATACGCCAGCCAAGCTACCCGTCGCTAACGCCAATAAAAACCCATCTTTGAATAACTGAACTCCATTGAAGCGCAAAATAGGATAGTTCAATTTTCGTCCTTGATTAGAGTTTAGTAAAGCCAACCCCAGCGTCAAAGCGACTAATAACCCCAACAATTGTATTAAGGGCAAACTCACGCGAATTTCTGTGACTGGTGTTCCCCAGTTGAGGATGGCCTCTAGAGTAGAACGAAACAAGTCGATCCAAAACCAACTTAACGCGATCGCACTCCCCAAAACCAAAACCGTTTCCCGTTTGCCGTGACCGTAGATTTCCCTTCCTGTCGGGCGATCGATCTCCATCACAGCCAACCAACTGACTAACAAACTAAACCCCGCGATCGCTGTATGTAAAGACTCCGACAAAACACTTAATGAGTGAACCTCAAGCCCTGTAGATACTTTTGCCCACAACAATAGCAGTAACAACCCTAGGGTCATCCATAGCACTAAGCGACTTATCTGGTAATGGTTTTTGCCATCGGTCATTATTGGTTGTTTGTTGTTTGTTATTTGTTGTTTGTTATTTGTTGTTTGTTGTTTGTCACAATTCCAATTCCATCCCCCTCTTTTTCCGATTGCCGATTGCCGATTGCCGACTGCCCAAAAACCACTGCCCACTGCCCAATACCCAAATTACTCCCGAATCTGTACAGGCATTACCAAATACGTCATTTTCACCCCCCCCAAAGGCGTAAAAATAATCGGCTGCATCGGTGTATTCAACTGCATTTGAATCTCCGTCGTGGGTAAAGCTTTCAAGCCATCCATAAGATATTTAACATTAAAAGCTACCTCAATACTATCCCCCGAAATTTGTACGGGAATCGACTCTACCGCACTGCCAAAATCAGCACTATCCACGCTCAAAGACAACTGTTGATTATCGCTATTAAGCTCAAACTTAACCACATTATTCTTCTGATCTGCCAGTACAGAAACCCGTTCCAAACAGCCAATTAATAACTTACGTTCTACCGCCATTTGTTTGGTAAACTGTTGCGGAATCAACTGTTGATAAGCCGGATATGCCCCCTCTAATTTACGACTGGTGAGACGTTGATCTCCCACTTCAAATACTACTTGTGACTCGTTCAACTTCAAAGATAAAGTCGCCTCATCGCTGTGATTACTCAAAATTCGTTCGAGTTCTCGTAGGGCGCGGGCGGGAATCGTTACGGCAAAATCTTCATCGAGTTCCGTTGTTGGCGCTTCTGAGTCATCCTGGGTCGTCTGGACAACAGCTAAACGGTGACCGTCGGTTGCTGCAAATTCGAGATAGCCCGGTTCGGGTTGGCTGAGGTGAATCCCCGTGAGGACTTGCTTACTTTCTTCGGTACTCGCAGCAAACAAACTCGACCGCAAGCCTTCACTCAGGGCGGAAATGGGCAGTTTGAGGGCTTCTCCATCTTCCACTTCGGGGATGTCGGGGTATTCGTCAGCACTGAGACTGCGGAGTTGATAGCGCCCAGAAGTTGAAGTCAAGGTGACAATTGAGCCTTCTTCGGTTTCGTCTGTTACGTCTTCGTCTTCGTGGGTGAGGGTGATTTCCCCTTCGTTCAAGCGGGAAACAATATCATTGAGCAGTTTCGCGGGTAGCGTAATTTTGCCGCCTTCAATGACTTGGGCCGGAAAGTTGGTTTGAATCCCTAAGCTCAAATCAAAGCCGCGCAAGCTGATTTTCTGGGTCTTAGAATCAGCAATTAGCAAGACGTTTCCGAGGATGGGATGAGTGGGACGAGATGGCACGACACGACCGACGAGGGAAAGGTTGGTATTGAGGTCACTTTGGCTACAAACGAATTTCATACGATCGCGAGAGAGGAGGTTGGTTGTAAAGCAGATCGATTCTACCAAAAAACTTGAGTCTAAAGCCCCATCATGCAGGCGAATCAGATTTGTCCCAATAGCGGGGCGAATTGAGGAACAGAAAACATAACAGTTGTTATGCTCGACATAACACTTGTTATGGAAACGAGCTTCTATTTCCCGATTGCCCAAGACAAAGCTGCCTAATTTTCCACCGATTAACTAGCAATTGCTATGATAAGCGGCATTACCGAGTGTGTTTTTACTCCCAAAAAAACAGCTATTCGGCCAGTCCTTATTCCCGCCTAGCTTTTATGTTGTTGATCGTAAACACCTTTATTAAGCGGCCTGTCCTCACGACAGTTTGCTCGCTTTTGATTGCCTTGATTGGCGCGATCGCGATGGTGAATCTACCCATTTCGCGTTTACCGGAAATTGCCCCGACTCAAGTCCAAGTTGCTGCTAATTATATCGGGGCGGATGCTCAGACGGTGGAAAGTTCGGTGACGAATATCCTCGAACGGGAAATCAACGGCGTGGAGGGGATGGAATATATCGAGTCGAATAGTGGCAATAATGGGGCGAGTGCGATTACGGTGACGTTTGGGCCGAGGGCAAATACGGATTTGGTGCAAATTAATACCCAAAATCGTTTGGCGACGGCGGAATCCCAGTTACCCGAAGCGGTACAGCGCACGGGGGTACTGGCGGAGAAAGCGTCGAATAATTTGCTGTTGGTGATTGGTTTTTACAGCCCGGATAATACTTACGATGACTTGTTTATCAGTAATTATTTAGATTTGTTTGTGGTGGATCGTTTGCGTCGCTTGGATGGGGTGGGGAGGGCGCAAATTTTCGGGGAACGGCAGTATGCGATGCGGTTATGGCTGAACCCGAATTCCCTGGCCAGTCGGGGCTTGACGACTCAGGATGTGATTGAGGCTTTGCGATCGCAAAATATTCAGATTGGGGTGGGTGCAGTGGGACAACAACCCGCTCCCCCAGACCAAGAAATCCAGATGAGTTTGCGGGTGCAAAGTCAGTTGCAAGATGCTCGCGAATTTGAGGATTTGATTATTAAACGCAGTGCGACGGGGAGTTTAATTAAACTCAAGGATGTAGGCCGCGCCGAGTTAGGGGCAGAGAATTACGATAGCGGCGTGCAAATCCTGGGAAATCCGGGGATTGGGGTGGGAATTTACCAATTACCGGGGAGTAATGCTTTAAGTGTGGCGCAACAGGTACGAGAACAGATTGCCGAACTGGAGAAAAATTTTCCCCCAGGACTTGAAGCACAGGTGGCGTTTGATACGACGGCGTTTGTGGAAGCGTCGTTGCGCGAGGTGGTGATGACGCTGTTGATTGCGATCGCCCTAGTGACGTTTATTATCTTTATTTTCTTACAAGATTGGCGAGCGACGATTATTCCAGGGGTAGCGATTCCGGTATCGCTGATTGGTTCGTTTGCTTTTATTTGGATTTTTGGCTTTGAAATCAATACCCTGACCTTGTTTGGTATGGTTTTGGCCACGGGGTTGGTGGTGGATGATGCGATCGTGGTGGTGGAGGCGATCGCGGCTAAAATTGAGGAAGGTTTACGACCCCGACAAGCGGCTATCGATGCTATGAGAGAACTGTCTGGGGCGGTTGTCGCTACTTCTGTCGTGCTTTTGGCAGTTTTTATCCCCGTAGCGTTTTTCCCCGGTACGACGGGCAAAATTTACCAACAGTTTGCACTGACAATTGCCTTCGCGATTGTGATTTCGACGTTTAATGCTCTGACGTTTTCCCCGGCTATCTCAGCTTTATTATTGCGGCGCAAATCTCAGCGACAAGGATTATTAGGGCGCTTTTTTCGGAAATTTAATCAAGTTTTCGATTGGATTACTCGGCGTTATCGTCAAAGTCTGGATTTTTTGAGTCATTTCAAATTGTTAGTATTGGGGCTGTTTGCGATCGCCCTGGTATTGACGTTATGGATGTATCGCCTTGTTCCCAGTGGTTTTGTGCCAGCCGAAGACCAAGGCTACTTCCTGGGGATTGTGCAAGCCCCTGAAGGCGTTTCCCTCAACTACACCCAAGGCATTATGAATCGCATCGATACCGAAATGCAGCAAATTCCCGAAGTTAAAACGACATTTGCCATTACTGGCTTTAGTTTCGATGGCAATGCCCCGAATAAAGGGATTTTCTTCGGGACGCTTACGCCGTGGGATCGTCGTCAGGGGGCAAATCAATCGGCTGAGGCGATTGTACAACGCCTCAACGGTCAGTTTCAGCAGATTCCGGGGGCGTTTATCTTGGCGTTGAATGCACCGCCAGTACAGGGTTTAAGTAATTTTGGCGGCTTTGAGTTTCAGTTGCAAGACCGCAGTGGGGGGCAATTGGAGATTAATGATTTAGTAGAGGCCACTTATGCCCTACTGGAGAAAGCCAATCAAAAACCCGCGATCGCCGGTCAAGTCTTCACTCAGTTTACCGCCAGTACGCCCCAGATGGAACTGACGATCGATCGCGAAAAGGCCGCAGCCCTGGATGTAGAACTAGATGATGCCCTGAATGTGTTGGGGGCTTATCTCGGTTCGCAGTATGTGAACGATTTTAACTACGGTACGCGCAGCTATCGGGTGTATGTGCAAGCAGACCAGGAATTCCGCTCGGATACCGACGATATCAAAACAATTTATGTGCGATCGCGCTCCGGTCAGATAGTTTCTCTGGATAGTCTCGTTACCACGGAAACAGTCATCGGCCCTGCAACCATTAGCCATTTCAACCTCTTTCGGGCGATTAAACTGCAAGGTCAGCCCAATCCCGGTTATAGTTCCGGAGAGGCGATCGCGGCCATGGAACAAGCTTACCAGGAAATCGCTCAACCCTCCCTCGGTTACGCCTGGATGGGAACGGCTCGCGAAGAACTGTCTTCTGGCGGTCAAGCCCCGATTATCTTTAGTTTAGGGATTGTCGTGGTTTTCCTCGTCCTGGCTGCCCAATACGAAAGCTATGTTGACCCGGCAATTATCCTGCTGACTGTCCCGATTGCTATTTTCGGCGCACTGGCTTTTATCGCGTTGCGGGGACTCAACCTCGATGTTTATGCCCAAGTCGGTTTGGTGATGCTGATTGGATTAGCCAGCAAAAATGCAATTCTGATTGTGGAATTTGCCAATCAACTGCGCGAAACGGGAGTTAGCATCCCGAAAGCAGCGTTGCAAGCCGGAGAGCAACGTTTTCGCCCGATTTTGATGACAGCGATTTCGAGTTTAGTGGGTTTCTTCCCCCTCGTAATTGCCCAAGGTGCGGGTTCTGCCAGTCGTTGGTCTTTGGGAACGAGTGTTTTTGGCGGTATGTTGGTGGCGACGGTTTTGAGTCTCTTTTTCGTGCCAATTCTCTATATTGTGATTAAGCAACTCGAAGACCGCTTTCTCAATTCCGACGAACCCCCACAACCGCCTCAACCGCCCTCATCACCTACGGGTGGCGGCACAATGTTAGTCTCTCTCCCGCCCCAGTCGTCCGCTTCTAAGGGGCAGTAGGTCTTTTCAGTTATCAGTTATCAGTCATCAGTCATCAGTTTTCAATTACCAATTACCAATTACCAATTACCAATTACCAATTACCAATTACCAATTA
>JAWQFT010000017.1:0-50482 GCA_035968055.1 Jaaginema sp. PMC 1080.18 | reverse complement strand
GTGCGGTGGGGTTTTCAGGGCTTGGAGGCTCAGGAATGGCGACTGGGGGAATGTTTTGGGGGGGCTTTTGCCAGCGATCGAGAACATCTTTGAGGATCATTTCTTTGAGCCAGATTTGACCGATTACCGTCAGGGGAAGGGCAAGGAATAAGCCGAGAACGCCGAAAAGACTGGTAAAAAAGACTTGAGCTAACAAGGTCACGGCAGGCAAGAGGGAAACTTGCTTGGCCATGATGTAGGGGGTGAGAAGGCTGCTTTCGAGTTGTTGGACGGCAATATATAATATCAGGACGGCAAGGGGTTTCCAAGGGGCATCGAGGAAGGCGATCGCCACAGGAGGAATGACGCTCAACGCTGGACCGATATTGGGGATTAGGGTGAATAAGGCAGCGAGAATGGCTTGAGCAAAGGCGAGGGGAATGCCTAAGAGCGATAAGCCAATAAAGCTGAATGTACCGATCGCGGCCATGTTTGCTGCTACCCCGATCAGCCAGCCTTGTAAGTCGCGATCGCACAATACCAAAATTTCGTCCACCCGTCGTCGATAAAACGAGGGAAATAGGCGAATAAAGCCCTGTCGGTAGGGTTGGGGGTTGGCTAAAATCATCAGGGTTAAAACCGCAACCAAGAGGGTGTTCAAGAGAATGTTGAAGGTATTGGAAAAGAAGCCCAAACCTTGGTCGATGGCTTGATTGATTAGGGGTTGGAGTTGCGCGATCGCATCTTGTAAGTTGGGTAAAATTGCTGTCCATTCGGGATCGAGATTCAGATTAGCGCGATACTCTAGCAACCACTCATTTAAACGCTGTAAACTCTGAATAATCCGCACGGCTAACTGCTCGAATTGTTCGGTAAAAGGCGGTACAATCAACCAAAATAAGCCTACCAAACCAGCAATTAGCAAACTAAAGGAGATTAAAACGGCGGAACTTCTGGGAATACGCCACCGTTGCAGTCGGTTTACCAGTAAACTTAGGGCATCGGCGAGAAAAACGGCAGTCAAGATTAATAACACTAATTGCCGCACGTTCCAGAGAACAACTAACGCCATTAGCAACACGGCAAAACCAACCCATTTCCCAAAAGTCACTGAAGTTACCCTCTCCTGGTGTTTCTGTTATAGCAGCCCGAAAAACAGTTAGGACATCATGGCAAAACTCAAGTTGGGGAAAGGTTTGGCTGACTCCCTTACCCCAAGCGTAGCGCTATATTCAGCATTGTAAATTGAATTAGCTTGAATTGGCGGCTAGGGCTGAAAAATTGAGGTTGGCGGTACTGAATGGGATCAATATACTATTAATTTTTGAAGGGGTGTAATGTGTTGAATCTTTCTTCTCCGACGGCGGAAATTTTGACAGTGGGTAATCCGGCGGATAATTTACGTTTATTGTCGGTCATGTTATCGGAAAGCGGTTACAAGGTTTTGAAAGTACCAAAAGGTCAAGATGCGATCGCCACAGCTACGGCAAAAATACCGGATTTAATTTTACTAGATTTGGTATTACCCGATCTGAATAGTTATGAAGTTTGTCGTCGTTTGAAAGAAATTCCAGAGTTATCAACAACTCCGATTATTTTTATTAGCGATCCCCCCGATGCGCTGGATCGCGATCGCCTTTTTATGGTGGGAGGGGCTGAGGCGATCGCACCTCCTTTTCATCGCTCGGAAGTTTTAGCCCGGATTCGCGATCGCCTGACACTTCGCTGGCAACAAGAACAATTACAATACCAAAATCGCCGTCTCCAAGCAGAAATTCAAGAGCGTCAAAATGCGGAAGAAACCCTTTATGTTTATCTTCATACTATTTCGACGGAGTTGCGTCAGCCAATGGCAGCGATGGCAACTATTTTACAACAGTGGTTGCAGCAGGAAGTTCCCCAGAATATGAATTTGGCGATCGCGCAACTGTCTCAACGGTGCGATCGCCAACTCCAACGTTTGGATCGTTTAATGGAAGTGAATGAGTTAGAAGTTTGGGGAACAGCTTTAGATTATCAAGCGGTCAATTTATTTAATTTAGTAGAAGATTTAGGCGCACAATGGCAACCTTTATTACAACGGTTTCCCGCGCGTTTTCATAACCAAATTGCTCCCGATTGTCCCTTAGTTAATGCCGATCTTCGACAGCTAGAAAGAGTTTTTCACGATTTGATTGATAATGCTTTACAACATAATTTACCGCCTTTAAATTTACAAATTGCTATGATTAAAAATGACGGTATTTTTATTACCTGTGCGGTACAGGATGATGGCTGCGGTATTGAAAAACGCCGTCGCGATCGCATTTTCAGTGGCGATCGCCCCGTTTTAGCCGGGCGCGTTCAAGGCTTGGGTTTGGGCTTATATTTGTGTCAGCAAATTATTAAAACTCACGGAGGACAAATGAGTTATTTAGCAACGCCTCAAGGGGGAACAACGATTTGTTTTACTTTACCCATTCTCCCCTCAAATCCTTTGTCTTGAAATTAGGTTAATAACAACAAGATTGTATAGCCGATCGCGCCAATACTAAAAGCCCAAAAACAACTTTCTTGACGTTCGGGAATTTCCTCTTTGAGTGTATTGAAAACAATCCCTCCTGCAATAAAAGCCCAAAGGGACGCGATCGCTGCTTCGTGGAGTTCCCACCATTGACTGGATACCCAACCCAGAAATAAAGCCCCAGCTAAAAGCCAACGTCCCACGCGATCGTAGATATTTTTATGGTGTGCGCGCAAGCCATCATCGTTGATTAAAAAATGCAGGGCAATTGCTATAAAAAATAAAAAAGCTCCCAGTAAATCTCGTTGTTCGATCTTGCTAAATACTTCCCCAATCAAAAAATTATAAATGGCAAAAGCGCCAATATGTACCCAAAAAACATCCAGACTGGTGGTATCGACTTGCTTTGATTCGCGATTTTGACGACGCGATCGCAAAGCCAGTAATTCTAACCCATAAAACAAACTTAAACCTAATAATGCCAATATATAAACGTGACTTTCAAGATAACGAATAACCGCTAACTGGGTTTGTTCAATTTTTCTTTGGGCTTGGGTTAATTCTGGTAAAATTTCTAGAAAAACATAGGCAATCGAAACACCGCTTCCTAAAGAAATCCACCGTTCTTTGGGAATAATTTTGTGCAGCCAATAAAACTTGCCGACATAAATATGGACGACGGATAAAACAATCGGAAATAATACATAAATAACCTCAAAAAATTCTTGAGAATTGCTCGAAGTTATGCCTACGAACTGCCCAAAATAGCCATTCATCATCGACAAGGATAAAAATCTCTCAACACAAAACACGCTCATGGGCAAAATGTTACCCTAAGTTGTAGCCCCTTTGATTCAGTCTTGAGTGGGGGATACCAAACGATCTACGCGGGGGTGTGTTCTAAACGGCCTGAGGTTGATATGATAAGGGGTAGTGCGTGTCAAACCAGCACAGTAAACTGGCTTGACCCTTATTTATCGCGGGTAGCAACCAAAGGAGATCAAAATTAATGACGGCTGACGATATTCTTTTTAATGCGGCAATTTTATCATCAACCCTAATTTTAGTCGGCTTGGGTTTAGGCTTTTTAATGCTGAAAATTCAAGGCGGCGGCGCTGAGTAAATCTTGTTTGTGGCTGTTAACATGGGTTAAGGTTAGCAGCCTTTTTCTTTTTCTTAACAAACCTTTATTACTGAAGTATGCCCGATAGCCAAGAACCCAAAATTGAATTTTTTAAAGGGATTTCAGAAGAATTAAGTCATGTCAGCTTGCGTCGGACGAAAAGTACCGGAGAACGCAATGTTTTATTTATTTTTGAATCTTTACAGGCACTGAGTATTATTAATAGCTATACCAAAGGTGCGGCAGATGATATGAAACTGATAGATTCAGAAGGAGAAATTAGCGTTAAACCGTCTGCCGTTCGTTTTATTTTCGGTGGAGATGAAGGAGACGAATTACGCCGCGTCGAGTGCGAATTTACGATCGCCCGCGAGGATTATTGGGAGCGTTTTATGCGCTTTATGAATCGCTATGCCGAAGTTAATGGCATGGGTTATCAAGATAAATAAATGGGTGAAATTGGAGTTTTATAAAGATGGTTATGAAAATTGCGATCGCAGGCGGTACGGGCTTTGTGGGTTCTAGTCTCGTACAAAAATTACACCAACGAGGCGATCGCATTATCGTATTTTCTCGCAACCCAGATCGCGCTCGCAAAGTTTTTCCTCCCCAAGCTTTTGCGCGTGTAGAAATCGTCCCGTATACCCCCAACCAAGCAGGAGATTGGCAAAAAGCCGTTTCAGGCTGTGATGGCGTAGTTAACCTTGCCGGAGAACCTATCGCAGAGGAACGTTGGAGTCCTGAAGTCAAGGACAAAATCTTGCAAAGTCGCCAACAAGTCACCCGCCATCTCGTCGAGGCGATCGCTCAAGCAGAAGCCAAACCGGGAGTTTTAGTCAATGCTTCGGCGGTAGGGTATTACGGTACGAGCCAGACCCAGGTGTACGACGAAACCAGTCCTCCAGGGAATGACTTTCTCGCTCAAGTCTGCCAAACTTGGGAAAAAGAAGCCCAAAACGTCAAAAATAGCGGCACTCGCTTGGTTATCCTCCGTATTGGTATTGTACTGGGCAATGGCGGCGCGATCGCGAAAATGATTACCCCTTTTCGCCTTTTTGCTGGAGGACCTATTGGTAGCGGCGAACAGTGGTTTTCTTGGATTCACCAAGAAGACCTAGTGAACCTAATTTTGTTTGCCCTCGACCGCAGCGCTCTCAACGGTGTCTTGAACGGAACTGCTCCCAATCCCGTTTCCATGAAAGAACTCTGCAACACCCTAGGTAACGTAATGCAGCGTCCCTCTTGGTTACCCGTTCCCGCTTTTGCCTTGGAGTTACGTTTGGGGGATGGGGCAAAAGTCGTGCTGGAAGGTCAGAAAGTTTTGCCTCAAGCTACCGAAGCAGCAGGTTTCACCTATAAATATCCCACAATTGAACCTGCGTTAGCTGCCGTAGTTGCCGAGATATGAATATCCTTCGCGTTAGCTCTTTATTTAACGTCAGTTCGGGTTAACAAATTGGAAGCTTATCTCGAACTCTCGTTATGCCGAACAACTCACCCCACAATCGAGGTTGAAGTGCTTTTTTAATAGTACATTTGCATTTAATTTTAATGAAAGCTCAGTCCGTCCCTGGGATTGTAATCGAGTTTAGCACTAAAAGATCGCTTTTGCAATTTTCTGGAAAAAACCAACGAATCCTCGTTGTTACAGCCGACGATGGTCAACGAAAGAATGCGGGTTTGAGCGCTTTTTTTGCAAGTGAAAAAATTTTGGATCGCTCAATACATACCCAAACCAATCCGTCAAGTTTGGGCAAACAATTTTTTGAGTTCCTGCACAATTTGGCCGGGTTGTAGGGGTTTTTGAATAATAGCTTGAGCCACTTGCAACAACTTTTGAGTATTTAAAGTAATTGAAGCCGTAACAATAATAATTGGGATGTCTTGAGTCGTGGGATCGGCTTTGAGAATATTAGCGACTTGTTCCCCATCCAGACCGGGCATTTTTAAGTCCAGAAAAATTGCATCAGGACGGCGATCGCGCACGCACTCTAAAGCTTCGTGACCGCTTTCTACCATCAAAAGAGTATGATGCGTATCTTCAAACAAACTCTCCATCAACTGACGATTGGACAAAATATCATCAACAAATAAAAGAGTCAACGGCTCAAACTGATTGAGGTCTTGGTCGGGATTAAGGTAGCGAAAATTCTGTTTGCTGGTTTTGACTTCCGTAAAAGTCAAAGTAAAAGTAGTCCCCACTTTTGGCTCGCTCATGAGATCGATTGTGCCGTTGAGCATTTCCGTCAAACGTTTAGTAATCGTTAACCCTAAACCCGTTCCTCCATAACGACGAGTGCTTTGACCTTCACTTTGACGGAAAGACTGGAAAATGGCATTTTTTTGTTCGGAAGAAATACCAATTCCCGTATCCTCGACCGCAATCAATAAGGTGAATGTGTGCGTTTGAGCATCAAAATCTCGACCCGAAATAGTGAGTTTGACATGACCTTCGTGGGTAAATTTAATCGCATTGCCAACTACATTGATCAGAATTTGACGCAATCGAATTTCGTCAAAAATTATAATTCTTGGCACTTTATCAGTAACTTCTAAAACCAAGTCAACAGTTTTTTCGATTAGATTAGGACGAAAGATATCTTCAAGGTCGTCAATAATTTGCTGAACTGCGATCGGTTCATAACTGATTTGTAGTTGACCTGCTTCAATTTTGGATAAATCTAAAATGTCATCGAGCAAACTCATTAAAGAACGGCCGTTTTTAATAATAATGTCTAAATATTTTTCAACATTTTCCGGCTTATTCTTAAAGTTCTGTTTTAGTAAATCCGAAAATCCCAAGATTGCGTTCATCGGCGTGCGAATTTCGTGACTCATATTCGCCAAAAATTCGCCTTTCGCTTGACTTGCAGCTTGGGCTTTACGGGTGGTTTCCGCTAGTTTTAAAGCTTGGCGTTTTTCTAAAGTAATTTCGTGAGCAACTCCGGCAATACCTTTAATTTCGTTATCGATGCCTTTAATCGGTTCGAGCTTGATTTTAAAGTAGCGATCGCTCTCAGAATCTGGTAACTTCAACGGAATTTCTTGGCGCGATCGCGTTTCCAGAACCGTCTGGGCTGCTGTGGTCAAGCGCTTTGCTTGCTCCAAAGGGAAAATTTCGGCATTAACTTTATTTAAAAAGTCAGCTTCGCTATATCCTGAAATCGGATTGTATACCCAATTATAAACTAAGTGATTATTCTGGATAAATACCATGATATTTGACTGTTCTAAAGTCAAGCGGAATAGCAAACTCTCACTATTCCTCAGTGCTTCTTGAGCTATTTTTCGCTCATCGATATCAATCAAATAACCAATATATTCTTCAATTTCTCCTTGGGAATCGCGCATCGATTTGAGTTGGGCTTCAAACCAACGATAAGAACCGTCTTTACAGCGCAAACGATATTCGTGGGTATAAATATCTTGTGGATCGGCATTGATGAGGTTTTGGATAACTTTTTCGCGATCTTCTGGATGCAAATGCTCGACCCAAAAATCAGCATTGTCAATAAACTCTTGAGCCTCATAACCTAAAACATGACGCACATTTTCGCTCATCGACAAACAGCGATAATTATCGGTTGCAGAGCAACTAAAAATAACCGCAGGAGAAGATTTTAATAAATAGCTGAGACGGGCTTCATTTGACGCTAAGGACTGTTGAATCTCTTTAAATTCAGTGACTTCGGTAACTGCAACTCCCACACCATTTTGCACGGGATAGTAACTCGTAATCCAATGGCGTACTTTATCAGGATTTGCTGGGGTTGTCCCTGAAACTTCTAGATTGACAATCGATTTTTGGGTCTTAAGAACTTTTTGAAATATCGGTTCAACTTGTTCAAAGATTTCGGGGACAATATCTTGGGGATACTGACCGATATGATCTTCTACCGATAAACCGTTGATGGCCGCAAGGATAGGATTAATCCGCACAAAGCGTAAGTCTTGGTCGTATAATGCCAAACCGACGGGTGCAGTCTCGTAAATTGTTTCTAGAAGATTTAGAGTTTCAGCAAGTTGCCATTGCACTTGTTTGAGTTCGTCAATGGGGACAAAACTAATAACAATACCATCAATATAATTACTTTCATTACGATAAGGATTAACCCGCATCAAAAAGTAATTCTGAGTGTTGGTTAAACGGACTTCCTTTTCAATAGCTTTTTCTGTAGTTAGAACTGTATCAAATATGTCAAATAAGTTGTTACAATCGAGGTTATGAGTAATGTGAGTTAAAGGACGCTCAATATCTGATTCAACGAGGTTAATGGCTACAATTGAAGCCTTGGTAAACTTGCGGACTCTGAGTTCGCGATCGAGGAAAATAACACCAATTTCTGTACTTGTTAACAAATTGTTGATATCGGCAGTTAGTTCGGTGAGTTCGGCAATTTTAGATTGATATTCTGTATTAACAGTGTAGAGTTCTTCGTTGACAGAATGCAATTCTTCATTCGTACTTTGCAGTTCTTCATTAGAAGCTAAAAGTTCTTCGTTGGTTGCTTGTTGTTCTTCGTTGGTGGTTTCTAATTCTTCAACCGTCGCTTGGAGATTTTCGCGAGTTTGTTGTAGTTCGTTTTCTAGCTCGATAATTCGTTCGTTGGCGTGTCGATCGACGGGATAAACAACAGGTTTATCTTCAGTTTGCTTTTGGCTTGCTTCTAAGACTAAGGTTAAAAAACTTTCAGATTTTGAGGAAGCTTCGTTGTAAATTGCACTAACATTAATGCGATGAAGTTGATTGGTCTGCAAGCTAACTTTGATATCTGTATAAATAATGGTCTTGCGATCGCGACGAGCGCGATTTAAAGCCGTGCTTACAGGGACTCGTAATTCTGAAGGCAAATAGGAAGCGATTTTGTGGGTAGGATTGCCTTGAGGAACTTGGAGTAAATGAATGGCATCAATTACTGTATGCAAAATACAATCTTGATTATCCAGTAAAACACAAGTTGCTTCTCGTGCTTTATAAATATTAATTAATGCTTGGTGTAAAATCGGATCGATTTGAGAGTTTTGAGATGTTGATTTCTGGGGTTTTGTCGTCTTATAGGAGGGTAGAGAAGCATTAAAAACGCTATCACTGGTAAAATCAACCAAAGGTAAACGAACATCCCGTCTTTTTTGAAAGATTTTCCATTTTTTATTTAAAGAGAAAAATTCATGTTCGATATCCCCAGGCGATTCAGAACCACCTAAAAATAAAATTCCATTAGTTTTCAAAGAAAAATGCAGGGTTCGTAGAATTTGTTGCTGCACTTTGGGTCTCATGTAAATCAAGACATTGCGGCAAGTAATCAAATTCATTTGTGTAAAACCAGCATTTCTCGTGAGATTATGAGGAGCAAAAATAATCATCTCGCGCAGCCGACGTTTGACATGAAATTTGTTATTGCGCCAATGAAAATACTGAGATAATAATGGTTGGGGAATATTAGCCGATATTTCGCTAGGGTAGATACCTTCGGCAGCTTTATTTAAAGCGACTGTATCAATATCAGTTGCAAAGATTTTGACGGGAAATGTATAGCTTAAGTCTTGCATTACCCGATCGATTAAAATAGCCATCGAGTAAGTTTCTTCTCCCGTTGCACAAGCCGCTGTCCAAACGCGAAAGGTAGGATTATCTTGTCGGGATAGCTTTTGTAAAGCATCGGGAATTACTTTTTTCCCTAAATAATTCCAAGCTTCTTTATCTCGAAAAAAGCGCGTTACCCCAATCAATAAATCATCTTTAAGTAAATCTTGTTCTTGGGGAGAAGTTTTTAAAAAATCGATATATTCATCAATATTGGCACAACCCGTCAAAGAACAACGGCGAAAGGTACGTCTTGCTAAGGTAGAAACTTTACAGTAAGAAAAGTCAACTTTTTGGCTTTCTTCCAGGATATTAATAACTGTTTGCAAGCGTTGGTTATCAAGATTAGATAACATTTGATTGCTGTAAAGTTGTAAATTAAGTCCTTGACCGCCTTTCTTAATATGTTCGTAAACCAGTTCTGCGAGTTCTGGGGGAGGTAACACTAGATCGACAATTCCTGTGGCGATCGCGGATTCGGGCATTCCGGTAAATTCAGCGCTGGCGGGAGCTTGAACTAAAACTAAGCCCCCCCCATCATTCACAGCTTGTAGTCCCGAAGAACCATCGCTACCCGTTCCTGATAAAACAATACCAATAGCGCATTCGCCGTATTCTGCGGCTAAAGATTCAAAAAAGATGTTAATGGGAAAATTCGGTTGCGATCGCGTTTCTGGTTGAGCCGTCAAGTACAAATGACAATCGCGCACGACTAAATTTTGTCGAGGTCGCATCAAATAAACGTGATTGGCTTCCAGAGGCATTCCGTCTTCAATGCGATGAACCGTCATTTGCGTGCAACGTTCCAGTAATTCCTTCATCAAGCTTTTGAAGTCCGGTGAGAGGTGTTGCACCACGACAAAAGCACCACCGCTATCAATCGGGATATTCTTGAAAAAGTCCTCAATGGCTTGCAATCCTCCCGCAGAAGCACCGATTCCAACTACAAATAATCGTGAATCTTGACGATCTTGAGTCATTACGTTTTTCTTCCTTATAACCCTTAACGTTCTGGTGTTTTACTCTGTTGACGGGAGCAATGTAGCAAATACAATCTCTTTGGCAATCTTCCTCGATCTCAAGGGATTTTTCCCCAACAAATCACTATCAAGATGGCTCAAAGGTTCGCCTCACTTTGGGCTAATGTAACACAAAGAAAGTGCCATTTGTTATCTGTTTGCCTATCGCCAAATCATCGTTGCGATCGCCCCCAGTCCGCTCAATAAACAAACCAAATACAATCCCAGTAATGTCAATCGCGTTAGCCAGGTGCTTGGGGGTTCTTGATAGCGCTGGGTAATCTCTTTAACCAAGCGATACTTTTGGGAGAAGGGAACGCGATCGTAACGGCAAGTTTTCAGAGCTTGAAATGAATGTTCGAGCAACCGCTCTTTGGATAAAATAGCAGTGGGTTCTTTGGGCAACATTTTCAACAGCTTGCGACTGTGCCAACTGCTCGGTACTGTCAAAAGGGTAACTAGGCTCAAAAATAACAAAATCGGGTCTTGTAAACTGATTCCCGCGATCGCTAACACCATCGTTGTAAAAAGCCTAAACAAAATCTCCGCATCGGGATGGCGAGAAAATAGCAACAAATCAACAATTCGACCCCCATCTAGGGGCAAAACGGGTAAAAGATTCAAAAAATTGAGCAAAACGAGCCATAGCGCTAACTGCATTATGCCCGCTTCGCGATCGCCCGTCCAGAACAATAACAATGCCCCAACCACCAAACCCGGTACTGGCCCTGCCAACAACACTAACACCTGTTCGACAAGCGTCGCATTGTCCTTGCGTCCCGAAGCCGCAGCCCCCAATAAAGGTAAAAAGAAAATTGAAGTATCTTGATAGCCAAACCAACGCATCGCGCTAAAATGACCCAGTTCGTGGAACAGCAAAACTCCGATTAATATCAAAACTACAGCCCCATCAAATACCAAAACCGCCAGCAAGCCAAAAATTAGCCCACTCAATGCTAAAATCCCCCATTGCCATTGCGGTCGGGCTGGACGAGTTTCCCACAAATTCAGGGCGTGATACGCTTCAATTTCCGCTTCTACAGGAATCGAGACAGGAACAGCGTTTTGGGGGCGTTGGCGCGACAATTGCGCTTCTCGGTTAGCACCGTTACCTACTTGGATAGCTGCCCGGATTGCTGTGGCAAAGCTGAGATAAAAAGTATCGGAGGCGATAGATTTAAGCTTTTTTTGAGCGAGGGCTTGAGCTAAAGTCGCAGCTTCGTGAGAAGCCAAAAGTTCTAAAAAAGAAATAGGGGATAAAAGTTTAGGAGGATTTTGGGACGCGATCGCTTCAACTTTTTGGGCGTGACGTTGCCATTGGGCTTGCAGTTGGGGGGTATAGTCATCTTGAACCCAAGTCGCAGGCATCGGCAAAATAATGTAATGCGATCGCCCGTTAATCGTGAGTAACAGCGTCCCATCCGCCAAAAACGTCTCAAAATCCACATTAACCGCTTGTTGGGGATGAGGTAATGCCGGAATACTCAGCCAAGCAAAACTTTGATGGCGATCGCAATACCACAACTGCTGCCAGCGTTGTTCCCCAGCAACCATCAAATCCACCCGTACATCAAGGCAAGGCTCAAATCCCCAAGCTTGTAACTGCTTGCCCGTCGTCTCAAACAACTGTCGCACAAAATCGGGAACTGCTGCTGCCGCAACCGGATTGTAGCGCGGATATTGCAACACCACTCGTCCCAAACGCTGAAAAATCAGAAAGTAGCGCAACCCAAACCATAACGCCGACAAGACGAGGGCATAAACGAAGTATTGCATTAAAAATAACTTGCTGTTCTATAAAACTTACTCAAACCTACTTAAGCACTGAGCTTACCTAGCATGATATGCGGTTTAAGGGCAATTCGGGGGATGAATTTGCTGTAACAAACGAGCTTGTTTGGGGGGAACGGGCAAATTATGACGGTCGTGAAAATCTTTTTGCACTTTGTAGGTCAACCGGGGCGAGACTTGACGTACAATTTGAGCCAAAAGGCGATCGCCCGTACTTTGAATCAACTTCGGCGGCAGCTTATAAATAAAACGGGGAAACTGCACAATCACCTTGAGGTCAAGCTGCCATTCAATATCCGTCAAAGTCGGCGGTAAATCGAGATGTTTCAGTTCTTTGCCTCCCCAAGTCACTTGGCTTGTCGGAATATCGCTCAACTGCATCTGAGCTTGATAATCCACCTCGTAACCGGGAGGCGTGTAATCGGGAACCGGAACGCTGTGCATATAATACAAGCGGTTCTGAGGCGGCAACAACACCACCCCAATTTTCGGTTCGACTTCGTAACCAAAAGAGCCGAAACGCCCTATTGTTAAAATATAACTATCGTCGCTCAGAATTTCGGCAGTCATGGGTTGAGCGCAACGCACAAACCAGCCTTCATGGGCATCCAGATATTCTGAAACCACCGGAAATTCCCCGTACATCCCCATTGTGCCGCGAAAATGGGTTTCAAACTCAAAGGGTTGTTTTTCGGCGTTGGCTAAGTCTTCTGAGGCTGCTGCGGTTTGAGTCAGAGCCGTAATATCGACCTCTGAGGTATCGTCCCAATCGGTTTGGCGATCGCGAAATTCCGGCGACATAAAACACCCCTGCACTTGTGTTAACAGTAACGAGAAAGTTAGCCTTTTGGCTCGCTACCCAAGGCAGCGCTGTCCATCCCAAGGCACAATCCCTAAAATAAATAAAGTCTGCAATCTAGCTAACTCTTGTTTAACAACGATAACTTAAGTTTTTTGACTCAATCAATTTTCAATTCAGGAGATTAATACATCATGAAAGTCTTAGTCGCAGGAGCAACCGGACAAACAGGTCGGCGCATTGTCGAGCAATTAGTCGCGAAAAACATTGCCACCATGGCCTTAGTCCGCGATTTAGAAAAAGCCCAATCCCTCCTTCCCCAAGCCGTAGAATTTGTAGTTGGGGATGTTCTCCAACCCGAAACCCTCGCCAAGGCGATCGCCCCTGCCACCGTTATCATTAGTGCAACCGGGGCCAGCCCTTCCTTCGACCCCACCGGCCCTTACAAAGTCGATTACGAAGGCACGAAAAACTTGATAGATGCCGCCAAAGCCCAGTCAATTCAGCACTTTGTGATGGTATCCTCCTTGTGTACCTCCCAGTTTTTCCACCCCCTCAACTTATTTTGGTTGGTGTTGCATTGGAAAAAACAAGCCGAAGAATACCTCCAAGCCAGCGGCCTCAACTACACCATTGTGCGACCGGGAGGACTGAAAAATGAAGACAACAACGATGCTGTCGTCATGGCCGCGGCTGATACCCTCTCAGAAGGCAGCATTCCCCGCAGCAAAGTCGCCCAAACCTGCATTGAGTCCCTTTTCCAACGCCAAGCCCAAAATAAAATTGTCGAAATTGTCGCCCGACCCGAAGCCCCAGAAAAGCCTTGGCCGGATTTATTTGCCAGTGTTGTCTAACTTTTTGACGAGGTTGCGTTCCCGATACGGGGTTTTGTGGGCGTTAGGCTTGGCTGTAGCGATCGCCCTCATTGCCTTGCCTTTCCCCGATAATTCTACCTCTAGCCAATATCGGGACGGCACGCAACCCTTGGTCATGACCGGAGGAGACCCCTATATTCGCGCCCTGATGCGGACAATTTCTGCCAGCGAAGCTAACGATCCCCAGCCTTACAACCTGCTGTACGGGGGCGATCGCTTCACCGATTTTAGCCGTCATCCCCAACGCTGCGTCCCCATCGTGACAGGCCCCAATCGCGGCAATTGTACCACCGCCGCCGGACGCTACCAATTTATCAATACCACTTGGGGCGAACAAGCCGCTCGTTATCATCCCCAAGGCAAAACCGGCTTTTTGTGGTGGAGGACGTACAATTTTGCCCCCCAATACCAAGACCAAGTGGTCTATCTCTGGCTGAGCGATCGCTATGCTTGGGATGCCGATATTACCCAACTCCTCAAAGACGGCGATCTCGAAACCGTATTGCAGTTACTTTCTACGACCTGGACGAGTCTGGGTTACGGCATTGAAACCAATGTCATGAGTTCCCAGTTACCGTCAATCTATCAGCGCTTGTTACAAGAGGAATTAAGCAAAAAGTAGCAAACACCCCGATAACCCCCTCTAAGACGGAAATTTGACCGAAAGCCAAGAAGTCATCAAGCGGGAGATTTTACGGTCGAGGCGTTCGAGTTTAGAGTGTTTTTGGACAATATTCTTGAGGTGGTCGAGTTGAGCTTCATTCTGGACTTGACAAGCCACTTGGATGAGACGAGAACGAATATCAGCGACAATTTCGGTACGGTTGACAATTTCGTATTGCTGACAGAGATAATCGAGGGTAATAGCTTGGTAGTAGGGAACAGGAATGCTGTAAGCAACTTGGAGGGAGCGGTTGAGTTGACCGACGCTGGCATACTTGAGACAGATATTGCGGAGAATCGGGGCTTTGCGGAGGTTACTGGCGATAGAGTGGGCTGTAATCGTCGCTTGGACGAGGATTTCGAGTTGGAGGGCCCGGGAAAATTCCGGCCAGGATTCAAAAATGCGGTCTTCGAGTACCCAGGTTTTGATGTAGTCGGATTTGTGGCTTTCGGCGAGTTGTAGAGCTTGGATGTAGCGCTCGTCTTCGAGATAATCGTAGATGATGTGGCCGAGGCGATCGCCTTTGACTCCCCGAAAAAAGATAAAATTATCGTTGTCAATTTGGCGATCGCTCATAAACTCTCGAAAAGCTTGACCGAGGGCTGTAGCGTGGGGATTGCGACCGCACCAGCTTTTGAGTTGTTTGTATTGGTTGTGGCGATAACCTTCAAACAACCATTCAGAACCGTCGCGGTTGACTTCGCCTTTCCAAGTGGGAGGCAGCCAAAAGTGCTTCTCAATCGACCGGGTTAAGAGAGTCCAGGCTACAGAAGAAGGAGTCCAAGTAATTTCGTGAGCGAGGGAACCGGGAACGGGGGAATCGGGGGCGTTACCAACTTTGAAAACGGCTTGGGGTGGGTCTGCGTTCGTACAGCCAATGCGGATGGTTTCGGGGGGGTCGAAGGTGGGTAAGTAGGTGAAGCGGTAGGCTTCTTGGATATCGTGCTTTTTGACCCACTGCTCAAAGGATATTTCCTCAAGTTGGTTGAGGTGTTCCTGCTCGTTATGGGATTCTGGTTGGTACTCCCAAGAGGTAACCATGAGTATCAAGAGAGGTTTAAGAGGATTGAAGCGTCGCCAAGGGCGCGATCGCGGGCGATACAATTGAGTGGGGTTGCTGTAATTATTTATTTAACACGATCGGTCGAGTTTTGGCGGCCAAAAGCAGTATCTTAATGAATTTATGGTTGAATTGTCTGTTGATTTTGAGCATATTCCGGTATTAGCACGAGAAGCGATCGCCTATTTACAAGTGCGTCCGGGAGGATTGTATCTGGATGCTACTCTGGGTGGAGGCGGTCACAGTGGCTTAATTTTAGCCGTTGAACCGAATGTGCGCTTGATTGGGGTCGATCGCGATGATGCGGCAATTACAGCGGCCAGGGCGCATTTGGGGAGCGATCGCGTGACGTTTTGGCAGGGGAACTTCGCCGATTACGATCCCCAAGGCCAGCAGTTTGATGGTATTTTAGCGGATTTGGGGGTGAGTTCGCCCCAGTTTGACTCGCGCGATCGCGGTTTTAGTTTCCAAACCTCAGCTTCTCTCGATATGCGAATGGATCGCCGTCAGGAGTTAACGGCGGCTGATATTATTAATCATTACGATGAGGCGGAATTGGCCGATATTTTCTATCATTACGGCGAGGAACGTTTATCGCGACGTATTGCGCGACGAATCGCCGAACGCCGCCCTTTTGAGACGACTACCGAATTAGCCGAGGCGATCGCAACTTGTGTCCCTCGCAAGTATCGTTACGGACGCATCCATCCAGCAACGCGGGTGTTTCAGGCGTTACGCATTGCGGTGAATGAGGAGTTAGTTTCATTGGAGAAGTTTCTTGATATTGCCCCCACTTGGCTCAAACCGGGGGGACGCATCGGGATTATTAGTTTTCATAGTCTTGAAGATCGCTTGGTTAAACACCGTTTTCGCAATTCAGCGTTACTGAACGTCGTCACGAAAAAGCCGATTACCCCTCAACCCGATGAATTACAAGCAAATCGGCGATCGCGATCGGCAAAACTCCGCTTTGCTGAGAAAATTAACGAAGAAGGGGTAAACTCCTAGCTTACCCCTTGAATATCTGGATTTTACCCTAAATTTTTAGTCTAAATACCCGATTAGAGTACCCATATCTTCGACTTCATTAGAAGCGACGGGACGATTACCCATCACTGAATACTGTTCGCTGATTACTAAACTACTGGCTGTTACGGGGCGATGTCCAGAAACCGACAAATTATCAACAATTTTCATCCCACTCGCCACCACGGGACGATTGCCCATAATAGAGTAGGTTTCCACAACTTGAATGTGGCTGGGTTCGATGGGACGATTTTGGGGTAGACGGGGAGCTTGATATAAGTCCAAACTCCCTTGAGAAGCTTCAACTAAACCAGATTTGTTATCTTCGTGGTTTTCAGGGGCTTCTTCGTGGGTTTGAGTTCCGTTGGTTTGGGTTGCTTCTGTCATAATGGCTGTTCTCTATGGGGTCTGGGTTTGAGCGATTTTAAACAAAGCTGGGGGTGAATCGGTGTATCTGCTTGTCACAATCTCAGCTTGAACGGTAGAAAGTGCTATTACCGTCAAAAGGTAGATTTACACCCAAGCTTAATTTTGTTTTAACATTAATGTTGCACTTCCCTTATTAAGGTACATCGAACTTAAGAAAGAGTCTATAAAACTACATAAACTTGTAAATAAGTGTAAACTATTCAACCTCGTTCCGTAGTTGTACCTACCGAATGCCAACAAGCGGTTCTGCTTCGATTAGCGCGATCGCTTATTCTGAGAAAAGGTTAGGTAGCGAGTTTGTCTTTTAGTTATTATTTTAAATAGCACTTTAGAATAGAAAAAATGTCTTAGTATTTTAATTACCAAGACATCTTCACCCAAGCGGATATTAGAACTAGCAAGTTACCCTAGCCACCCAGAATACTATTAATTTGGTTAATTAAGTTGGTGAGTGCAGCACCAAGGGCGCTAGAATCGAGTAATGAAACCACTTGACAAAGCAAGTTGCCTAAGAGATTACCAGAGCCAGAAACAGCGTTAATATCTAATGTAATTTGCGATAAATCAACCGTTAAACCTAAAACATCTAGGAAAATAGGGCCTAAATCGAGAAAGAGAACATCACAAGACTGTTTAGATACTTGTTTACCCGATGATGAAGTTAAATCGGCAGGAATATTAGAAAATGCTTGTGTAAATTCTTGTCCGTCTGACGTTACTCCTGTAATTGAACCACTTGCTAACAAATTGCCATTTTGAACCGAAAAGCTGGTAATAGTTAACTTTTGTAATCCTTCAACCGATTCGCCAGTTTCTACAGCCTGAGCCGGGACTTGAGAAATATTTATGTTCTGCAAAAGAGCGCCATTCGGTCTCTGTGAAATTAGCGTTGTTTCTGCTGTACCTTGCGTAGATTCAGCCATTACAGCACTTAATGGTACTCCCATAAATGTACCAGATACTACCACCGTTACAGCAAGCATAGTCAAACGATTTTTCATATTTTTTCCTCCATTTTTTATACTTCAAGCAAAAGTATTCGAGTTTTTGATTGCTTCATAAGTATGTGATTCTCGATGGGCTTGTTCCTCTTTCCCTAGAAGGATTTATCCAAATCAAAAGTATTAACTCATTTGCCCCTTAAGCTTAGGTACTAGGGCTGATATCAACAATAATCGGAAAGTAGCAGCTATAATTAAAGTCTTAGATTATCAGTAATTGTTTATCCCTTTTTAGGGCGGTAACAGACGATCTTTAATTAAAATGTCGGTAAAAAATTATTATGTAATTAATCAATTGCTTTAAAATATTATTAGATATTTATCCCATCAGGGTGTATCGACTAGAGAAGTAAATCTGCTTTCAACCTACAACCTTAAAATAATAATTTTATCCATGAGTTCTTTTCAACTTCATGCTCCTTATACCCCTACTGGAGATCAACCGAGGGCGATCGCGCAGCTTACGGAATCATTACAGCAAAATCACCGTTTGCAAACCCTCCTCGGTGCAACGGGAACGGGGAAAACCTTTACTATGGCTAAGGTTATTGAAAATATCGGTAAACCGACCTTAGTATTGGCTCATAATAAAACTTTGGCAGCCCAATTGTGTAATGAGTTGCGGCAGTTTTTCTCGGAAAATGCTGTTGAGTATTTCATTAGTTATTACGATTACTATCAGCCAGAAGCCTATATTCCCGTCAGCGACACTTATATCGAGAAAAGCGCTTCCATCAACGATGAAATTGATATGTTGCGCCATTCTGCCACGCGATCGCTCTTTGAACGTAAAGATGTGATTGTCGTCGCTTCTATTAGTTGTATTTACGGCTTAGGAATGCCCGCCGAATACCTCAAAGCCTCAATTCCAATTCACATGGGAACAGAACTCGACCAACGACAACTCCTCAGAGATTTAGTTTCCGTACAATATACCCGCAACGACCTCGAACTCAAACGGGGTAACTTTCGCCTCAAAGGAGATGTCTTAGAAATTGTCCCGGCTTACGAAGATCGCGTCATTCGTATTGAATTTTTTGGCGACGAAATTGATGCAATTCGCTACATCGATCCCGTGACTGGCGAAATTTTACAAAGTCTACCCGGCGTTAATTTATATCCAGCCCGTCACTTTGTCACCCCAGAAGATCGTTTAGAAGCCGCTTGTCAAGCCATAGAATTAGAATTAGAAATGCGTTTAGAGGAGTTAGAAAAAGAGAACAAACTCCTCGAAGCCCAACGTCTCGAACAACGCACCCGTTACGACTTAGAACTACTACGAGAAGTGGGTTATTGTAACGGAGTAGAAAACTATTCGCGACATCTTGCCGGACGAAATGCTGGCGATCCTCCTGAATGTTTGATAGACTATTTCCCTGAAGATTGGCTATTAATGATTGATGAATCCCACGTTACCGTACCGCAAATTCGGGGGATGTATAATGGCGACCAAGCCCGGAAAAAAGTGCTGATCGAACATGGTTTTCGCTTACCCAGTGCGGCGGATAATCGCCCGTTGAAAGCCGATGAATTTTGGCAGAAAGTGAATCAATGTGTCTTTGTTTCTGCGACTCCGGGAAATTGGGAAATAGAGCAATCGGAAGGACGAGTAGTTGAGCAAATTATTCGTCCCACGGGGGTAATTGACCCAGAGATTTTTGTGCGTTCAACAGAGGGTCAAATCGACGATCTTTTTGCTGAAATTCAAGAGCGCATTGTGCGTAATGAACGGACATTAATTACAACGCTGACAAAGCGTATGGCAGAAGATTTAACGGAATACTTACAAGATCGCGCCATTCGAGTACGCTATCTTCATTCTGAGATTCAGTCGATTGAGCGCATTGAGATTATTCAAGCTTTAAGAGAAGGGGATTTTGATGTATTAGTTGGGGTAAACTTGTTGCGGGAAGGTTTAGATTTACCCGAAGTCTCTTTAGTGGCAATTATGGATGCAGATAAAGAGGGCTTTTTGCGAGCAGAACGTTCTTTAATTCAAACCATTGGACGGGCGGCTCGACATATTCGCGGCCAAGCGATATTATATGCAGATAACCTCACCGATAGTATGAGTCGCGCGATCGCAGAAACCGAACGTCGTCGCACCATTCAAATCGAATACAACGAAAAACACAATATCACCCCCCAACCCATCACCAAGAAATCCACTAACTCTATTCTCGATTTTCTCGACATTTCCCGTCGCGTTAATGCTCAACAACTCGAAGTCATTTACGAAAAATCCGACGAATTACCTCTCGAAAAAATCCCCGACTTCATTCAACAACTGGAAAACCAAATGCAAGAAGCCGCCAAAAAGCTAGAATTTGAAGAAGCCGCCAAATTACGCGATCGCATCCAACATTTACGCGATCGCCTCCTCGGTCGATCCTAGCATTAGTGTAGGGCAGGCATAAGATGTTCTGTTACGCATTTAAACTGCCAATTCCACTGGCTAAACCCCACGCTGCGACAGTAAGTTCTTCACCAAAGTCATCCCGCAAAGTTTGGAGTTGTTCGCGGTTTGATGTTTCAACGATGAGCGCTGCTTTGTTCTTCAAGAGTTGGCTTTTTCTGAGTCGTTACAATAGCGATCGCGCCACGCAGATATCCCGATATCAACATGTCCTAGCGAGTCCTTTCTTGAATGAGTCAGAATGACGACGACTGGCCAGGGGATGATAAATCTTTAGAAGATTCAGAAGTCGTTGAAAATGAATTGAAGAGTCTTACCTTTTTATTCGCGATTTGAGAGTGGTGGGCATTGCCCACCAGCTAACAAATTAGAGATACTTTTATCTCACAAAAACTATTCTCCCATTTCATTCATAATTTTTGACAAATCGGGAACTCTAGATGGGCGACCTTGACATTGACAAGCCCAATTTACTGAATACAAACCCTTGGCAACATATCTAGAGAAACTCGAATAGGGCCAAGAAAAGTAGGGTGGGCATTGCCCACCTCACAAAACCACAAAACCTAAACCCCCGTAAAACTAATTTTCAAGTAATCCTCCTCCATTTTTGCTCCCGATGGATTCAGCGCCGCTAATGCTTGGGGTAACACCAAATTCCGGCGATGATTGCCAATACGAATATTCAACTCATCCCCGGTTTTATTTAACTGCACTTTATCTTTCGTAATTCCCGGTAAATACAATTCTAAGCGGTAATTTTGTTGCTCTTGGATTACGCGAATTGTATCTTCTTTATAATAAACTTGCGCTGGGTCTTCATCGGCAAATAAAGTGTTTTTCAACCGTTCCAAAGCATCTAAGCCGCACATTTCTTCGGAGAAAAGTGGCACTTCTTTTACCGGAAGGGGGTGGAAATTATCATAAATTTCTTGCTTGTAAACTTGCTGATTTTGCTTCCATTTCGCAAAGAAAGCATCATTCACTTCATCAGGAATAATGCGATTTGCAACCACCATATCTGTCGCCACATTATACAAACTTAAATAAGCATGAGCGCGTAAAGATTCCTTAATGACCATCTTTTCAGGATTCGTCACCAGACGCACCGAAGTTTGGGTGTTATCCGTCAAAACCTTCTCTAATTCCTCAATTTGCTCGTAAAACTCATAAGGTGCATCCATTACCTCCTTGTCGGGAAGCGAGAAGCCCGCAATCGGCTTAAAAAACGGCTCAACCAGGGGTCTAAGAGCTACCGACATTCCCTGTAACGGTTTGTAAAATCTTCTCATATACCAGCCCCCCACCTCCGGGATGCTGAGTAGCCGCAACGCTGTTCCCGTCGGGGCTGAGTCAATAATCAAGACATCATAAGTCCCCTCGTCGTAATGGCGTTTCATGCGAACCAAACCGAAAATCTCGTCCATTCCCGGCAAAATCGCCAATTCTTCGGCTTGTACGCCCTCTAATCCCCTAGCTTGTAGCACTTGGGTAATATAACGCTTGACTGCGCCCCAATTCCCCTCCAATTCCATCAGCGCATCCAATTCCGCACCCCAGAGATTCGGACGTACTAATCGGGGTTCGTGACCCATTTCTTGGTCGAAACTGTCAGCGAGGGAGTGGGCTGGGTCGGTACTCAATACTAGGGTTTTGTAGCCGAGTTCAGCACATCTCAGCCCTGTCGCTGCGGCTACAGAGGTTTTGCCAACTCCGCCTTTGCCTGTCATTAAAATTACGCGCATAGTCAATCTTGAAGTTAGAGAAATTTACATTACTTAATTCAATTCTAATGAAAGAAATGTTGCTTGAGGACATCGAGGCGGGAACAATGCCAATAGTCAATGTGAGAGCAGACTAGGTTATCCTCGTTGAGTTGGAGTTCGCTGCGACCAGGAATAGCAATGCGGGGCTTCCAGGGTAGGGGAGTTGTCCAGTGTAGCGTCCATTCGGTATCGATGTGGTTTCCCTGTTGCTCAATGCGGTGTAAATCCATCTGTACGTCCCGAAACCAAGTCTCAATGAATCCGATAGTGTTTTTGTATTTTTCCAGCCCTGTAAACTCATTGAGGGGGTCTTTGAAGTAGACATCGGGGGCATAAATGTCGAAGGTTTGGTTATTAGGAAAGCGTTGGTAATCTGCGCGGAGAATTTCGAGAATAGTCTTTTCAGTCATCAGTAATCAGTTATCGGTTACCAGTACCTTTTTGTTGGTCTTAATTTAAAATTTTAGCTCTTTGAAAAAGCGCGATCGCACTACCAAATTTAAGAGAAATTCTCAGGATCGATACCGAGTTGACGCAGACGTTCTCTCATTGCTTGTAACTCTAATTCAGCACGCTCTGCTCGTTGCTGTTGAAGATTCGCTCGTTGTTGTTCGAGATTAGCTCTTTCTCGTTCGCGATCGCGTTCTTCAAAAACCTCCACATAATCTACAAACTGTTCTCCATTAGGATAAAATAACCCTAAATCTCCATCACTCGTACTAAAACTTATCCCCAGACGCGGACTATTCCAGCCTTCCATTTGAGATATTTCTTCTAAATTATCTCCCCTTCTCAACCAACCTTGTAGCTGATTCTTTTGGGGATTATAAAGGTAATATTCCTCAACGCCATACTGTTGATAAAACGCGAACTTATTGTCCATCTCCTTCTTACGATTCCCTGGAGACAGAATCTCAAACACCACTTGCGGTGCAATATTTTCTTCTCTCCATTGCATATACGAACCGCGATCGCCTTTCGGTCTACCAAAGATGACCATCGCATCGGGGGCTTGTCTTTGGGGTTGTTTTTGTGTTTGTATTTCCTCGGAAGTTAGAGGGACGGGATACCACAACAAATCGGCGGCAATAAACACATCTTCTCGGTCTTTGAATAGCGCATCCAGACCACCTTTAATCGTGAAAATTAAGCGTAATTGAATCGTATTATCGGCCAAGGGTTTACCGTCGCTGTCGGGATAGAGGAGTTGCTCTTGCAGAGAAGGAGGATTGAGTTGCTGAACCATAGCAGGAAGTCAATACATTTGACCTCATTATAAATAATAGAATTATTGTGATTCAGTAAACTCGAATCTATAGTCATTCCAATTAAGTTCTATACCTTGACGCTTACTTCTTGAGTCCGTGAAAGCGGACTTTGCTGTCGTTAGCCCCAGATTTTAATCTGCGGGCGGTCTGTCGGTTCTTATTTAGAATTACTATAGATTTAAAACCCCAAATCCGCTTTAGCCGAATCTGCCGCAGCAAATAGCGCCGCGTCACTCATTGTTTGCCAGTCAGGATCGCCAATTTCGTTGTAGAATTCTGTATCATAGGGGCGAGTGCGAATCACCACAGGCATCGGGACGGCGTGACCGAGGACGAGGGCTTGTTGTTTGGAGTCCAGTTTGGCTAAAACCGATCGCAATCCTTGACCCCCAGAAACTCCGGTAAAAATTGCGTCAATGTCTTTCTCATCGTTGAGCAAACAGGTGATGCGAGTTCCCACCTGAGACATGACTTCGTTATCAATGCCAGAGGGACGCTGATCGACAATGAGTAGGGTCACGAAATATTTTCGCATTTCCCTGGCAATTGTCCCGAAAATGGTTTGATGGACAATGCTCGAATCGAGAAAACGGTGGGCTTCTTCGATGGTGATCACGAGGGGATGAGGGCGATCTTGGGGGTTTTTGGTGCGGAGGAATTTGTCGGCTTTTTTGACGTAACTTTTGTGGATGCGGCGCGAAATCATATTCGTTGCCAACATATAAGACAGCATATTGGCTTGAGAACCAAACTCGACGACAACGTGCTTGCCTGCGTCGAGGGATTGCAGTATCTTCTCGATGTAGTTGTGAGGACAAACCGAGCGGATGTATTTTAAGTCCTCCAGGCGCTTGAGCTTGCGCTGTAACGCCATGATTGAGCCTTTATGACCTTGTTTCATCTCGCACAGTTCGGAGATGTCTTCGTTGGTCATATTGAGCAACTGCACGATCCAGGATTTGCCAAATTCCCCCGCGAGGATGTTGGCGTTGTCGATACTGGCTTCGGAGAGGTTTAACTCGGAACTAATAAGGCGTAGGTCTTCGATTTCGATTTGATCGAAGCTCAAATATAGCTCCTGAGCGTGGTTTACGCCGCGTCTGCGGGTGGCTTCGGGGTCGAGGGTGTATATCTCTACCTGACCGGGAAAAAGCTGGCACAAGCCCTTCACGGTGCTGACTTCTTTGCCTTCGCGCATGGCTTCCCAACCGTATTCCGAGTGCATATCGAACATGAGATTGACTCCGGCTTGTTTGCGGATAATGCCGGAAATGAGTAAGCGGGTGAGAAAGGATTTCCCCGTCCCTGATTTGCCGAAAATGCCGTTGCTACGTTCGACGATGCGATCGAGGTTGATGCACACGGGAACGTCCATATCTAGGGGTTTTCCGATGGCAAAGTTGCGTCGCGTGGGGTCGTCTTCCCAACCAAAGACCATGCGAAAATCTCCTTCGTTGGCTTCGTAAACTTGGCTGAAGTGACTGGGGATAGTTTTGACGGGGAGGAGTTCGATTTCGGCGCTGGTTTGGACTTCAAAAGACCCTAGGGAGTTACCGTTACCGTTGCTGTTACTTTTCTCTCCTGGGGTAAGCATCAGCATCGGGGAAATATTGACAGTTCCAAATGTGCCATTTCCGGCGAGAACTTGCCGTAAAAAGTCGTCGTTGGGGTCGGGGGGATTGACGATAATGCGTTGGCTGGATGTACCCAGGGTAACATCGGTGAGGAGACAAAAAAAGCGCGATCGCATCCCTTGGACAACGAGAAATTTACCGACGCGCATATCTTCGACGGACACATCGGCGTGAAGGCGCACTTCTAACCCTTGGGAAAGCGAACCTTGAATAACCGAACCGAGGGGAGTATCTGGATGAGTCATTTCAGTTATCAGTTATCAGTTATCAGTCATCAGCGACTAAGGGGCAGTAGTTTTGGGCAGTCGGCAATCGGCAATCGGCAGTCGAGGAGAGAGGATTGAGACTGGATTTGGAGTTCATGAACTATCTCGCGAAAAAGGTTGTTGCTTGACAAACAAATGTACTGTTTGCAGCAACAACCTATAATTTACAACGGTTTTGCAAAAATGCAAGTTTCTGGGTAAAACTTTAATTCGCTTTTTTGGGCTAAAATGCCTTCTCGCTCTAGTATCCAAGCCTGTGAATCGACGATCTCACCCTAAATTAAAGAACAAACAACCAACAACCAACAACTAACAACCAATAACAACTAATCAATTTGAATCGTTGTGGGGGCTTGTCCGGTGGCGCTGGGAGAAGCCAGGAGGGGTTTGCGGAAATCGGCGTAAAGGCGATCGCGCCATTCAAAAAAGCGATCGTAAGCCATATTATCAACTAAACCGGGAATCCCTTTCCCTTTCAGCGAGTCTGGCAGTTCGATGTAATTGCCTTCGGGAAACTTGAGAATCATACTCAACCCAGCCACCGCAAAATCCGCCAGAGTCGGATAATCTGCCACCAAGTAGGGGCGATCGATTAACATCAAACTCAAGGCTTCTAAGTCCTGTTTGATGCCGCTCATGGCACTTTTCACCGCGTCACCCCCGAAGCCAACCCCCGACCCCAAAATATCCAGCAAATCCCCTGGAAGTGCGCCCACCAGAGAACGAAAGAAGGCTGGTGCATCATTAGGAAGTAAAGCCGTGCGGAAGTTTTGATTGCGATTTAATGCACCAATTAGAGCTTTGCGACCTTTTAGCCCTAGAGACTCGTCTGCCCATTCTTCGATTAGCAGACATAATCCCCGTTCTTTGGGGTCTACGGGCAAAATCGGCTTTTCGGGATAGATTTTTTCGAGATAAAGAGCAATTTCGGTTGAATCTGCGATGATAGTATCCCCATCTTTCAACACTGGGACTTGACGCTGACCGGACATCTGCAAAAGTTCGATTTGCCCCACCCCTGGCGTAACTTCAACTTTGCGATACTCTAAACCTTTGTAATCTAAGATGAATCTAACTTTTTCGGAGTAGTGGGATAACTCGAATTGATGTAGCTCTAGCATGGATATTCTTTACTCAACACCACAATCTTAGAAGAATTATCCAGATGAGGATTGCAATCTGGCAAAAGGGTTAAGCTGGCTCGATCGCGTTATCGGTACAGTACTCTAATTTTGATAGCGTTTTTGTAAGTCAGAAATGGCAAAAATCGCTTCAAAAATTAAATTTTGCGATTGATAAAACTCAGCCCCTCCTTGTTGGCGATCGACGAGGGCAATAATACGATTAACAATATAACCCGCATCCTGCAATCGCTCCACCGCTAACATAGCCGAACGTCCCGTGGTTACGACATCTTCGAGTACCACCACTTCCGATTCTGGCGGTAAACTCGGGCCTTCAATATAGGCTTGGGTACCGTGACCTTTGGCTTCCTTACGAACAATTAAAGCCGGAATAGGATGATTTTCTAAAGCAGAGATAACGCTAACCGCCGTCACAATGGGGTCAGCCCCCAAGGTTAAACCTGCCACAGCCGCCGTATTTGGGGGCAGCATGGCGTACAATAAGCGCCCGACAAGTAATGCCCCATCTGCCCTGAGCGTGACCTGTTTGCCGTTAATGTAGTAAGTGCTGCGTTGACCGGAGGATAGGACAAAATCCCCTTCTTTGTAGGCATATTGAACGAGGAGATCGAGGAGATTTTGGCGTTGGGCTTCTAAAGCAGTCGAGGGATCGATCATGTTTGAGATATGTAGAGGGAATAGAGCTTGACCGCAAAGGCGCGATCGCGCAAGATTTAGATTAAGATTAAAAGCAACTTTGGACGAACTGTAAAGATTATGTTGAAGTCGATTCGCAGTGTTAGCGCGATCGCGGCGATCGCCACCGTTTCCAGTGTAGGGGTTAGTAGCGCGATCGCCCAAATCTACGTTACACCTTACGCCACTCCCTTTGAATTAGTCGCTCCCCAATACATCCCCGATGTCTTTGATGATGACTTATCGGGTTGGTCGGGGAATGCTTATGACCGCAACCGCTTGTACAGTCCCCTACAAAGCTGGGTTGGTCTACCTTCCTATCCTGAAATTGGTATTGCACGAGATGCCAAAAATATCAATGAGTTGTATCGCAACTTAATGTGGGAACAAGTGGCCAGCGGCCCGATTTTACGCACTCCCGATCTCCCCAATCCCTTCAACGAGTCTTTGTTGACTACTCCGGCTTATTTGGGCGTTTCTCCGGCATTACCGGGAAGCGAATTCATTTTTGAGGTTGAACCCCTACGCTAAAACAACTCAGGAAAAATCCAGGGTGCAGGAGTTGAACCTGCCTGGGGCGAATTATGAGTTCGCTGCCTAAACCGCTCGGCCAACCCTGGTTTTAGGGCAAATGGATTGTCAAAACAATTCCAAGCCCATTACTTTTTATCATAACCCGAACCCCAACCCCTAGGAAACGCGGCAAAAAATTTAGCTGAAACCGTGGCAATGGGGGTATGTTTTCCCGACAACCACGAGAAAGGATTGAATTTGTTAAACTGACTTCATTCAATTAAATTGCTGCGCGATCGCGTCTATTGCCATGACGCTTTTGACTTTATGAAACTTAATTCAACGGTAGCGTTAACATTTGTACTGCTCGTCGCCATGCTGGGTGCGGGTGCGGTGAGTGGGGTTTGGAGTTATACTATGGGTCACGAAGCCCTCAAAGGCGTGACTCAGCCCGACACCAGCCCGACTAAAAAACTCACGGGAAAAGAAAAATCAGAACCCCAGGAGTTATCTCTCCTCAAAGAATCAGAAATTATCAAAAACGTCCAAGAATACATCCGCGAACAAGAACAAGGGGGTAACAAAGCCCAAGAAAACCAAGAGCAAAGCTTTATCGAATCCCCCAACGATCCCGAAAACTCAGTCCAAGAAGTTGCTGCGGTATCCGAAGCCAACGCAACCGCTTTACCCTTGCAAACAGAGGATGAAGGCGTTACCCTCAAAGTCCTCAAAGCCAGCGAAGAAGACGGTTCGTTGTTACTCGAAGTGGATTTGAAAAACGAAAGCCGTCAAGCAGTACGCTTTTTGTATAGCTTTCTGGACATCAAAGACGAAAAAGGCCGCAGTCTGAGTGCAACCACAGATGGGCTTCCGGGGGAATTACCCGCGACAGGAGAAAACTTTTCCGGGGAAATTAAGATTCCCTTGGCTTTAATCGAGGAGAGTCAGCGATTATCCCTCAGTCTCACCGATTATCCCGACCAAAGGCTAGAATTGAATGTCCCTGAAATTCCCGTGGTGAGGTAAAGTAGAACGGCGAGACTCAAGTGCTTTTGAGTTCCCGGTCGATGCGTGCATGATCAATTTACTTTGGTTTATCGGCTTAGATGCAACGGGGGGAATAAATCGGCTTATCCTGGCTTTGACAACAGTTCCCCTCAATCCTAGTTTTACCTTTCAAGACATATTACTGCGGTTGTTGTCGGTGTTGTTGCTGATTGCGATCAATGCCTTTTTTGTGACGGCTGAGTTTGCTATGGTATCGGTGAGGCGATCGCGCATTAACCAGTTAGTCGAAGCCGGAGACTTACAAGCCCAAACAGTACAATCCCTACAACGCAGTATCGAACGCTTACTTTCGACAACCCAGATCGGGATTACTTTATCCAGTTTAGCCTTGGGTTGGATCGGGGAAAGCACGATCGCTGTCGTCTTGATGCAAGGAATCAGCAGTTTACCGTTACCCCTGAATTTTGAGGGCTGGTTAACCCATTCTCTAGCCATTCCGGTGGCATTTTTCGCGATCGCTTATCTACAAATTGTCCTCGGAGAACTCTGTCCCAAATCCGTCGCGTTGATGTACTCCGAACAACTCGCAAGATTTCTCGGACCGCCAAGTTTAGCCATTTCGCGCATTTTTAACCCTTTTATCTGGATTCTCAACCAATCGACACGAGCATTATTGCGCTTTGGGGGAATTCGCTACGTCGGACAAGGCTGGTACAATCGCATCACCCCTGAAGAATTGCAGTTGATGATTGCTACCGAACGAGAATCCACCGGACTCGAAGCCGAAGAACGAGAACTCCTCAATAATGTGTTTGAGTTTAGCGAATCAATTGCCGCAGAGGTCATGATTCCCCGCACGAATATCAGCTACATTGCTTATGATGCCACCTTTGCTGAACTTTTGGCCAAAGTTACTGCAACAGGTCATTCACGCTATCCCGTCACCAGAGAGTCTCTTGACGATGTGTGCGGTATTATTGATTTTAAAAACCTGGCTGAACCTCTAGCACAAAACTGCCTCAGTCATCATACCTCGATTCAAGCTTGGGTCAAACCCGCCCGCTTTGTCCCAGAAATCACTCCCCTTAATGAATTATTACCTTTGATGCAGCGATCGCGTTTGGAAATGGTAATGCTGGTTGATGAGTTTGGAGGCATAGCTGGATTAATTACCCGTCAAGATGTGATTGATGAGTTGATCGGGGATAATAGTGAGTTTGATAAATCCGAAAAGGTGGCGTTACAAATACTCGACGATCGCACCTTTCTCGTTGAAGCCCAACTCAACCTCGAAGAAGTCAACGAGTTACTCGATTTGGAATTACCCATCACCGACGAGTATCAAACCTTGGGTGGTTTTCTGCTATACCAATTCCAGAAAATCCCCACCCAAGGAGAAACCCTCCATTTTGAGAATCTCGATTTAACCATTGTTGCAGCAGAGGGCCCGCGCTTATATCAGATTCGCATTTATCGTCACGACGAACCAAAGTTACCCCCAAGTTCAGAAATCGAATCATCTTCTCCGCTTTTACCCCCTCCCGACGAAGATTATTGATGGGTTGGGCTTTCTTTTCTTTAAGATTCCCTGACAACTGAGGGGTTTTGGAGAGAAGAGCGCGATCGCGAGACAAATTTTGGGAACAATAAGCATAGCGTTTCCTATCACCCCCTATTTTTGGCGCTATGACTGAACCTTACAATCTCGATCCGATTTCCTCAAAGCTAAGTCTGCTGCTACAAGCCAACCACATCGATGCTTATGTGTTCGTTATTCGAGAACATCTGCATCATACAAGTCGTAACACATTGAATAGTAAAGTTTTTAGATGTTATATCTATTTTCTTGTCAACGTTCCATTTCTTTGTTATATTACCAGTTATCTTTGATTAACCCTATTTGAGAACGAGCCAAATACTCTAACTTTATTACGAAATTTTGAGGTTAACAACGAAGTAGCGTTATTTTAGTTGATAAATAACTGCATAAAATTACTTACTCGCGAATTACATTAAGCAAAGCTATATTATTTTTGATCTATGAAAATGAAGAAAGCCGCATTAGTGTGTTTATTGGTCAGCTTTGGTTTTTTTCAAAGCCAGTATCCGGCATATACACAGAAAACCGCTTTTACTAAAGTTTATGACATAAATAATGATTTAATCGAACTCCCTTTGGACTCGATATATTCAAATAAACGTCATAATACACAGCTTAAAAACTTACCAGTAAACCTTTCTCCAATATTTCAACCTTTACTTCCTACGATTCGAGATACGCTACCTAGCCATCTTAAATTGCGTTTACCTTCTTATATGCCAGCTATAAGTGGCAATATATATCCTTATGTCGATCCTGACTTTGTTTCGCCTGATTCTTTTTCTATCACATTAGGAAACCAGCCTCGCTGTGATTTTCATGCTTGTGCAATTGGTCTTTTTACTGTCAGCCGTAATATTACGGTAGAAGAGCGATTAGTAAATTTGCGAGCAATGCGACAGAGTGTAGAAGCAGTAAATTTAAAGAATAATAACGCAGGCTTTTATTCTATCAACCAAAGTGGCGGTAGCGGATATGGATGGCAATCGGTTTTTTGGCAACAAAACGGATTAATTTATGAGGTATCTTTGAGACATCAAGATATTTCTCGACAGAATATTATTGATATAGCTAATTCTATGGTACAAACACCACCCTTAAATTAGATAATTTAAAGCTACTCAAAGAAGAGAGAAATATCAATAGTGTAAACTGAAGCGCACAAGCAAAATCATGAAAGATAATCGAAAATCCCTAATTATCTTACTCCCAATTATTATCTTAAGCTTTTTAAGCATCAAAGCTGAAGCTTATGCTCAAAGCCGTTCTTCGGAAGACATTCAAGCATTTACCGATCGCGTTTATACTCGATTTACAGATAATTGCTCTAAAACAATCGAACTTACCTATAAATCGCAAACTTTGACATCACCAGATCGCAATAAATCAATTTATTTTGAAACAATTGTTAGAAATATAGGCGATCGTAACTACAATGGTAGCTCTGCTTGTGTAATAGAATCTGGTCAAACGCCTGTTGCTAAAATTGTTATTTCTAGCGGCTCGAATCAACGAGCTGAGAACTTTATTTCTTTAGTAGGTAATCAATACAATTTAGCGAACAAAGCAGCAATACTAACGCCTGTTTCTTGGTCAGCCAATTCTAGATATGTTATTGTCCGCGTTGATTATGTTTTAGGATATGACTTTTTGACAGATCATCTCATCCTAGATTCGCAAAACAACTACAGACAAATCAACCTTGGTTCTAATAATATACCTTGTGCAAATGCAGGAGCAGGTGGAGAACTGCTAGGCTTTACTTCTTCTACAGTAGTCGCTTTTAGTTGTGGAGAATTTGGTGATCCGGGTTATATAGAAGTCGTTAATTTAGGAAATCGAAGTATTAGCAGAGTCAATAATTTAGGTAATATTTCTAGACTACAAACCTACGGAATGATTACCTCTAATCACAGCATTCGTAAAATTCAAGAATTTCCCGGACGATAAAAACAATCATGAAACAATCTAAATGGTATTTGGGCTTGGTTAGCATTTTTGTTTTACTCTCTAGTCAAACTTTTTCTGCATTTGCTTTGACTCAATCTCAGAGACATCCTACAGAAGCGGAGATTCAAAATGTCATTCGTGAATTTCATCGTTTTGCTAATTCTGCTCCAGATGTCGGAGAATGCTGTACAGGTTCAGAGTCAGATTCTCGATCTTCGTCTGATAAACAAGCTTTAAGTAATTTTAGTCGTGCTTGGTCTTCTGTTAATCCCAACGTAGCACCATTTTTAGGACATTGGATTAACAATGATGCTGATATTATTGTTTATCCATCGTTTATTCGCGATCGCGTTTGCATTGTTTCCCCTTATATTGGTGGAGGCTATGCGTTTGGTGTCGGTTCATTAAGTTACTAAGAATGAAAGTAATTTCTCTAATGTAAATTCTTTAAGATGACCGTTTTGTAAAGCCTCTACTTCAGATCGATCGAGCTTCAAAAGGCTGGCTGTTTCATTGAGGTTAAGTTGTCTTTCCTCTACGCGATCGCTGATAATTGAAGCTAACTTAACTTTAGCCAACTTTTCTTCCGCATTAGGAAACCCTAAATCTTCAAAAAGATTTCCTGAACTTACTATATAATCTTGCATTAATACCTCTCTTTGCTACCTTCAAAGTAATACCCCAGACTGCGATAAACAGTTACTCGCGGTTCGTGACACCTTGCCGTTCGATTGCTTCAAAAAGAGCTTGAAAATTGCCCTCTCCAAAACCCTCAGCGCGATCGCGTCTCTCGATGATTTCAAAGAAAAAAGTGGGTTGCTCAAAAATTGGTTGGGTGAAGATTTGTAGTAGTAGTTGAGAGGAACGTTGCGATCGCGGTTGACGATCCACCAGAATATTAAGTTGAGCGATCGCGTCCCATTCCCAAGGCTTCAAAGGTAAATCCGGCGATCGCGCTCTCAGTTGTTCGTAGTAAGTTTGGGGTACATCGAGAAACGCCACATTCCCTTGTTGCAGTTGACTCACAGCCGGAATAATTTGGCGGGTTTTGAGGGCAATATGTTGGATTCCTGCACCTCGATGAGCATTGAGAAACTCTTGGATTTGCGATCGCGCTGAAGTCGGTTCATTAATCGGAAAACGCGCTCCGGTTTGGGGATGAACCAACACCTGAGAGTACAATCCCGATCGCGGAGTGTGAATATCAAACCATTGCTGACGCTCAAAACCCAGAGCTTCAACATACCAATCTACCGTGGTTTGCAGTTGTCCCGCAGCCACATTTAGCACTACATGATCGATCTCGACAAAAAGCGACTCTTGAGAGACAGTCAGAGGCAAATATTGTAAATCGTACTGCGGTAAAATCGGCGTTAAACCGTGGCGTTCGATTAAAGTATGCTTAATTCCGGCAATACTCACAACTTCGCACCATTGGGCGTAACCTTGCGAGTATTTTTGAACTTTTACTTCAGTAGGGAGAATCAAGCTCCGCGATCGCCCTTGTCGCAAAAAAGTCTCTAAATCAGGAGTCGCAAACATCACATCAGCAACCCCTGGTGGATGCTGCTCTAAAAACCTAGCCACCGGACTTTGAAGGGTGCGAGGAGCCGCCAAAACAAAGATAATCCCCTCGCTGCGGACAATCTCAATTGCCGTATCGCGATCGCCCCCTTGAGCCACTCTTTGAAAAGCCAGCACCTCGACAAACCAACGTCGCACCTGAACGGCATCTTCAACATAAAAATGAACGCAATCGATCTTCATTCGGATTTAGTTAAACTCACTGCATTGACGCTACAACTCGCGAATAATCGTCAAAATCAAAATTTTTCCCCCAGACACCACCGTAAACGAGGACAATTATTTCTCGAATGTATCGCAAGGGAGAAAAATGCCCAAAGTCGGTCAAAAGAGTGGGAAGAGGGGGGAGAGTGGGAAGAGGGGGAGGAAATGACCAATTACCAATTACCAGTAAACTATGGGACAGACGTTCCTCTTAGGTGCTGATGACTGAAACAACTCCCCTCGATCCCGCGCAACTCCTCCAACAAATTCTCGATAATCAATCCCTATCTCAAGAACAAGCCTCCCAACTGATGCAGGGTTGGCTTGACGAGGCGATTCACCCCGTCTTATCTGGGGCGATTCTCATGGCGCTACAAGGCAAAGGTGTGTCTGCGGCTGAACTTGCAGGAATGGCTCAAGTCCTGCAAGCCCAATCTCGTCAACAAGAAAGCTTCACTCACTCCCAACCCGTGATTGACACCTGTGGGACAGGAGGTGACGGTGCATCCACCTTTAATATTTCTACAGCCGTTGCCTTTGTTTGTGCCGCAGCCGGGCTAAAAGTCGCCAAACATGGCAATCGCTCCGCGTCAAGTAAAGTGGGTTCTGCTGATGTTCTCGAAGCCCTAGGAATCAACCTGCAAGCCCCCCCGGAAAAAGTCACCGCAGCTTTATCCGAAGTCGGGATTACCTTTCTTTTTGCCCCCGGTTGGCATCCCGCGATGAAGGCGGTTGTCCCCCTACGCAAAACCCTGAAAGTGCGGACTGTATTTAATTTAATCGGCCCTTTGGTGAATCCCCTACGTCCCACAGGACAAGTGATTGGCGTATTTGACCCCCAATTTGTCCCGGTGATGGCAGAAGCTTTGCAAAAAATGGGCATCAATAAGGCAATTGTGCTACACGGACGGGAAAAGCTCGACGAAGCCGGATTAGCAGACAATACCGATCTAGCATTGGTGAATCAAGGAACGATGCGTTCAACACTGTTAGACCCCGGTAGTCTGGGCTTTACCCATGCCCCCACGACTGCCCTCAAAGGGGGCGATGTGGCGGAAAATATGGCGATTCTCCGCAATGTTTTGCAGGGTAAGGGAACGAAGCCCCAAACTGATGTGGTGGCGTTGAATGCGGCGCTGGCGTTACAAGTGGGAGAGGCTGTACCTTTTGAGGCTCACGCTGAAGGCATTAAGCTGGCTTACGATATTCTACACAGTGGGGCAGCTTGGACAAAGGTTGAGGAGTTGGTGCGGTTTTTGCCTGTATCAAATTAGGGCGATCGCTGGTTTGATACCAAATCCCGTTTTGATACACAATCTATCCCATCAACCCGCCCACGGATTCGTTTTTTGAAATTAACTGGTCTGTATTGTTAGTTTTTCAGGGGGACTAGCCCCCCTGAATATGGGGGCTAATGGTGGAGTTAGTTTATTTTCTGGTGAGGACATTTTTGACCACAGTTATAGTGTTAATTTCCGCTTTAAAAGGGATTTAGAGGGATAGACAAGGGTGTTAGAACTCAAGATCGATTTATGTATAAGCAGTAGCCCTATTTGGGAGAGGGGTTTGGGGTGAGGGCAAGCTCATTGACTACTATTTCAGATATTCGGCGAAAAATGCCTGCGTTTCTGCCCAAGCTTTCTCTGCGGCTTCGGGGACGTAGCGATCGCCTGAAGGATTAGCAAAGGCGTGTCCTGCGTCTTCGTAAACGATGATTTCGGCGTTTTTGTCTAATTCTGCCAAAGTGTCTTCAAATTCGCGGACAGTTTCTACCGGAATGAGGCTATCTTGTCCGCCGAAAATACCGAGAATCGGCATTTCTAGGGTTGCTAATTGTTCTGCGTCTGTCACCAATTGACCGTAATAAATGACAGTTGCATCAATGGCTTCAGGTAGCAATAAGGCGGTTTGTAGCGACCATGCTCCACCAAAACACCAGCCAATTGTACCAACTTTGGGGGCGTTCTGCTCGTTCATCAGGTAATCGTAGGCTTGCTGGAGGTTGTCTTGGGCAGGTGCGGGATTGTCCATCACGGACTGCATCAACTGGCGGGCATTTTCGGGGGTTTCGGCGACTTGGCCGTTGTATAAGTCTACAGCAAGGACAGTATAGCCTTCTCCGGCGATTTTCCGCGCCATAGCTTCGATATTTTCGTTCAAGCCCCACCATTCGTGAATCGCGATAATCGCGGGTAGGGGTTCTTCGGCGTTTTCGGGTTTTGCGAGATAACCTGTCACCGTTTCGCCATTGACAGTAGCATATTCGACGGTTGTTGCGGTTACGGGAACGCTCGGTTCGCTGCTCGCCATTTCGCTGGCAACGGGGGTATCATTTTGGTGTTCGCTGGCAGTGCGATCGGTAAAACTAGCTTCTTGACTACTTGTGGCACAAGCGATACAGAGAACTAATGTAGCGAGGGCGATCGCGCAATTCCGCCAATTAAAAAGTCGTTGTATCATAGCTTTTTGTATGAACGATTAAATACGAGTTTTTATTGTAGCGAAGTTACTTGCAATTACGGACAAGGTGCTATCCCGGTAGTTCCGTTATTAAAGTTAGGATTAATTGTAATATTATTGGGATTAAATGTACCCGTATTATTCGTGGTTATATTGGCTAAATCTATAATTTGGAATTGTCCACCACCCACAGCACTAATGAAGTTAAAGCCATTACCAGTAATTCCAGTAGCGGTATTGCCAGATAAAGCCAAACACAAATTGCTAGTACTGGTATGCTCAATTTCTATACCATCTTGAGCCGAATTTGACAGGGTATTATTCAAGATTTGTAGCGTTGCTGTTGCACTATTCTCGATCGTATCAAATTGAATCCCATCGTCTCCGGTATTTGCGATCGCGTTTCCTGAAATCGTTATCTTCGCATTAACATTAGCCTCAATATCATCAAAATAGATACCCTGGTCGCCTGTGGTATTAATCGTGTTATTTTCAATGGTAATCGTAGGAGTTGCATTCACTTGAATTAAATCAAACGCGATCGCACGACTGCCCACTCGCTCAATCGTATTCCCAGAAATGGTAATATTAGCTTGCACATCATCTTGGATATCATCAAAGTAAATCCCTTCTTGATTTACCCCAACATCCCGAATCGTATTCCCAGAAATAACAATATTCGCGATCGCATTATCTTCAAGAAAATCAAACTGGATTCCTTCTTGATTTGTATTCGCAATGGTATTCCCACTAATCGTTATATTAGCGCGAGCATTATCCTGAATATCATTGAAATAAATCCCTTCATCACCAATATTCGTAATACGATTGTTAACAATATTTATGGTGGTTTGGGCATTATTTCGCATTTCGTCGATAGAAACTCCCCTACCATTTGCTCCCAGTTGACTAATTTGATTGCTATCTATCGTTATCATAGCCGTTTGGTCTAAAATTCCAAAATTAATACCGCGATCGCGCATTTGTGAAACTTGATTGCCTGTAATGTCAATCATACCCGCAATATCTTGAAAGTTAATGCCATTAATACTGTTACTCAGTCGATTATTCGCGATCGCGATATTATTATTATTGTCTTGGATATTAATACCGTTATTCGTAGCTGCGATTTGATTATTCGTCAAAGTTACTGGACTGTTGAGATTCTGTAAATTAATCCCGTTAGTAACATTCGCGATCTGGTTATCTTGCAGCGCGATCGCCCCTACCGTATTTTGAATAACAATCCCCTCATTACCATTGGTAATAATATTATCCCTGACTTGCAAGTTGCCCACATTATTTGCGATTACACCATCTTTCCCTCCCGCATTAATAGTAAACCCAGACAATGTAGTATTACTGGTTAAAAGTGCGCCTCCCAAACCTGCATTTTCGATCTGACTTCCAGAGTTAGCCGTGAGCTTAACACTTCCTGTAACTTGGGAAATACGAACACCATAACCCGTGGATTGTCGAAGATTAAAACGGGTATTCTCTACATTAAAATTACCGCGAACACCATTAAGTGTTATCCCATCACTCCCTGAATTAAAACTGGACAAGTGGCTGTCGCGAATCAATACATTTTCGAGATTATCTCCCACCAAAGCTGGAACATTATTACTCGTAACTTGATTCCTACGGAAATCAATTAAACCTCTCGTATTTTCCAATAAAACGCCAGCCGTTGTATTACTACGAATAACATTATCGCGAACTTCTACATCCCCCGCATTTCGCACCACAACCCCGGCATTACTGCGCCCAGAAATCGTAAAACCAGATAACACCGTATAATTCCCCATGCTTACCGTATCTGTAATAAGAGGAAATTGATTATTACCCGAACCGATTAACTGTAACTGTCCCAACTCTACTGTATTAATAAACTGTTTTGGCCCCGTCGAAAGCACTTGCACAAAATCAGGAATTGTAAACCCGGCTAACCCTGGATTTGTCCCGGTTTGGACATAAACAATTTCGTTGCGATCGCCCTGAGTTTGATTGACCGCATTAACAATATTATTAAAAGGAAACTCTACTGTCCCATCCCCATTACTTCCCCCTGGAGTAACATGAAAAAAGCGCCAAGGTTGCCCCGTAATCGGATTAGTCAAGAAAACCTGACTGCGAGTGGCAAAAATTTCCGATTCAAACTGCGTATCAATCACAATCCGATCTTGGCGAATTAGGGGTTGTGCGAGTTTTTTCAGTAAAGATTGTCGGGGAGATTGCATCAAAGCGCGATCGCGAAATCCCCCCCAACTCATCCCAATTTGAAATAGCAAATTCGTGCCATATTTCCCATCAGATTGTAACGTCAAACTGGCATTAAAATTATTGTGGTAACGAGCCAGCAAACGCGATCGCACTCCGCCATAACTTTCTGTACCTTCTCCCCCATAAAAATACATTCCCAGATACGCTCTTAAATCGCCTTCTGACCCCTCCAAAAGCGATGTTCCGACTTCAAAATCAAATCCCGCTAAAGCGGACTCAAACTGGCGATCGCGTCGGGTTACTTGTTCTTGCATCACCATCAAGAAATGGTCTTGAAAGCGAGGCTGACTAAAATTATTAACTAAAACAGTAAAATTTTCTGCCACTAAATAGCGACGTTTTCCCAAAGGAAGATAACCATTCAAACGTACTTCCCAAGTCTCGCTCAACCACTCTAAACCACCGCTAACTTGATGAAAAGTCGCACTTTGGGTATTGCGAAAATCGTAGCCCAGATACGTCCCTAAAATAGCGCGATCGCCTTCTAATAGTTGACGATAACCGAATAAAAAACTACCGCTCCCACTATTACTTTCTGTATCAAAATTAAAACGAGTTTCGGCAAAACTGAGATGATTGGCATTTTCCAATTGAATAGGAAACCAAGCAGAAACACTGCCATAACTACCACCATAGCCACTTTGCGAACTGGTAGTCAACGAACCGCTAAAACGAGGGAAAAAGACATCAACCATTTCTGGTTGAACCGTAATGACTTCTAAAACCCCCCCCGTTTCAGATAAAACCTGACTTTTTCCGGGAAGAGGGTAAAATAAAACGAGACTACTAGCTAAAAAAAGCGATCGCAACCCAACCTTTAACCTGTAAAAATCGCAGAAAATCGGCATAACAGTAGATGCAATCTTAGCAGTGACCGCCTAAATCTACCATAAAAAATCGTAAATATTAGTAATACTAGATATAAATTCAGAAAAAAGCGAACCTTGAGCGATCGCCGTCTCAAACCTAGCTGCCAAAATGCCAAGAAACCAACGCCCTCGAAAAAATCCGCCAGAAGTTCCCGAACCCTGTATCCTAATAGAATAACGATCGGCTCGCGCGATCGCCTCCCTACTTTCAGCATCAAGGAAATTTTCGTGATACAGTTGTCCTTCTGGCGAAAGCAACTTCTCCTTCTCCTTACGGCTCAACCCAACCGTACCCCATCCGAGAATCGCCGGAAATTGCGTCCTCGGCGTTTGAGTCAGGGTAGCTTACTCTGTGGCTGTGGTTTGATTTTACTGGGATTTTGGCATTGGCAACTACTTCTGGCCACAATCGCTGGCATTGCCACCATGACCGCAGCTTACCCACTACAAGGGGCAAACTGGGGAAAACATTGGCTGAAGCTAAAAACTTGGTTTAACAGCCCTCACCGTCAATTTACCTTAGCTGTGGGTAGCGGTGGTTTTGCTGCCTTTGTCACCTACACAATAGCAACCATTTGGGCAAGTAGCGAAAATCGCTGGTTTGCCACTGGCGCAATTTTACAAGGAATCGCGACCTTGTTAACCCTAGGTTTATTAGGATGGCAAATTATTGCCCGTCAAGCCCACAACGACGAAAACCTTTATAATCTCTATATCAGAGACTTAACCGATCGCGATCCCCTCAAACGCCTCATCGCCATTCGCCAACTCACTCGTCTCGCTGTCAAGCATCGCGTAAATGCTAACTTGTGCCATCAGGTCAAAGAATACCTGAGTGTAATGCTAACTCAAGAAACCCACGCGATCGCGCACGATGCCCTACTCGACAGCCTCCATCGTCTGGGGGACAACTCTCAACCTTCTTCCCCTTCTCAACCCTTACAGATGCCCCTCAATCTCAAAAAATCTCCCAGTCAAATTCAAATCTAAACCATAACGCGATCGCCTTATTACCCTAACTTCATCTCTCCAGAATCAGCAATATCTTGGGAGAGAAACAGCAAATGCTACCAGGCTAACCGCATTTTCACAGAAGAATGATTGTCACCCTACCGTAGTTTCACGGACTTATTCCTAGCGCCATCCTAGCAACACAACACAATTCCGTAAACTCCAGCAAATTATCAATATTAACTATTGAAATCGCCAAGTTATTTAAAGAGTCCGTAAAGCTTCTCCAAAAAGCTAGACATTGCTTTAGGAAGTCCTCTATAAAAGAAATGTGAGCGAAAACATATTTTGTGCATCTACATAAATTAAACAACGCCTCGTTCGGACTTTAGCAGACTCATTTCTTCCGAACGCTAAAACCTTAAAAAAACTGAATTGCTGGAGAACCTATAAAGGAAATGAAAACTAAGTTAATCACAAGTCTGCTTGCTGCTACCACTGTTGTCACCGGTTTAATGAGCGCTGAAGCCGCTCAAGCATTTAACCTCAAAACTGACCGCAGCGATGTTTACGACTACTTTTACAACAAAGTCCAAGCAGAAAGAAGCCCCTTAAGCAACCCATCTGCCTTTGACTTTAATGCCCTTTATACCCTAGGTGGCGATGTCACGTTATCTTTCTTGACTGAAGGTGGGACTTACGCCAACTACTTCAAGTACGACATCGACGGTGGTGCGAAACAAACAGCTTTTGGGGGTTCTAAAATTGCTTCCAATGACACCAACCTTGCTGGTTTCAACACCCAAACCGATTTAACCCTAGGTCAAACTGAATCTCTCGGTAGCTTTGCTGCGGGAACAACTATCAACCCCTATCTCAACGGTAAAGTTTGGGGTTGGAGCGATTACTACGTTGGTGCAGACGAATCTCAAAATGAAGACGGTTTGATTCACGCGATTGCTTACGAGTATTTCGACGGTGTAGATAACTGGGTGGGTGTTTTCTTTGAAGATATTATCGGTGACGGTTCTGAAGGCTCTAACCCTTATGCAAAAGGTACTTCTGACCGTGACTTTAACGATGCTATTTTCGTCTTCAAGGGTGTAACCACGAAAAACCCCGCAGACGTTCCCGAACCCACTGCAACAGTCGCGTTACTCGGCTTGGCTGGTGCGGGATTTGCAGGCTTGCGTCGTCGCCAAAACAAAGCTTAATTTCTTGCTTCTCGACACAATGAAGACTTTTCCAAGTTTATAGCATGGCATAGTCATCCCATCTAGCTCCCTAGGTGGGTTTTTTTTAGGAACAATATAAGAACATGGACGCACTGACTCAAGCTTGGTTTGCTGTTCGCTACAGCTTTCGGTTTATGGCTTGGAATTTGTTTTTGGCGATAATCCCGTTGATCTTAGCATTGTGGTTGTTTCGGGGCAAAAAGTCGCGATCGCCCCTATGGTGGCTGGGATTAGTTCTTTTTATCGCTTTTTTGCCTAACGCTCCCTATGTCCTCACCGATAGCATTCACGGTTGGGAAGTGCTGCAACAACAGAATTCCCTTTGGATTTTGGGGGGTTTGGTGATACCCCAATATGCTTTGTTTATCAGTTTGGGTTTCGGGGCTTATGTTTTGTCGCTGATTTATGTAGGGGATTATTTACAGCGTTGGGGTTGGGGACAAAAACGAACCGCAGCAGAGTTGTTTCTCCACGCTGTGACGGCTGTCGGCATTTATTGGGGACGTTTTGAGCGTTTGAATAGCTGGGATTTTCTCGCACAACCGGGAGTCGTTCTACAGACTGCGATCGCGAACTTTACTCAATTCCAGTTTATCGCAGCTTGGGCGATCGCCTTTGGGGTGTTGCTCGTTCTCTACACTTTGGTCAAGCAACTGGCAATGCGGCTTTGGCAATCGTTCAACGACTCAGTGCGATCGATTTGAGCGCCCCAGATCGAAATCACCCTCAAAATGGGCAATATATAATTATAGCCTTAAATGTGTACGGCAATCCGCATCTGGGGTCAACTAACAATTTAAAACTTCTCAGTCAGAATAGTAGTAAGAAGGTCTGTTGAGGATAATGAAGTTGCGGGAAATCTCTAGGATTGCTGCCCTGATAAGGGATCGATGCTCAAGGAAAATAATCTAAGAAAATGCGCGATCGCGTCTGTCGAACTTTTTCCCTTTACGCTCGTCAAAATCTATAATACAATAGTAGTAATATGAAGTCGTTATGAGTTTGTTTTGGCAGCAGTACGCTCGCGCCTTAAGACGCAAAGTGTAAGACGCAGCAATTCATTACCCAGGCGAAAACGGACGACCGCAGCGACAACATTTTGTTGCTAATGTAAGGAGTCACTAACTGTACTATGCCCACTGCCAACATTGAGAAAAACACAACCAAAGCGCCCATCTCAGCAGACATGGTAAGAACTTATCTGCACGAGATTGGTCGAGTTCCCTTGCTGACCCACGAACAAGAAATCATCTACGGAAAGCAGGTACAGAAAATGATGTCCCTGCGCCAAGAGCAAGAAAGACTGCAAAAAGAACTCAAAAGAGAACCAACTTGGGATGAGTGGGCAACTCACTTGCAAATTAGCCCCCCAGAGCTAAAAGACATTATCCATCAAGGAGAACGAGCCAAGCAAAAGATGATCGAAGCCAACTTGCGCTTAGTCGTCGCGATCGCGAAAAAGTACCAAAAGCGTAACATGGAGTTTCTCGATCTCATCCAAGAAGGAAGCTTAGGTTTAGAGCGGGGTGTAGAAAAATTTGACCCCACCAAAGGGTACAAATTCTCCACCTACGCCTATTGGTGGATTCGTCAAGCGATTACCCGCGCGATCGCCCAGCAAGCCCGTACCATTCGCCTACCCATTCACATTACCGAAAAACTCAACAAAATCAAAAAAGTTCAACGAGAACTCTCTCAACAACTCGGAAGAAGTGCCACTCCCAGCGAAATTGCTGAAGCATTGGACTTAGAACCCAAACAAATTCGAGAATACCTCGGTATGGCGCGTCAACCCATCTCCCTAGATGTGCGCGTTGGCGACAACCAAGACACCGAACTTTCCGAACTGCTAGAAGACGAAGATTCTTCCCCCGATGACTACATCACCCAAGAATCCCTGCGTCAGGACTTGCACAACTTACTCGCCGAACTCACCCCCCAACAACGCAACGTTTTATCCTTGCGATTTGGTCTCGAAGACGGCAAAGAGTTGTCTCTCGCGAAAGTTGGCAAGCAACTCAACCTCAGTCGCGAACGAGTACGTCAACTCGAACAACAAGCCCTCAAGCAACTCAAAAAATCTCGTGCCAAAGTCCGCGAATACATTTTAGCCAGCTAAAAGGGCAGCAATCAAAGTTTAGATCGGGGTATAATCCTGTGGATTGTACCCCTTTGTTATAGCTTCCAACCCAAAAAAAGCTCAAAAAACACTCCTCGAACAGTTTTCGGGCGATCGCCCCCAGAACCCACCCGAAAAGAGGTAGGATTATTGTCATTTGGTTTCGATCCGATTACGCTAACTTGTATGAGCGAACAAACCCCCAACTCGATCCGCAAAGCTATTATCCCCGCAGCCGGATTTGGTACGCGAATGTTTCCCGCAACCAAAGCCATCAAAAAAGAGTTTTTTCCGATTGTAGACCGGGAAGGTAGAGTCAAACCCGTCATTTTAGAAATTGTTGAAGAAGCCATCTCTGCCGGAATCGAGGAAATTGGTATTATCGTTCAAGAAGGCGATCGCTCCCTCTTTGAAGACTTCTTTCATAAACCCCCCTATCCCACCCTTGAAGCCAAACTCAAGCCCCAAAACCAGGACTACAACCGCTATTTACTCGAAATTGGTCAGAAAGTAACCTTAATTCCTCAAGACCGCGCTGATGGCTTGGGTTACGCCGTCTACTGTGCCAAAAAATGGGCAAACAACGAGCCTTTTTTACTCCTCCTAGGCGATCATATTTATACCTCTTTTATCGATAAAAACTGCGTGAGCCAACTCCTCTCGGTGTACCAACATATTGGCCGCAGTACCATCGGAATGCGCGTTTCTCCAGCCCACGAAATCCACCACTACGGCTGCATCACGGGTCAATGGCAAGCAATGGATGCCGTTCTCAGCATCAGCGAAATCTACGAAAAACCCACCATTGAATATGCCCAACAACATCTGCGAGTGCGCGGTATGGGTCATAATGAATTTTTATCTGTTTTTGGTTTGTATGTCCTCACACCTGCGATTTTTGATTGTCTAGAACAAAACATTCGTCAAAATCAGCGCGAAAACAACGAATTTCAACTAACATCCTGTCTCGAACAAGTCCGACAAATTGAAGGGATGATGGGTTATTTAGTAAAAGGTCGCTGCTTTGATGTTGGTTTACCGGATGTTTATCGTCAAACAATGATTGATTTTCGGCAAATCTAGTATTAGAAATAATCAAGCAGAAAAACCCCAATCCCAATCTTATTATTTTAATTTTTCTATCAACAAAGTGACTACCTCAGAACCTGCTCGCCACCCCGACGCGATCGCCTCAGCCCTCGAACCCCTGTTACAACCTTGGGATATCGAAATCTCAACAATCGCGATCGCCGCCAATTGTCTTGAAACAACCTTAGTTGCACCACCAGAATGCGACTCCGTAGCAGTTATTACCACTCTCCAACAACAGATCGCTGCCTTAAATTTAAAAGATATTAATTGTTGGCGTTTAACTTGGCAAATTCGCGGTAAAACTAATCCTCAATGGCAGCGAGAAATAGAACTGAACCCGACTGATTTGGTCGTAGAAACCGAGAAAACACCCCCCAAAGGGAGATTAGGCGCGATCGCAGGTCAATTCAAAAATGTTGGTCAAACCGTAACCCAAGCCAGAAAAAACATCACAGAAAACGCCTCAAACTTCTTTTCGCAAACAACATCTCAAGCCGCCAATAACCTAGGGAATGCGGTAGACCATACCACAACTCAAGCACAAAATCTTATGAAAGGTGCAGCCGAGGCAGTAGGAAATGTTGTAGACACCACAGGCAAAACCTTTTCATCCGTGGGTAACACCGTGGGTAACACCGCAACCCAAGCTCAACACCTGATTACCGGAGCTTCAAATGTACTCGAAACGGCAGTCGATTCTACAGGCAAAACCTTTTCTGCCGTCGGTAATACTGTGACTAATACCGTAGGCAATACCGCCAACCAAATCCAAGAAACCCTGAACCAAGCGGCTCAATTTGTAGTAGAAAGTCCGCTTTTAGAAAAAATCATTAATAATGTCGATCTCGTCAAAGCCGCAGAAAAATTAGAGCGAATACAAGCCCAACATCCCGACGAAACAGCCGCTCAAATTTCCCGTCGTTTAATGTTAGAAAAAGCCATTTATGCCGGGGGAACAGGCTTTGCTACCAGTGTAGTCCCTGGCGCGATCGCCGCGTTGATTGCTGTCGATCTCGCTGCGGTTGCTGCCTTACAAGCCGAAATGGTTTATCAAATTAGCGGGGCTTACGGGCTAGATTTACAAGCACCAGAGCGAAAAAGCGAGATTTTAGCGATTTTTGGTTTAGCATTAGGAAGCGGTCAGGCAGTACGAGCCGGAGTAACCTTGTTACAGACAACCCCGGTAATCGGGGCAGCCATCGGCGCGAGTTCTAATGCCGCAATGATTTATGCTGTAGGTTATGCCGCTTGTCGTTTTTACGAAGCTAAAATACAGGATGACTCCTCAGAAGTCGCCGCGATCGCTTCAGCCCAAGCTGGAGTTGCCGTTTTAGAAGACGCGATCGCCCAAGAAACCGTGATGGATCGCATTATCGTCCAACTCCTGCGCGTCGGTTATCCCGAAAAAACCTGGGCCGATATACAACCAGAACTCATCGCCGCTAACCTCAGCCCAGCGTCCTTAGAAGCCCTCGCAACCCACTTCAACTCCCCCGAACCTCTAGATACCTTACTCGCTCAAATCAACCCCGATTTCGCCGTTCCCTTGCTCGCACAATGCCACAAAATTGCCGAACTCAATGGCGTTGTCAGCCCGGCAGAAGCCGCCATCTTAGAGCAAATTCGCCAAACCTTCCAAATCAACTTAGCTGCATTGCTAGAGTCCCAAGTCTCTTAAATGATTCATTAATGATTTGTTCGTAGTTCACCTGAATTAGGAAACAAATAACCAATAACCAATAACTAATAACAAAAAACCAGTAAACTAGCGGGTAAACGTTCCCCTGGGGTACTGATAACTGATAACTGAAATAAGGGGGTTGTGTTGCGACGATTACAAACCATCGCCGGATTGCGCGTAGCTTTAAGCCAGATGAGAAATCAAAAAACCATTGGCTTAGTACCAACGATGGGTGCATTACATCAAGGTCATCAAAGTTTAATCGAACGGGCGATCGCAGAAAACGATTTAGTTGTGGTGAGTATTTTCGTCAATCCCCTTCAGTTTAGCCCCACCGAAGACCTCGAACGCTATCCCCGCGATCTCAACCGGGATTGTCAGTTTTGCGAAGCTTTAGGAGTCCAAGTCGTATTTGCCCCGACTCCTCAAGCAATGGGGATCGCTCCCCAAGCACCGATAATGCAGTCGGAAACCACGTTAGTAATACCGCCAACCTCAATGATACAGGGGTTGTGTGGCGCATTTCGTCAAGGTCATTTTGAAGGAGTTGCGACCATTGTCACCAAATTACTGAATATCGTGCAGCCCACCCGCGCTTACTTTGGCGAAAAAGATGCCCAGCAGTTAGCCATTATTCGCCGTTTGGTAAGGGATTTACAGATTCCCGTAGAAATTCGCGGCTGTCCGATAGTCCGGGAAGCATCGGGTTTAGCCTTGAGTTCTCGCAATCAATACTTAACCCCAGCAGAACAACCACAAGCCTTAGTATTGTCCCGCAGTTTAAAAGCAGCAAAACAGGCATTTCAGAACGGAGAGCGATCGCGCCACAACTTACTACATATTGCCCAAATAGAACTGGCAACTACTCCCCAAGTCCGGGTGCAATATCTCGAATTAGTCGCTCCCGATACTCTCGAACCCTTAGAAACCATCGAAACAGCAGGACTGCTCGCGATCGCGGCCTTTGTCGGCAAAACCCGCTTGATTGACAACGTTATCTTACAACAACGCCAACCCATTATCGCCATCGACGGCCCGGCAGGGGCGGGTAAATCCACTGTAACCCGTCGAGTTGCCGATGCCCTAAACTTAACTTATCTCGACACAGGGGCAATGTATCGAGCAATTACTTGGTTAGTGCTGCAAGCCCAAATTCCCCTCGACGACGAAATCGCGATCGCCGAATTAGTCTCCTCAGCGAAGATTGAATTTCGTCAGCCTTACCCCAACGCCACCCCCCGCGTTTTTGCCAACGATCGCGATGTAACTGAGGCGATTCGCTCGACAGAAGTCACAGCCAATGTATCCGCGATCGCGCGTTTAGCCGCCGTTCGTGCCGCTTTAGTCAGTCAACAGCAGCGTTTTGGCAAAAAAGGCGGTTTAGTTGCCGAAGGGCGCGATATTGGCACTAATGTCTTTCCTGATGCCGAATACAAAATCTATTTAACCGCTTCAGTGCCAGAACGAGCGCGTCGTCGTCTCAAGGATTTACACGCTCAAGGAGAAACCCAAATCGATTTAACCACCTTAGAACAAGACATTCAAAAACGCGATTATCTCGACAGTACAAGGGCGATCGCGCCTTTACGCCAAGCCCACGACGCGATCGAAGTTGTCACCGACGGTTTGAGTCTCGCAGCAGTAACCCAACGTATTTTACAAATTGTCACTACTCTCCCAAACCCATAAGCGCAGCCACCCACTACAAAAGCGATTCAACAGCCTCCCGTTCCAGAATCAACGTCACCGGGCCATCATTTTCAATGCTAACCTGCATCATTGCGCCAAACTGACCCGTTGCCACCTTCAAACCGCTCTCTCGCAACTTAGCCACAAAGCGATCGTACAACGCCTCTGCAATCGGGGGAGCAGCCGAGCCACTAAACGAAGGACGACGACCTTTGCGACAATCCCCATACAACGTGAATTGAGAAATCGCCAAAATTTCCCCTTGAATATCTTGTACCGAAGCCTCCCAACGTCCAGAAGGATCGTCCGGAGGGGGAAACAAGCGTAAATCCAAACACTTGCGAGCCATCCAAGCTAATTCTGCCTCCGTATCCTGGGGGGCGATCGCGATTAACAAATTCAAACCGCGCCCTATCTGACCCACAACCTCCCCCTCCACCGCCACTTGAGACGATCGCACTCGCTGCACAATAACCCGCATAAATCTCGAACTCGCGACTCCAAACACACCAAGATACATTAGCATGGTCTTGTGAAATCGCCCCCAACTGCCCATCGGGGTCTTAACCACAACTGTTTTTCAGGATTTGCGGATTTTATGGAAATTTTTACCATTGTTTTATCAAGTTTGCTTGGCGTACTCACCCCCGGAAACCTCGTGCTAGATACCCTAGCCGAGTCAGGGATTCGCTCCAGTCTCGAAGATGCCGAACTCGTCGAAGTCCGGGTCGATAATACCCCCAGTTACCAAATCGCTCAAGGTAAAGTCGATCGCGTCCGGGTAGCAACTCGCGGCGTTGAAGTTGTCCCTGGTTTTCGTATTGATGTCTTGGAGTTAGAAACCGATCCCCTAGATGTCGATATTGCCAAGCTACAGGAACTACGCAACAGTGGCGTGGGTGGCAGCCAACTTCTCACCGCTTTCCGCAAGCCCCCCCAAGCGGGTCTACGCTTGGTAATTACCGAAGAAGACCTCAATGCCGCTTTAACCTCTCCGGCGGGGCGAGAGCGCGTTGAGAGCATCGTTGAGCGCGTTTCTGAGAACTTTCCTACAGGTAGTGGCGTACAGGTGAATTTTGCCGAAACCGAAGTGGATTTTCTCGACAATAACCGCGTTCGTTTGCAATCTCAAGTGCAACTGTCGGGCTTAGAGATTGAAGATATCGAACCCGTATTAATGCAACTTCAGCGTCTCGATCTCAATCGCATTCAACGGGTATTAACTCAAGCCCAGCGACTAATTAATACACCGCAACCGTTGAGCGATCGCGAAGCCAGAGTTTTATTTACCGACTTGCAACAAATCTATCTCAGCGATCTGCGCCCCTTATTATTCGACCTCCAACAAGTCGAAATTGACGACCTCGAAGCCTTACGGGAAGGATTATTACAATCCAACAGCATTCCCGGCACTCTGCAACCCCTCGTCAGTTTACTCGAAGACTTCGACCTCAATAACTTACAAGCCTTACTCAACACCGCTCAACAACAACTCACCGCCCTCGATCGCGATATCAACAGTCTCGAAACCCAAGACTTGCTGAGTGCGATCGCCCAAGTACGACGATTATCTCAAGACATCAATCCCGCGATCGCCACATTACAAACCCTACTGGTAGAAGTCAAAGATGTAAACCGAGGCGACATTCAACAACTCCTCGCCGATTTAGAATCCTTTGACATTGATATCGAAGCCGGACTTGCCCCCGATGCTGCCACCAAGTTCCGCTTGGTCGATCCCACTGTAGCCATTAACGGCAATCCCCTACCGCCGTTTATCGTACAGAATGTTGTGGGTGGTTTAGGCGAAGTGTTGGATTTCCGTTTACTCGAAGCGGCAGGCTTGACAGTACGACTGCTTAAACTCGATATTACCGACGATGCCCTTGAAATTGCCGCCTTTGTCCGCGCCGATCCTTCTCCCCTAGTCTCAGAAGTTTCTCGGTAGGTATGTTAGTAGTAAGGGCTTGAAGCCCTTACTCAACTCAAAACTATAGGGAATGAAGCCCTGATTCCTTGTAGTTAGTCATAAACTGCTGAGACAAATTTTTGAGATATCGAGGAAAAATTGACTATGCCAACTTCTCAACTATGGGCAACGCGATCGCGTCGTTACTTCGCGAGCTTACTTTTAGTCGCAACTCTTGTCGGGTGCGATCGCAGCGTCCAAGTCCCCGAAACCACCCCTTCCCCTGAAATCACCGCTTCTGTCAGCGAACCC
>JAWQFT010000016.1:0-51503 GCA_035968055.1 Jaaginema sp. PMC 1080.18 | reverse complement strand
GGATTGGTGAGGGGAAAGCCCCAATACGCGCCGAGGAGCGATCGCAATTGGGTGCGGACGGCGGGGGAGGATAAGCTGCCAGTGGGGCCGCTGGCGACGATCGCGCCGCCTTGGGAAAGCCATTGTTGAAGGCGACCGACTTGCACGCCGTCGAGGGTTTCGACGCTGGGAAGGAAGATAACGCCGAGGGCATCGAGATTGGTGCGGCTATTGAGGTCGTTGAGGTCGAGAACGCAGTAGTCGATGCCGACTTGTTGGAGTCGATTGTTGATGCTCGACCAGCGATCGCGATTTTCGGGACTGCGAATTACGCCGAGTTTTTGAGGGGTTTGCGCTCCTACTGGGTTAAGGCTAAGGAGAATGCTCCCAGAAGCGAGGGCGATCGCCCCAGCTTTTTGCCTCTTTTTGAGGGACTGCGAGAATTTACGGAGTAGTGCCAGAAATCCAATTTTGCTATTCACGCTTAATGTTTGACCTCACAGAGACAGTTTCGGTAGTTTCGGGGGGGTTTCTCTGTACTTCGCCGGAAACTTTATCAAAAATTCATCTAAATTTGCGGAAATCTTTACACAATCTTGACAAAAGTCGGGGTTAGAGTATCGGTATTTTTGGGGAGTTGTGACACAATAAATTATCTAGAATAGTCATTCTAAAAATTTGTGACATCAACACAAAATTTAAAAGTATGACTGTACTGGGGTTTGAAAAACGGTTTCTTGAGTAATTTAGCATTCCTTGTCCCCTGAATGTAAGTTACCGAGTCGAACCATTAGCGCTCAAAACATTGTGGTTGCAGCGCTTAAATTGTGCATTTTACCGGAGCCTTTTCTATGATTTTCTCTCGTTCAGTTGGGAGTGCGATCGCGGGAACGACTGCTTTATTGAGCCTTGCAGTTGCTCCCACCTCCGCCACTGTTGCCCCCGAAGCGTTAACTGCAACAGCCCGAAATCTTACCGTAACGTTAGCCGGTTGTGGTACGGGTTTGGGCTTGCTCATCGATCGCCAAGAAGATTACTATTCTTTGTTAGTTCCCACAACGCAAATCCACAGCCCCGATAAAGCTTGTTGGGTAGAATTACCCGATGGAGACAAGCAAACCCTCCAAAATGCCGCCACCGCGCATCAAATGGTGGGTTTTGATTTAACTATATTGAAGTTTAAAAGCGATCGCGATTATCAGATTGCAAATTTCACAGAAACTGTTTTTCCTGAAGGAGGAGCAACAATTTATCTGGTTGGGGAAGATACTTCAGATGCCTCAAAACTGTCCCTAACACCCGTTACCGTCAAGGAAACTTCCCAGCAAGCCAACTCCTTGCAGTATCAAACGCCCACAGTGAGTGGCGTTCGTTTGGGTAGCGGGCTGGTTCTCGACAGCAACAATCAAGTAATTGGTTTGCAAATCTCAGACCGAGAAAGCATTGTTATTTCTCCCTCCCTTGCCATATTGCTCAATTCTCCTACGGTGCAAGTTGCTTCCGCCCCAGGGACAGAAGATTGGCAGCAACCGACACAGACGACAACCCCGTCTCTTGCCAAACCGCCAGCAAAATCCCCAAGAATGCCCTTCTATGGCATTAACACAGCCCTCGAAGAAGCTACTTCTCAAAAGCTAACCTCAGAAGAAAAAGTCGCCCTCTCTCAGCATATAATACTCAGTCGCGAAAAGAGCGATGCTCAAACAGGTTTTCCGGTTATACCTTTGTTAGTTGGGGTTGGTGTTTGCGGGGCGATCGCGTTGCTGTATCGTCTCTAACTTTGGGACAGGCGTTTGACTTCTGAACCGCCGAGTAAGTCGTCGGTTTGAGTTAGATAGGCGGGAATCACGGCTTTGTGGGGACTGCTGGCTAAACAAGCTGTTAAGTCCAATTCTGCGACGCGATCGGCTTTATTCCCCGGAAACCAATGGCTGGCATTACCCATGAGGTTGTAGCGCATTTTAGCATAGTCTAGGAGGTCGTAGGCGATCGCGAGATTTCGCAACCATAACACGCTGAAAATATTAATCTCGCCAGGGGTTTCTCGCCAATCGGGGAGATTTTTATCCCAAGTGCGATACCATTCCCGACCCAGTTGGGCGATCGCTTCTTGTTCCAAACGTTCTAAAATGGGCGGTAATATCTCTGAAGCGCGATCGAGTAGAGCGAGGGTTTGCAGATGTTCGTCAAAGTCAGAAGGACGGGCTGCTCCAACGGATAAAGTGTGGACTTGCCCGCGAGCCAAACAAAACAAGTCGTTAAATACCATCGGGCTGAGGGGTTGGCAGAGTTTGACTAATTTTTCCGGGGGGTCGTAGAGTTTGCCTCCTTTGTCTGAAGGAGAAATGATAAACACCCCCATATCTTGCTGGGCTGCGGCGACAATGGCAGGCCAGTTGCGCTGGAAAATGTAATACCAGTGCAAGTTGACGTAATCAAAGCCACCGCTTTCAATTGCCCGAACAATGGTGTTAGTATCGCCGTGGGTAGAAAAACCAATAAAGCGCACTAAGCCCTCTTGTTGCAACTTTTGGGCAATTTCCAAGCAACCGCCAGGTTTGAGGCAGTGGTGGAGGATTTCCGGGTTGTTGATGCCATGTAAGCCAAAGAGATCGACATAATCTAAATTGAGATAATTGAGGGATTTTTCAAATTCAGCCCGAAATTCGAGGGGGTTGGGTTTGGGGCTGACTTTAGTTTGTACTATGAGGTTTTGGCGGGGGAACTGAGGTAAGATTCGACCCAGTTGCATTTCTGATGTGCCGTAGCCTCTAGCCGTTTCGATGTGATTAATGCCTAGGGAAATTGCCCGTTGAATGGTTGCTTCAAGATTTGCTTGACAATCGGAGGGAATTTCGCTTTCTGAGACATCTTGCCATTTGTATTGATAGCGCATTCCCCCACAGGAGAAGACGGGCATTTGCAGTTCTGTACGACCAAAACGTCGATATTGCATAGTTTTTCTACGATTTACGGAATGAGGTTGAAAGTCCTAAAGGGCTTACTACGAAACGAGGGTGAAGCGAGTAAGTTATTGGCTGACTTTTTCTAGAACTTGCTCAAATTCGGCTAATTCCACTGCACCGGGAATCACCTCTCCATTCATGACAAGAAAGGGCGTTCCTTGTATCATTAAAGCTTCGGCGAGTTGTAAGTCTTCTTGTAAGGCGCGACGGGCTGAAATGTTGGTGCGATCGCGTTCAAATTGCTCTAAATTTAATCCTACATTCCGGGCGATTTCTTGATATAAATCTTCCCCTAAACGCGCTTGATTTTCAAATAATGCGTCGTGATATTCCCAGAATTTGCCTTGTTGTTGGGCTGCAAAGGCGGAAAATGCGGCGGGTAGGGCTTCGGGATGAGAACGAACCAGGGGTAAATGTTTATAGACTAAAGTAACGCGATCGCCATGCTTAGTCATAAACGTTTTTAAGGTATCATGGGCTTGGGCGCAGAAGGGACATTGAAAATCAGAAAATTCAAACAAGACAATGTTTTTCTGGGACGATCCTGTAACCGGAGAGTTGCGAATAAAAGAGGTGGGATTCCCTTTCATTTCGTTTAATACTGCTTGGCGTTTTGCCTCAACTTCCTGTTGCTGTTGCGCTTGAAAGCTTTGGAGAGATTCGATAATAACTTCGGGATTATTCCGGATAATCTCTAATACTTTGGTTTCCAGTTCTGAGTCGCTAATATTAGCAGCTTGGGCAGAAAAGGGAGTCAGAATTAAGCTGCTGAATAAAATTAAAGTTACAACGATTTTGACGATTATTTTCATGTTTTCGATTGCGTATTGAGGTTAAAACAAGACTGCTTTAATCAAGGCAGAACCTTGTTTTTTCGTTACCAGGTTCAACCTGATAACGAGGTTAAATTGGTGTAGTCTGCGCTCGTCAGACTTTGTTATATTAGCCCCAGATTTCCAATCTGCGGGCGGGTTAGGGTAACAACATTTCCCATCAAAACAAAAAACAATAACTCTCCAGAAACTTAAATCTACTTTTTGAGACTGAAGCCTTTATTTATTCTAGCGTTGAGCCACTTTGAAAGTCTGCTGTAAGTCCAAAGTTTCTGACATCTTTGGAGGGGCATTCATCCCACTCCCCCCGACTGCCGATTGCCGAAGAGCCGACTGCCCAAAACTACTGCCCCTTAGAAGCTAATAACCAACAACTAATAACAAAAAACCAGTAAATTATCGAACAAACGTTCGGAGTAATTATACTAATAAAAAACCCGGTCTTTTCAAAAAACCGGGTAATAGTATAAATTGAGAATTAATTACTTTCAGGTGGATTTGTTGCAGAAGGACGACGATCGATGACTTGATCGACTAAACCGTAATTTTTAGCTTCTTCTGCGGACATAAAGAAATCGCGATCTGTATCCCGTTCAATGCGTTCAATAGGTTGTCCAGTTTGGGCTGCTAAATGTTGATTTAACAGATTTTTCAGATACAGAATTTCTCTGGCTTGAATTTCAATATCTGTGGCTTGTCCTTGTGCGCCACCGAGGGGTTGATGAATCATAATGCGAGAATGAGGTAGACTCATGCGCTTACCCTTCGCACCAGAACTGAGGAGAAAAGCGCCCATAGAAGCCGCTAAACCGACACAGATGGTAGAAACATCGGGACGAACCTGATTCATGGTGTCAAAAATCCCTAATCCCGCCGAAACTGAACCCCCAGGAGAGTTGATGTAGAGGTAAATGTCTTTTTCGGCATCTTCGGATTCGAGATACAACAGTTGGGCGACAATGAGGTTAGCGAGTTCGTCGGTTACAGGTTGTCCGAGGAAAATAATACGTTCGCGCAGTAAGCGAGAGTATATATCAAAAGCGCGTTCGCCGCGGCCTGAACTTTCAATAATGGTAGGGATCATGGGGATTTTGTCTTGTGTGTGTTTCGATTGTAACGATTTTAGGCGGCAGTTAAGCGGTAGAGGCTGGAGACGAGGCTATCCATTTCTTCGGGGGAGGTGAAGTAATGGACGCAAGCGCGGATACAATCGGGATGTAGGAGGGTACGCAGCAGAAAGCCCTCGGCTTCGAGTTTTTGGACGATGGTTTTATGATCTACGCCGTCGATGGTGAAGGAAACTAAGCCAGAATGGGGAGGGGAATTTTTGAGACAGTGGATGCGATCGCATTCTTGTAGAGAGTTCCACAGATAAGAGCTATTTTGGCAGATTTGTTGATAGCGATCGCGCGGATTTCCCCAGGTTTGATGAGTCGCGATCGCCGCCTCTAAGCCAGCATACAAGGGGTACGCTGATGTGGCAATCTCAAACCTCTGGCTGTCGGGTTTCCAGCCCGTAGGATTGCCCATTGCATCCATCGTAATACTACGCCAACCAATAAAGGTGGGATCGAGGGTTTCTCTGGCTTGGGGACTGATGTACAACCCCCCCACACCCGCCGGGCCACACAGCCATTTATGCCCCGTGAAGGCATAGAAATCGATGTTTAGGTCATTTAAGTCCAAAGGCAACGATCCGGCGGATTGGGCGGCATCTACGAGGATTTGAATGGGTTTGTGGCTGTTGTAGTTTTGGCAGAGTTTGATAATTTCAGGGAGGGGTAAAATCTGTCCGGTATTCCAGAGGAGATGCGAGAGGACGATTAAGCGAGTGTTGGGGGTGAGATGTTGCTCAAAAACTGCTACGGGATCGCCCTCGTTGAGAGTTGCTAAAATGGGGGCTGTGGCGATTTCAACCTCAAAGCGACGGGCAATTTCTTGGACTGTCGCAATCACTCCCGGATGTTCGCAATCTGTCAGGAGAATGCGATCGCCCTTCTGCCAGGAAATGCCCCACAACGGGATATTACAGCCTTGGGTGACGTTTTCGGTCAAAGTAATGGTTTCGGGGGTTGCACCGACTTCTGAGGCGATCGCAGCGCGAGTTTTTTGACATTGTTCGCTAACCCAACGATTCACCCAGACGGAAAAAGGCCCTTGTTGCTGAATCAGTTGGTAAGTCTGGAATATTTTATCTAGGGCTGCTTGGGGCATTGTTCCTTGTCCCCCAAAGTTAAAATAAGATTTGTTTGCCAAAGCGGGAAATTGTTGGCGATACAGATCGAGATTCGCTGTTACGGGAAATCGGGTCATAAAGCAGGAAATTACATCATTGTTTGTGTTCACAGTGTAAGCAGAATCGACAATATTGGGAAAACTTAAGTTAGCTTGGTTGTAAGTTGACCGTACCGCTCATTTTTTAGGAGTTAAAGACGAAATGCGCTTACTATCTACCTCCGAAAATATAGTTTCCAAGCGAGGGCGATCGCCCCTACAAAGAGGGCTAAGTCGTTTAGCAGTGCGTCAAAAAATTGCTTGGGGCTACATCACGGTTATGGGAGTGGTTGTTTTGGGTGTTGTGGTTGGCAAAATCATTGAGGGGAGTTATCGTCAGCAAGCCCAGCATCATTTTGAATCCTTGAATCAACAAGTTTTTGAAACCAAAGCGATGCAATACGATCTCCTCGAAATTCAAATCGATTTGCAAAATTTACCTCAAGTTTTGACCTTAGAAACTGATGAATTTGTAGAAGAATACGAGCATATTCTCGAACACAAAGAAATCTTCCGCGCATGGTATGAAAGCTTAGGAGAAAACGAAACTCAAATATCCCAAGATTTTCGGGCAGCTTTTTTCACTTATGAAGAAACCCTGGAAGAATTAGCAAATTCTATTCTGGCAAATCCCCCCCAAACTCCCCAAGAATTAACCATCGCCAAAAACCGCCTCAATAACTTTATCACCAGTGAAGTTTCTTATAATTTAGGTCGTTCGGCTCACGATCTCGATGAAATTATCGTTTATCTTAAAGAACAACAAGAACAAGCCATTCTCGATTTTAATCAAACACAGAAAATTGGCACATTCATTGTTATTGCCAGTGTAGTTTTAGCAATTATTGTAGCTTTGGCTTTAATTTTTTACATCAGTAACGCGATCGCCCGTCCTCTCCAAAAAGTCACCCAGGTGACTCGGCAAATTACAAAAAACTCCGATTTTACCCTCCAAGCCCCCGTCACCACCGAAGATGAAATTGGGGAACTTTCCATTGCCCTCAACCAACTAATTCGCAGTATTTATGACTATACCAACGAGTTAAAATCCACCCAAAGCCAACTCATTCAAACCGAAAAAATGTCGAGTTTGGGGCAAATGGTAGCGGGAATTGCTCACGAAATTAACAATCCTGTCGGCTTTATTTATGGCAACATTGCTCACGCAGAAGAAAACATCAAAGACTTGCTTCATCTCATAGAAATGTATCAGCAAGAAAACCCAAATCCCAGTACAGAAATTGCCGAAGAAATTGCCGAAATTGACCTCGACTTTATTGCAGAAGACTTACCCAATATTCTCAACTCCATTAAAATGGGGACAGAGCGCATCCGCGAAATTGCCGTATCTTTACGCAACTTTGCTCGCATAGATGATGTAACCGTTAAATCTTTTGATATTCACCAAGGTATCGATAGCACTTTAGTTATCCTCCACAATCGCCTCAAAAAAGAAATTAAAGTGACTAAAAATTATGGCGATCTTCCCCCCATTGAATGTTACCCGTCCCAACTGAATCAAGTGTGGATGAACTTAATTAGTAATGCCATTGATGCCCTAGAAACCGAAAAAGCTCAAGACTCTAATTTCAAACCCGAAATTACAATTACCACAGAAATTACCGAAGGCGATCGCGTCCTTGTTAATATCCAAGATAATGGCCCCGGTATTCCCCCCGAAATCCAAGCCAAAGTTTTCGAGGCATTCTACACCACCAAACCCATCGGTAAAGGTACAGGATTAGGACTGTCTATTTGTTCGTCGATTATCGAAAAACACCAAGGAAACGTAACCATAAAATCTCAACCCCAACAAGGCACAAAATTCGCGATCGCGCTTCCCATTACCCAAACTGAAACTGTATTAACTCCGACAGTTTAACCGCACTTTTTAAAGTTAAAATTAATCGCAAAATACCCCTATCTTTATAATAATAATAATAAGCCCCTCCTCCCGTGGGAGAGGGGTTTGGGGTGAGGGCTAACTCTACCGAAACTGCTTCAAATCCTGCGGTTTAACAGCACCTTTCTCCGTAACAATTGCCGTAATCAACTCAGCCGGAGTCACATCAAAAGCCGGATTATAAAACTCAACTCCCTCTGGATATAAGCGCGTTTCTCCTACTTGGTAAATCTCAGCAGGATCGCGCTCCTCAATGGGAATTTCTGACCCGGTTTCTAACTTAAAATCCACTGTCGAAAGCGGTGCAGTCACAAAGAAAGGAATATCGTGAGCCTTCGCGACAATGGCTAACCCATAAGTGCCAATTTTATTCGCTGCATCGCCATTAGCTGCAATGCGATCGGCTCCGACCACAATAGCATGAACCAAGCCCTGCTTGAGGCAATGCGCCGCCATATTATCCGTAATAGCCGTTACCGGAATCCCCTCTTGGACGCACTCCCAAGTCGTCAGTTTTGCCCCCTGTAACCGAGGTCGCGTTTCGTCCGCATAGACGCGATGAAGGCGGTTATTTTGCCAGGCAGACCGAATCACCCCTAAAGCCGTCCCATAGCCTGCTGTAGCCAATGCTCCGGCGTTACAGTGGGTTAAAATGTTGAGTTTCTGAGGGGTTTCGGGCAACACTGTCAAACCATTATCGCCAATGGCTTTACAAGTTGCCACATCTTCATTTTGAATCTGTTGGGCTGTTGCGAGTAACTGGGCTTGTATCTCTGCAATTGTCCCCGAAGTTGTTTTGGCTACAGAAAGTTGTCGCTCAATTGCCCAAAATAAATTAACTGCCGTGGGTCTGGTTTGTCGTAGATGTTGAGCAATTTCGGTTAATTCTGTCAGAAACGTAGCAACATCACCCGTTTTAATCTCTCTCGCACCCAAATACATCCCATAAGCCGCCGCCACGCCAATCGCAGGCGCACCCCGCACAATCATGGTTTTAATCGCTGTGGCCATTTCTGCGTAGGTTGAAACGGCGATGATTTCATAGCTTCCCGGTAAGCGGGTTTGGTCGATGAGGTGTACTTGGTCGTCCTGCCATTGTACGGGAGTAATCTGGCTTGCCAGCATAAAATTGAGTTCCTTGGAGAAAACGTTACCCGCTATTTAAGTTAATACAGAAGCGCGATCGCTTAACAATCATCTGAAGAATCTACAAAGATTGCACCTCTTTTGATCAACTCTATCTTTTCTTTATTACTAATTCCGGTATTATTTCTAAATAATGTATTCCTAACTTTAGTAAGTTTCAGGTTAGTGTTTGTGAGATTAGCTTCCATAAGGTTAGCTCCTTTGAGATTAGCCCACTTAAGATTAGCTTTTGTGAGATTAGCTCCTGCGAAGTTAGCTCCTTCGATATTTGCTTGTGTAAGATTGGCTTGTGTGAGGTCTGCTTCTATCAAATCTCCTGTGAGATAAACCTTTGTAAGATCGGCCTGTGTGAAGTTAGCTCTAGCAAAGTCACCTCTAAGATCAGCATCTGTCAGATTAGCTTCTTTGAGATTCGCTTGTGTAAAGTTTCCTATAAGTTTAGACCATCTTAAGTTAGCTCCCGTGAGGTTAGCTTGTGCAAGATCAGCTCCTGTGAGGTTGACTCCTTCAAGATTAGCTTGTGTAAGGTTAGCCTGTATGAGATTAGCTCCTACAAGTTTTGCGTCTGTGAGATTAGCTCCTACAAGGTTCGCTTGTGTGAGGTTAGCTCCTACAAGGTTCGCTTGTATGAGGTTAGTGTCTCTAAAGTTAGCACTTGTAAGGTTAGCACCTCTGAAGTTAGCTCCTGTGCAGTCTACTTCTCTGAAGTCAGCCTTTGTCAGATTAGCTTGTGTGCAGTTAGCCCTTGTGAAATTAGTGTCTTTGAAGTTTGCCTGTATGAGATTAGTTCCTTTGAGGTCAGCTTCTGTCAAACTAAAAATTTGTCTATTGCGAATCGCTTCGACTAAACTCAATTTTGCTTCTGTTCTATGAGTTTCCTTATCGTCTAAGGGTCGTGCATATTCGATGGGGAGGTTTTTAACTTCAGTGAGTTCCCCAGAATCAACCAACTCTTGGATTCGTTGTAGTGCCTCTTTCGAGCCTTCTAAAATAATCTTGATACTTCCTTCCTCAACAGCAATGATTTGTATAGAAGTATCTTTACCTAATAATCGCAACTGCCTTGTGAGCTGTTCGAGTTTACTGCGATGAATATTTGTGTCATCTAAACTACCTTTAATTGCGAATACAAGCCTTCCACTCTCTAGTATTTCTACCACCGTTTACTGTCTCCTGGGTTGCATTTTTCACCTCAGTATAGCCCACCCAAAAACTTGACTTTGGGCGATACTTACACAGCAAAGTTATGATTTTACTCTCTGAACAGGCAAAATTTTACATTTTGAGCAAATGGTATCAGATTATGATACCATCAATCTTGGTACATCAGATAGGTCAAGGATGCAGGCACTTTCTATCTCAGCGGTTCAAGAGTGTGGATCAAGCGTAGGAGGAGAACTGAATAGTAAACAGCGTCGTACATTGGTAGCCATCTATACTAATCCAGTCCGATCGGATATCAATTGGACTGATATAGAAACACTACTGGTTGCGTTGGGAGCTTATGTTCATCAAGGTCAAGGTTCACGAGTGCGAGTCGCGTTAAATGGTGTAAAAGCCGTGTTTCACGAACCCCATCCTCAAAAAGAGGTGTGTAAAGGTGCAGTTAAAAGTGTCCGCAAATTCTTAGCTGAAGCAGGGATTTCTCCCGATTGATGTCTATTTGTGCGGGGGACTCAGCAATGACTTCCCCCTATTCAATTACATCCAAAACTGATTGTTCTTGTATCCGTTTAACTTAACTGTGAACTTGAGACACTATCCCCAAAACTATCATTCTGTTCGCCCTTTTCGTCGTAAAAATTGCCAGTCTATGTTGACTTACAAAGGTTATACAGGTCATTTAGAAGTAGATACAGAAAGTAATCTTCTTTTTGGTCAAGTGCTTGATGTTAAAGATGTCATAACTTTCCAAGGAAAAACGGTAGAAGAAGCACAGCAAGCTTTTAAAGATTCAATCGATGATTATCTGGAATTTTGTGAAGAGTTAGGTGTATCTCCAGAGAAACCTTTTTCAGGCAAATTTCATTTTCGGACAACACCCGAAACTCATCGTAAAATTACGATTGCTGCGACTCAAGCGGGTCAAAGTATCAATAGTTGGATGGAAAAAATCTTGAGTGAAGCTGCTGATAATGTTTGTTGATTTTACTTCAGCAGAAAACTAGAGTCTCTCATCCAGAAAGTCGCGCATATATTGATTGACGAGTTGGGGTTGTTCTTGTTGTACCCAGTGACTGCAATTGGGAATATATTTGATGCGAAAATCTTCGCCTTCGTCCCGATTCTGCAAGGGGGAAGCAACGAAACCACCGTCCGCGAAGCCGTCCGCGTCTTGAGGACAGACAGCCAACTGAGCGAGTTAGAGAACCTTTTGGCGTTTTTCGCCACCTTCGTGCTAGAAACAGAAGTAGTCCAGCAAATTATGAGGTGGGATATGGCTGTGTTAATGGAATTCCCTTGGTATCGTCAGATTGTCGAGGAAAGCGAGAAACGGGGAGAAGTTCGCGGAGAAGCTCGTGGGGAAGCCCGTGGAGAAGCCCGTGGTCGCCAAATCGGTTTGAGAGAGGGTTTGCTCTCTGCGATTGAGTTGGGACTAGAGTTTAAGTTTGGTGAGGAAGGACTGGCTTTAATGCCGGAAATTCGCGCAATTGATAATGCTGAAGTGTTACAACGTTTGCGCGATAATCTCAAAACCGTAGATTCTCCAAGCGCTTTTCGTCGCGTCTACCGCAATGAGTGAAACTTGACTTTGGGCGAAACTTACCCCAAAAAAGAGTTGTGAGTCTATCCCGCTAAACCGCCCACGGATTGAAATCCGGGGCTAATGCAACAAAATACGAGTTTACTTTTCAGATTACGTTTTTTCTTAATAGTATCTCTGTTTTATAATAATTTTATCTGAGAGGTAAACTCACATCTAGGTTTTTCTTAATAAGATAAGACTGCTTAAACCAAGGCAGAGCCTTGTTTTTTCGTTACCAGGTTGAACCTGGTAACGAGTTTGTCAGTTTTGCGTCTTATTTAAATGTTATAGGATCGAGGCGGAGCCTTGTTGAGTGCGTCCCTTGGTAGAACCAAGGAACGAGGTTTAAGAAATGAAAAAATAAGCCCCTCTACTGTGGCCTACTGCTTATACACAACTTGGAAATGCTTACCAAATAACAAATCCGGCACGATACACCGTCTATCCCACCCGCCCACGGATTAAAATCCGGGGCTAATGAACGCAAAGTCCGCCTTCGCGGACTAGAAAATAAGCTCTACGAGAGTTTTGGAACTTGAGATCGATTTGTGTATAAGCAGTAGCTACTGTGGCAGAGGGGTTGGAGATGAGGGCAAAATTAACTTAAGAAATATAGCCGCCAGCTTTTAAACTATCCATCACTTTTGCTACACTTTCTGCTAATTCCTCTTGGTCGGTGCGACATTCGATGTCGGGATTGGTGGGGGGTTCGTAGGGGTCATCAATCCCCGTGAAATTCTTGATTTCGCCCGATCGCGCTCGTTTGTATAAACCCTTAACATCGCGGGCTTCGCAAACCTCTAAGGGTGCATTGACGTACACTTCCATAAAATCGCCAATGCGATCGCGTACTTCCGAGCGAATTGCCCGATACGGAGAAATCGCCGACACAATCACAATCACACCATTGCGGGTCAACAGATGAGAGACAAACCCAATGCGGCGAATATTCTCATCCCGGTCTTCCTTGCTAAATCCTAAACCCTTGGTCAAATTTTGGCGCACAATATCGCCATCGAGGACTTCCAGTTTGTAGCCGTCGCTGTTGAGTTTTTCAGCCACCGCTTGACTAATTGTGGTTTTCCCCGCACCACTCAAACCCGTAAACCACAGGGTAACGCCTCGTTGCTCCATTCTTTCCTTTTTCCTAACGATCGAGCTTCATCATTGTGCCATTCTCTCTGGACTCATGCCAAGCTTACTCATTGCGACTTTGGGGGGTATCGCGATCGCGTCCGAAAACACTCTCCATCGTTGCTAAAACCGCCTGAGAAGCCGCAATAATATCCCGTTCCTCTCCCCCCAAATATAAGCGCCCAAAGCTCCCTACCGCCGAAATTTGTAACAGATTAATCTCTGCCGCTTTTTCCGCTTCATTCGCAGCCAAAGCAGCATAAGCGGCGGGTTCGACTTCAAAGACATACAACGATTGTCCTGCTAAAATCATCTGACCGCGACGAGTACGATTAATCAGTTGGACTTGGTGAGGATCGATATTGCGAATAATCTGGCTAGAAATCACTCTCGGACGCAGGCGATCGCGCTGAGTTGCCCCCAAAAAATCTAAAATAGCTTTACCCGCAGTCCGCACGTCCCCTTGACGACTAGCGTGAATTTCCAAAACCCCGTACAATCGCTCCACCATCTGCACCCCAGGACGTACCGAGGTTGCTTTTAAGGCGATATCGGTAATGCGGTTAATCTCAATGCCTGGGGAAATTTCGATCCACAGGGAGGTATCCCCCGGAAGCGGCAAAAAACCCAAGGATACAGTTCCCATATAGGCCGCGTGCTGGGGCTGCAAGCTGTCAACATAAACATAACTGCGTAGTTCGATACCCAAAGTTTTCTTTCTCCAGTGCGGGATGATTGTGGAATGCAACCTCTGTGCATCATACGCAATCGGTTTTTCCTAAGTCAAAAGGTTTTGTTGTTGGTTGTTGGTTGTTTGCTAACATCCCCAATGCCCACTTGCCCAAGACCTACTGCCTAATCTCCCCCGATTGCCGATTGCCGACTGCCCAAAACTACTGCCTACTGCCCAATCCCTACTGCCCCTTGATCGCTGATGACTGAAAAAGCTTTCTCCGTGAAAATACGGATAACAAATCTCACAACTCTCAGTGATACGGATCGCATCCTTCCTAAAGAAAACGAAGCAAGATAGGATAGTATCAGTTATCCCAAGGGAACAAACAAAGTTCGGAATGTTTCGATAAGACGGTGAATGTCAAATCAGGGTGAATTTGCCAAAGTTAGAACCTCTGTTAACCTGAATCGGTCGCCTTTCCTCTAGAGTTTCTCAATATTCCGGCGATCGCATTGCCCAAAACAGACTTTCTTTGCTGCTTTTAGTTCAGTCGTAACTTTTTTCCCCATTTTCGAGCCATTTTTCTTTAAATATTATGCGGAAAAATGGAGTCGCTCTTGTAGATTAACCTAGCAATCCTGTTCGTACTTTTAGAGCAGAGAAACGTAATGGATAATGTAGCAGAATATACCATTAAGCAAATCATTTTCAGTAGTTGGCACGCTCCTGTTAGCGTCAAGCCCAAAACGCAAACCACTTCACTTCGTCAAAGGTTAGTCAAAAATCCTCTCAATCTCTTGTCTCCGATACGTCAGTGGCTCGACCAAATTGAAGTCAAAGATATAAAACTGGCTCATTCTCTGTGTACGGCAATTCCAGCACAATGCCCCTTCGAGCGCGATATTAAGGTATTTGGACGCACCTTGTTTCACATTCCCCCAATGTGCAAGCTCAATCCCTTCTACGAAGAATTGGTGATGCTGCGCTTTAAGGCATTGTGCTATTTAGCTGACGAATGTGGCGAAGATATCAGCGCTTACTGCTAATATTCCATACATGAGGAATATTTCTAGCAGTTACTATGGCGATTATTGCCCTTAAAGCTTGGTATTTGCCGAATTACGAGCCGATTGCCGATGCGATCGCGCGACCTGCCGATTTGCGTCTGAGTCGCAACAGTTTACTCAAATCTGGCTTACGGGCTGATTTTCTTGACGATCGCGCGACGGTGCAACAAAGCCCCTGGTTTCAACGCTATCTCGAAGGGGAAGTGGTCGAATTTTATCTCGAAGGTAGTGGCACTTACGCGATCGCGAACATCGATCTGATTTCCCAAGAACTCTATTTCACCAAACAGGAAAGTACCGCGATCCTCGATCCGGTTATCTTCCTGAGTCGTCAAACGGTAATTGCCGAGACTGACAGTTTAATTCAAGAAACCCTCAACGACGCGATCGCGCAACTCAACCCGCGATCGCGTCTGTTATTGCGCCTAGAAGTCGCCCAACGCCCCACAGATAGCCCCCTCCGTCTCAGCACCGCCCAACTGCGTCAAATCCGCAAAAGCTTGCTGTACGTTGCCGATATTACCCCCATTACCCAAACCGAAAATACCCTTATTCCCAGTCCCCAGGTTTGCGTCGAGTTGGGCTTTGCCCTCCAAAACAAACGCACCGCTCAAATCCTGCTGCTGCAACAAAACCGCCTCGAAGGTCAACTGCCTTTCGACCTCAGCAATACCCAACAACTCCGCTTCACCCAAGCCTCAGAATTACAAAACACCCTTCCCAATTTACTGGAAACCCTTTTAAGCCGCTACAAATTATTGGCTTAAACCCCATTTTCCGTTTCAATGTAGTGGTATCTTAGCTTCTGTAAAGGGACTTTTCCCGATTCAACTTATAGTCACGAGGAGTATCTCTTATGCCTAGAACCCCTGATGAGTTTGCCGTTCATATTATGCTGGCTGGCGGACACCGCGAGGAAGTCCGTTTTCCCACCATCCAAGAATTCCAAAAATGGTATAGCGGGGAACTAATGCCCAAGGCAGACGACACTGGTTTTATCAGCGTACCGATCAAAAATATTCAAGGGGAATACATGGTGGTACGTCCTAGCAGCGTAGTTGCCATTCGCGTCGAGCCAGTTTTCGCGGGTAGCATCGATCGCTTCTAGACCCAAATCTTATAGCGATTTTGAGTCAGTATGAAGAAAATTATTGCACTGTTTTGTCTCAGTTTGGCGTTGGTACTCGCGATTCCGGCTTTTGCTAACGGTTCAACTCCTACCGGGATCAATGTCCCACCTTTACAGCGAGTCAGTTTGAGCCGCGACTTTACCAATTTAGCTTTTGACGAGCAAATCTTTTGGGGTCGTAATGGTAAACCTGCTGATAAGCGATCGCTCCTCCAAGCTGTAGACCACAGTTTGCGCTATCTCAATACTCCCACGGCAGCGCGAGCCTACAGCAATTATCCGGTAGAAGGGATTACAGTCGATCGCGTGCGCCGCTCTTTAGTTCGTTTTCGGCAGTTGGTGGCGAATTCTCGCAGCCCTGAAGAACTCCAAGGGGCGGTACAACGGGAGTTTACCTTCTATAAGTCTTCGGGACGGGATGCCAGTGGTGATGTTCATTTTACGGCGTATTATGTGCCGATGTATCAAGCCAGTCGCGTTCGCACGGAGGAGTATCGCTACCCGTTGTATCGCAAGCCTGTGGATTTGGAACGCTGGACTTTGCCTCATCCAACTCGCGCGGAATTGGAAGGGATTGATGGGACGGGGAGTAGTAGTTCTTTGAGAGGTAGCGAGTTGGTGTGGTTTCGCGATCGCCTTGAGGCTTTTTTGGTTCACATCCAAGGTTCAGCCCGGTTGCAACTCACCGACGGTACAGAAATCTCAATTGGCTATGCGGGAAGTACCGATTATGATTATGTGAGTTTGGGGCGAGAAATGGCGAATGATGGCCGCATTGCCTCCACGGGAATTAGTATTCCGGTGATTATTGATTACTTTAAGCGCGTTCCCCAGGATTTGGATGTATTTTTACCGCGCAATAATCGCTTTATCTTTTTCCGAGAAACTAATGGGGAACCGCCGTCGGGTAGTATTGGCGTTCCGGTAACGGCTGACCGTTCGATTGCCACGGATAAGGCGATGATGCCTCCTGGGGCTTTAGCGTTGGTTCACACCCGCATTCCCTTCCGTACTGCCGATGGCGCAATGGAAACCCCGGTGGTGAGTCGCTTTGTGCTGGATCAGGATACGGGGAGTGCGATTAAGTCTCCCGGTCGTGTCGATTTGTTTTTGGGTATGGGTCAAGAAGCGGGCGATCGCGCTGGCATTGTCGGCTGGACAGGGGAGTTATATTATCTCTTGTTGAAGTGACGATTTTCTAACTCAAAAGCAATCGGACTCTATACTCGGAATTTTTGCTAGACTATTAAGCGAATAACCAATAACTAACAACCAGCCCGGACTTCTTGTTCCGGGTTTTTTTGTCAAAACCACGGTAGCTGGAAGTAGTGGGTTTTGGCGCTGGGAGAGAGACGAATCCAGAGGGCGATCGCGTTTTGGCGTTGGAGTTGTCGCGAACCGGATTGCAAAAAGGGAGCGAGATTGTAATGTAAACGACAGCGATGCCAGCGAAACTGGGGTTCTGTAGTTAGCAGCCAGCCTTTTTCATACTCGGCAAGATCGCGCATCCAAGGCGAATCGAGGGCAGCAATTTGGCTTAAAAAGTTACAAAACATTACAGCATCCTGGCGATGCTTTTTAATCCCTCCTGGGGTGTAGGTGGGGGCATATTGCCCGAAAAGTTGGGAAAACTGAGACTCTAAAGCGCGATAGGTTAACGGGAGTAAGCTGCACGCAGCCTGAAGCCGTTTTTGTTGTAAAGAACGGGCAAAAAAGTTAATTTGGGGCGATCGTAATTCTTGCAGTTGTTGGACTTGTTCGGCATTTAAGCAGAATTCCTGCCCAATTATTTCAGGATTGTCAAAAAAACGCTGTCTGAACTCAGTATCCGTATACAGACGCGCCAAAACTTGCTGTAAGATATCCAAACTCATGTCTCAATTTCAGCCAACTGCCGCTCCTGTAAAAATTCTTAATGGAAATTCCTAATAAATCGGTTTAACCTAGCAAGTTAGGCGGTTTTTTTGGAGCCGATATCGAGTCACTTGCTGTTAATCATAGAATAGGAATTTTAGTATGAGTGTTAATTTAGCTACCATGCTGCGGGAAGGGACAAAAAAATCCCACTCGATGGCGGAAAATGTGGGGTTTGTCAAGTGCTTTCTTAAAGGTGTAGTCGAGAAAGGATCGTACCGCAAATTAGTAACTAATCTCTACTACGTTTATTCAGCGATGGAAGAGGAAATGGAGAAGCATCGCCAACATCCGATTGTGGGTAAGATGTATTTTCCTGAGTTAAATCGTAAGGCGAGCTTGGAGCAAGATTTATATTATTATTACGGGCCGAATTGGCGCGAGGAAATTGAAATCTCGACCGCCGGAAAAGCTTATGTAGAGCGCATCCGCGAAGTTTCTCAAAACCGCCCAGAATTACTAATTTCCCATTTATACACTCGTTATTTAGGAGATTTATCTGGCGGTCAAATCCTCAAAAAAATTGCGAAAACGGCGATGAAGTTAGAGGATGGTCAAGGCACATCTTTCTATGAATTTGAGGCAATTCCTGACGAGAAAGCTTTTAAGACTCAGTACCGCGAAACCCTCGATACTTTGCCCATTGACGAAGCAACAGCCCAAGATATCGTTGAGGAAGCGAATGCGGCGTTTGGCATGAATATGAAGTTGTTTAACGAACTTGAAGGTAATTTAATCAAGGCGATCGGCATGATGTTGTTTAACAGCTTAACTCGTCGTCGCTCTCGCGGCAGCACCGAGACGGAATTAGCCCCAGCCGAAAATTAAGGTTTCTGGCTCGTTCTCATAATTCGATCGACCTACCTCGAAAGTAGGTGTGGTAAGGAATCCGAGGCGTATTTATGCCGAGGAGGATGTCAAGAGAATTAGAATTAATAATCCTGAAGGCTCAGGTGGCAATGTTAAGTTGTTATCGGGCTTTCAGGATTATTTGCATGGAATGAGTATTTTTATACAGAAATCTGGAGAAATAGTGCATAAAAGGTGTAATAAAGCTAGAGTTTTTATCTTTTTTTAATACTCTGTTCAAACTGTGTTAAGTTGTGTAAAACAGGGTTTAACCACCCGGTCTCACATTGCATACATCTCTTCAGGAATTTCATAATGACAAAAACTACCTTGGCGATAAAGGCGTTTGTCAGTAACCAGAATCGAGGTTTTTTAACCATTCCCGACCCTAAGTTAGCGATCGCGTCTCTGTGTAGTAGTGAGTCATTCAAGCAACTCCTACTCACTTTGATCGAAAATCCCGCATTTTCAGAAAAACTGGGGTCTGAATTTGCAGAGGTTGATGCGATTGAAGGTTTATCTGCTTGTCGTAGTTTACGGAGTTGTCTCAACCTTTCTTTGGGTCGTTTCTTGAGTTTGTTGGCAGAATTGCTTTTAGCTTTTGATGAAACCGTGGGCGTACAGTGGTATGCTTTTGCTAATAAAATTCTGCAATCGGAGTTGAAAGATCGCAAGCTTTTGGATTGTCTTTTAGCTGGTGAAAAGACAGAATTTTATCAAGATTTAGCCGAGCGTTTAGTGGTGGAAAATCCCCACGCGATTTATCCCACTTCCAGTTACCGCGAAAGCCGGGGTTTTGTCGAAAGTACCGAGGATGATACAACGATTGAAGCGGTGGTGCGATCGAGTACCTTCACTTCGGTTAAACTGATTGATAACGTCCTTGACCCCGAACAAACGTTATTGCGCGATCGCTATTTGGCTTTGGGTCGTTGTGTGTGCGTTGTCGATCTCAACGTTGAGCGTTTCTACGGGGAACAACTCGAACATTATTTCAAACATCACAATATTCCCCTCGATAAGCTTGTTTATCGGGCTATGGAGGTCGATAAAGGCATTTACACCGTCGAACAGATGTTGGGGGATTTCAAGCGCTTAGGCGTGTCTCGTAACGAACCTGTGTTAATTGTTGGAGGTGGTGTACTAGCCGATACTGCGGGGTTGGCTTGCGCGTTATATCACCGCAACACCCCTTATATCATGCTCTCGACTTCCATTGTCGCAGGTATTGACGCAGGCCCTTCTCCCCGGACTTGTTGCGATGGTTTTGGCTACAAAAACCTCTTTGGAGCATATCATCCCCCGGTACTCTCGATTACCGATCGCCATTTCTTCAAATCCTTGCATGAAGGTTGGTTGCGTCACGGTATTATCGAGATTGTGAAAATGGCTGTGGTCAAAGATATCGAGTTGTTTGAGAATCTTGAAGAAGCTGGCCCTGACCTAATTACCACTCGCTTTGGTACAGTAGACTGTGACGAGGGCGATCGCATTAACACCCTTTCTCAGAAGATTCTCGGAGGCGCATTACGCAGTTACGTCGCCGCCGAATACGATAATATGTACGAAACTCACCAGTGTCGTCCCCACGCTTACGGTCACACCTGGTCTCCCGGTTTTGAGATCGAAGCCGGACTGCTTCACGGTCACGCTGTCGCTATTGGCATGGGTTTTGGGGCATATTTGAGTTATCGTCTCGGTTGGATTGACGAAGCCCAAATGCACCGCATTATGCGTCTGATTAGCTCTTTTGGCTTGAGTTTGTGGCACGATATCCTAGAGAAAAAGGAAACTCTCTGGAGTTCTCAAGTTAAAATCTTCCAAAAGCGCGGTCAAAATCTCGCTGTCCCTTTACCCAAAAGCGAGATTGGTCAATGTGGCTATCTCAACAGCTTGACAAAAGAGGATTTGTATGATGCTGTTGACGAATATCGCCTGATTTGTGCCGATTATCCCCGCCAAGGTCTAGGTATCGACCCTCTGTGCAGCGATGTGGGCTTAGAAGACCCGTCCACCGTCGGACAAATGTCTCCCCATCCCCTACCCACTTACACCGAGGAAACCGTCGAAGCCCTTTCGGGTATCTAATATCACCGAATCATTAAAGATTGAAACTCATTGTAATGGCGTGACACAGCTAAAAATGTGAATGAGTAGGGTGTCGTTAGCGTAGCGTAACGCACCGAAATACAAGCATTTTAGAAGTGCGTGACTATCACACAAATTAAAGTATGTCACGCTAGTAGGGTGGGCAATGCCCACCATCTTTTTACTCAGTTTCAATCCCCAATTGTAATGCCGTCAGATATTTCCTAAACCCATGTCAAATGCCTTTGATTTTGTGATTCCTTTATTTCAAGTACGCTGGAATACTCGTGCTGTTATGGAGGGACTTACAACCCATTATCAACCCCGTACTATTCACATTATTACTCCTGCTGCTCAAGCCCAATTATTGCGCTCAATTCCCTCAGAACAAAACTGGCAAACTGCCCCTTTAATTATTCACGAGGAAGAAACTTTTTTTGCCCCCAAAGGTTTGACAAAAGACGAGATTTGCGCCGAAATCGATTTATCTGAATCTTTATACACTCCCGGTTGGTTTTATCAACAATTGCTCAAGTTAGGGGCATTTGAGGGCATTGAAAACCTCAGCGAGTGGTACATGGTTTGGGACAGCGATTTACTTCCCGTTGCGACTTGGCCATTACTTAATTCTGAAGGTAAACATTCCTTTGCTTTGTTGCAACACAATCAATGGGGAAATCCGCAAATTGTCTCCACTTGGGCTAATTGGATTCGTCAAGTTTTAGGAGTTGAACCGTTAACGGATGCTGTAGGAACTTTTGTCCCTCATCACTTGTGGTTTAAACAGGAATATTTACGCTCTTTTACCGCTAAAGTTCAAGATTATTTTCAATCCGAAGATTCTTGGTTATTATTGATGATGCGATCGGCAATGAAGTTTGGTACATTTAGCGAATATTGGTCTTATACTTCCTGGATTGCGGCTCAATTCCCCGATGATTTAGCCTTTTATCCTTACGAGCAATACGGTGAAACTACCGAACGCTTTTTTGATGATGGGACGGGGTTATTTTCCGACGCATTACAGCGTTATCAAGCTGCTAAAAACTTCAATCCAAACGATGTTTTATCCCCTAGTTATGCCGAGGTTGAGGCGTTTATTCGGGCTGAATATGGTGTAGATGCTTTACCGTCTTCTTTAGCGTTTGAAAGCAGTCCTCGTCACCTGAAAAAGAACAAAGAGAATATGCACATCGAGGAGTTGCGATCGCGCTGGAATCTCCGACAAACAGAGGCAGTTGAGTCTTAGATTTTTGAGCAAACTTGAGTTAAAATCAACGGTACAACGTTTAACCCAACGAGGGCGATCGCGCCATCATGAAAACTTCTCTGCAATCACCTTCTGCCAGCGAACAGCGTTTCGTTTACTCCGGTTTGACTTGGCCTCAATTTAAGCTGATTGAGACGGGTTTTGACCAATCTCCGGGGGTTCGTCTCGCGTATTACCACCAAACTCTAGAAATTTTTATGCCGAGACGAGAACACGAAGTTTTTAGTCGGCTTATTGCTTTTCTCATTGGGTTATTTTGTTTGGAGAAAGGGATAGAATTTGAACCCACGGGTTCTATGACTCAACAACGAGAAGGGGAAGTCTCTCTACAAGCGGATGAATCTTATTGTTTTGGGGATTCTAAACCCCTTCCCGATTTAGCAATTGAAGTTATTTTTACCAGTGGAGGGCCTAATAAACTCGAACGCTATCAAGCATTGGGTCTACCGGAAGTATGGTTTTGGCAAGATGGTTTGTTTAGTCTTTATCGCTTACAAGGCGATCGCTATGAAAAGATTTCTCGTAGTGCTATTCCCGAATTAGAAACTCTTGATATTGCACTTTTAACAAGGTGTGTTCTCAAGGCTCAAACTTCGCGTTTGGAAGCAGCACGAGAGTTTCGTCAGGGGTTGAGTCAATTTGATTGAGTTTTTATCTTGTTCCTTGAAATATTAAAATTCAGAATCATGGTAAATAATTTGTCTCGACAAGAACTTATAGAATTAGTCAGAGACATAATGAATTTTGAGTATAAAGGAGTAGACAATGAGGAGGAAAAACTAACTCGTTTAATCAACTTACTAAAACAAAACGTTTTAGACCCACAAGTATCTGGTTACATTTTCTGGCCTCATAACTATACAAACCCTCCTAGAGAAATGACTCCTGAAGAAATTGTTGACAAAGCACTATCATATAAACCAATAATACTGTAGTTGTAGGGGAGGTAATGCCCACCTACGCAATGTCTCAAACTAATAACTAATAACCAATAACAAAGAAACAATAAACTATCGGACAAACATTCTTCTTAAGTACAAATAATGAGTTACTGTTTAAATTCTCATTGTCCTCAACCCCAAAAAGCCGGAGAAGGACGATTTTGTATTCACTGTGGTACTTCTTTGTTATTAGGCGATCGCTTCCGGGCTATACAACCCGTAAGTGAAGGGGGAATGGGTAGAACTTTTGTAGGAATCGATACCCAAGCTACACCCCCCCAAACCTGTGCCATTAAACAAATTACCCCAACTCAAAAAGGACAAAATCGCGATTTCTTCAAAGAAGCGCAACGACTCCAAGGAATTAGTCAGCATCCCCAAATCCCCGATTTACTGGCTTATTTCGAGTCAGAAAATGGAATGCCGACTTTAGTCCAAGAATGGATTGAAGGGGAGAATATCGATAGAGGTATTTACACAGAAGCAGAAATTCGTCAGCTATTTGATGATACTTTGCCTTTACTGCATTTCATCCACGAACACAATTTAATTCACCGGGATATCAATCCCCAAAACTTAATTCGTCCGACAGTTTCGAGGGCAGATGCGCCACTTTTTTTAGTGGATTTTAGTACAGCGAAAGTGACGACAAAAACGGCTCTGGCGAAGACGGGGACAATGCTCGGTTCGGCGGCTTATACTGCACCGGAACAGTTACGGGGGAAGGCAATTTGTAGTAGCGATTTGTACAGTTTGGGTTTGATTGCCGTACATTTGTTGACGGGAATGCACCCGTTTGAATTATTCGGTAGTGCCGAAGGTTTGGCAGTTTGGGAGGATTATCTAACTGGGGAGGTAAGCGGGTCGCTACGAGGGATTATTAATCGGGCTGTGGCGGATTCCCCTCGCGATCGCTTTCTCTCAGCAGCCGAGATGTACGAGGCATTACATCCAGGGGAAGGCATACCCACCCAGCTTGAAATCCCCTTCTCACCCACCACTAATCCCAACGCTGAAGAAACCACACTTATCCCGGCTTGGCGCTGTTTTCGGACTCTTACGGGACACAGAAGTTCAGTCGAGGCGATCGCGTTTTCCCCCGACAATACTAGGATAGGGACGACGGGGGCAGATCGCATTGTCCGTATTTGGGACTTACAGACACAAGAAGCCCACCATACACAGCTTAAAACGCATTTTAGCATAGTATCAGGAATTGCCTGGTTTGACAAGTTTTTAATAAGTAGTAGTTGGGACTACAAAATCTGTATTTGGGAGACAGAAACTTCAGCAAAAGTACGCGAGTTAACGGGACATTCTGCTTGGATTCAATCTCTTACTATTTCTCCTGACGGGACATTATTAGCGAGTGGGAGTGCAGATGGGAATATCAAGCTTTGGGATTGGCAAAGGGGAGTAGAAAAGCTGAGTTTTGCGAACGAGCGAGAAGCGATTTTGTCTTTAGTTTTCGAGCGCAGGGGAGAAATCCTCGTCAGTGGTAATGCCAAAGGTAAGATTGGTTTTTGGGAGGGGAAAACAGGGGAACAACTGAGCGAAATTGCGGCTCATCCTGAAGCAATTCATTCCCTAGCTTTTAGTCCCAGCAACCAATTGTTACTCAGTGCCAGTGGCGATCGCACGATCAAAATCTGGCAATGGCAAAGTCAAACCTTACTCCAAACTTTAACAGGACATGAAGGGGAAGTGTACGCGATCGCGCTGAATCAAAATGGTAACTTATTAGCCAGTGGTAGTGCGGACAAAACTGTTAAACTTTGGCATCCAGGAAGTGGTCGTTTATTGCAATCTTTGAACAATCACGAAGGCGGAGTTAAGGCAGTGACTTGGAATGGGGATGCTACAATTCTAGCGACAGGTTCTCAAGATAAAACGGTGAAGTTATGGCGGTTTAGGTAATTTGAGAATCTGGAGGTTGACAAGAGATGACTTCGCGATCGCATTGCAAAAACTGACGGATTTTTTGAGCGGCTTGGGTCGGTTTAGCGCGATCGCCTGTATTGTAAATATACCCTGCTCGTCCTTTGCGCCGTAAATAATGCTTCAATCGGAGCTATTTTTGATTTTTCGACTGAATATAACCTTCGTCGTCACCGCGTCCAGATAAGCCCAAATTTCTGGCGTTTCCTGCCATTCCAAACCTACCCTATCCCCCTGCAAATTTCCGGCATTTTCAGGAGCATGATACACCTCAAACCCAACCCAATCTTGTCCTGAATTTGCCCGCATTTCCTCAACAGAAGGCAAAATTAAGCGTCTCAACCAATCTCCTATTGCTTGATGCAACTGGGGATTAATGTCTTGCTCTAGAGGATAAAAACAAAGCTCTAAAACGTAGGAATACGGCGATCTGAAGGCGGATTTGACGGTTGCGGTACAGCAGCAGGAGGGTTATCTTGAGGAACAAAAATAATCTCTCGCTCTGGAGGAGGTAAAGTTACCCCAGGAGGATTCGTTGGAGAAATCGCAGACGGGGGAGGTAAAGTGGGAGTTGGACGCGGAGGAGTTGCAACATCCACCCCTTCCCCTGGCATTCCCACTTGGGCTGAATCTCCCGTCAAGTAAATGTGGGCTAATTGCTGTCCCTGATAGGTGCGTTGCGTAAAACGCCAACCGGGGTCGAGAATAATCTTATGATAGCCATTGCCAATGCCTTGGGTGCGACCAATAATAACAGGTTGCGATCGCCCCCTCAAGGTACTTCCCATTAATACCAACTCATCGCCCCGTCGCACAATCGCTAAGATTAAATCCCCGCTAAAATCGCGATTATCCACGCGAATCGAGTAACCATTACTATCAGTGCTGCGACTGCAAATTCCCGTAAAATCGAACGTTTCGTAGAGTGGCTCAATAATTGTGGGGTTGGAGCCGTATTCTCGCCAACAAGGGCGCTGATTGCCCACTTGCTCGATGATAATCAAATTATAGCGTTGTTGGTCTACACCAAACGGAGACGCGATCGCCACAAAGCGATTCTGACTCACCTCCATATTCCCAAATATCGACGCTTTCACAGCAGTTGGACTGCTCAAATGCCACAGCGATACCGTCGCAAAGATAGTAGCAAATAGCTTTCTCATCATCTTGACTCAATCTCACTTCGCACAACAACATAATTTGTACTCTGATGCTGTCTAGAATAGACTATTCAGACCGCACTGCAAAGGTACAACAACTGTACTTTCTGAGCTAAATTTCTGACAACCGGACTCTTGATTATTTTTTTTGAGGAAGAAACTGTTTTAAAATTGTCTGAGGCGATCGATCCCATTCATCGCGGTGGTCATAAATCAAGCCTTCTTCATTCAACTTATAAGTCGAATTCCCATTAAAAAATATACAAGATTGCCAAGGTACTCTTAATATTCCCCGGACTGTCCAATCAACTTTAATAACATTCACTTCAGTTTGCCGGATATCATGGACATCAAAATAAATCTCCCTAAAAAACAACCCCGCGTGGAAGCGCAATGTCCAGAAAATAATACGATAATTGAATTTATATTTAAACGTATTTACCGGGTCTTTGAAGTAAATATTGCGGCTATAAATCTCGTAACTAATATCCCGTTCAAACAGCGTCGGTAAATCTGCTTTTAAAATCGCGATCGCTCTTTTGACACAATCTTGGTTTACCATCTCCTCTTCAACCTCTAAAACTAACTCAAAAACCCGGCTTTTTCTAAAAACCGGGCTGCTACGATTAACTTTACCGTAACATCTTCAAACTTACTGATTCGTCAAACTATTCAATTGACTTTGTAAAGGTAAAGTAATGCGATCTACCAACCGAGAAAAAGGTAAACTTTGTACATAAACCTTTCCCGGCCCGGTGATATGGGCTAAAAACAACCCCTCACCCCCAAACAACGCATTTTTAAAACCACCCACAAAGCGAATATCGTAACTTACCGTTGGTGAAAATGCCACCAAACAGCCCGTATCTACCCGCAAAGTTTCACCTCGGCTTAAATGCTTCTCAATAATTGCGCCCCCTGCTTGAATAAAAGCCATACCATTGCCGCGCAAACGCTGTAAAATAAAGCCCTCTCCCCCAAAGAAACCAGCCCCCAAACGTTTCGTAAAAGCGACGCTAATATCAATCCCATTCGCAGCACATAAAAAAGCATCCTTTTGACATAAAAACTCGCCTCCCAACTCACCCAAATTCAAAGGAATAATCTGTCCTGGAGAAGTTGCAGCAAAGCCCACTCGTGCCTTACGAGAGCCACCATTAGCGAAAGTTGTAATGAAAAAGCTTTCGCCCGTAACCGCCCGTTTAAAGCCCGAAAACAAGCCGCTCATCAGACCGCCACCGCCACCCATTCCAGTTTGCATTTCGATGCCTTGTTCCATATAAGTCATCGTTCCGGCTTCGGCTTGGACACCTTCTTTGGGGTCAAGTTCAATTTCCACCAGTTGTAAATCTGCACCGTAAATTTTGTAATCAATAATATCCATAGCAAAATGTCCTTTTATGCAAGCATTATCTACTATCAGGCTATCGAGCTTTAGCCATTAGCTGCTACAAAAAGTTTGACGAACATTCCAGATAGTAGCCTTTCTCTAAAACGCCAATCCTCTCCTAAGATTAACTTAAGAGAGGAATTCAATTCTCAACTCAGTTTTAAACTTAAGCCATTGCACCCGATAACTTAGCGGCGGCTGCTTTTAACAACTCAGCTTTATCTGTTTTCTCCCACGGCAAATCTAAATCCGTGCGTCCTAAATGACCGTAAGCCGCGATATCTTGGAAAAAACGCCCTCCTCTTTGTGCGGGTAGATGGCGTAAATCAAACCCTTGAATAATCCCCGCCGGACGAAACTCGAAATGCTCTTGAAGGAGTTGCAGTAAAATATCGTCGCTTACTTTCCCCGTCCCAAAAGTTTCTACAAAAATGCTCACGGGATGAGCGACTCCAATGGCGTAACTTAACTGTACTTCGCACTTTTGGGCTAAACCTGCCGCTACGATGTTTTTGGCTGCATAGCGAGAGGCATAAGCTGCCGAACGGTCTACTTTGGTTGGGTCTTTTCCGGAAAATGCACCACCTCCGTGACGAGAATAGCCACCGTAGGTATCGACAATAATTTTACGCCCTGTTAACCCTGAATCCCCTTGCGGTCCGCCAATCACAAACTTACCTGTAGGATTGACTAAAAAGCGGGTATCGTTGTTGGGTTTGACATCAATATCTGCAAAAGCTGGCTGAACTACTTTTTCCCAAAGATCGGCTTTAATTTTCTCTTGAATTTGGCTATTTTCTGTGAGTTCGCCAATAGTAGCAGCGTGTTGGGTGGAAATCAGGATGGTGTCGATTCCCACGGGTTTGCCGTCTTCATAAGCCACGCTGACTTGGGTTTTACCATCGGGGCCTAAATATGCTAACTCATTGCTTTTGCGAACTGCGGCTAAACAGCGAGAAATGCGGTGAGCTAAACTAATGGGCATTGGCATCATTTCGGGGGTTTCGTCACAAGCGAAACCAAACATAATTCCTTGATCCCCTGCCCCAATTTGGTCGAGTTCGTCTTCACTGAGGGATTCCCGTTGCTCTTTGGCTGCGGTAACGCCTTGAGCAATATCGGGAGATTGTTCGTCTAAGGCTACTAGCACCGAGCAACTATTGGCAGAAAAGCCGTTGTCGGCATTGGTATAACCAATTTCGGCAATTTTTTGCCGAGCGATATTAACATAGTTAACTTGAGCTTTGGACGTAATTTCTCCGGTGATTAAGACTAAGCCTGTGTTGGTGACGACTTCGGCAGCAACGCGACTGTAGGGGTCTTGAGCCAGTAATGTGTCTAAAATAGCATCCGAAATCTGGTCACAAATTTTGTCAGGGTGGCCTTCAGTAACGGATTCGGAGGTGAAAAGATAGCGACGAGTCAATTGTGAGTATTCCTCCTCAACTGGGCGATGGTGCAAGAGTATCTTAGCTTGTCTAAGCTAGTTCTCCATCATACAAAATTTAGGAAAGGACTTGGCAGATGGTGATGAAGACAGAGAACCTGCTACTAATGTAAGAGATGATGTTCGAGGGCGAAACGGACTAATTCGGCTCGGTTGTTGGTTTCGGTTTTGCGGAGGAGACTGCTAACGTATTTTTCGATGGTACGGGGACTGAGGTGGAGATTTGTGCCAATGTCGATGTTAGAAAGACCCGTTGCGAGTAGGTTGAGGACTTCTTGTTCTCGATTGGTTAGGTCGATTGTGGGGGTGGAGACGGCAGTCCTGCCTGGAGATGGAGATTCGAGGAGGTGACGGGGTTCGGTGACGGAAAAGCGGAGTTCGGATTGAACAGCTTGCGATCGCTCTAGTAAGCTACGAATAATAACGCCGAGTTCTTCCATCTCAAAGGGTTTGGGTAAGTAGAGATCGCAGCCTGCTTGGTATCCTCGGATGCGCTCTTCGGTACTGCTGCGTTCGGTTAAGAAAATGACGGGTAGTAGGCGAAATTCCGGGCGTTGTCTGACTTGACGCACGAGTTGATAGCCGTCTTTGAGGGGCATTTTGATATCGGCAACGAGCAGGTGGGGGCGATAGGTTTCGAGTATTGCGAGGGCTTGTTCGCCATTTTCGGCTGCGATCGCCGCATACCCCAGTAACTCGATATAATCGCTTACGGCCAGGCGAATCCCCGGATCGTCTTCGGCAACTAAAATCAGTAAGGGCATAACGCAAGTATGGGAAAGGCGACTAATTCAATTTCTGATGAATCTCAATTATGCCAAGCCTACCACTCTCTTTTGTGGACAGAGTTACAAAATTGCTGTTTCTGAGTAATGGTTGGCGTTGACCAAAGCTTGGGCTTGAGTAATATCGTAAGGGAAGGGTCGAGGAATTGGACGGTAATCTCTTTCGTGGGTCTTGCCGTGACGCAAGACGGCGTTAACCATGACACAGGGGCTAGAGTTGAGGTTAATGGCACCGTGAGGCACTCCAGGCGGAATTTTCACGACTTTGGGGTCATCTTCGCTGAGATAAATATATTCGTAATGTCGGTTCTGCAAGATGACTAACACAAAACTGCCGCGTACCACGAGGAGTTGATCGGTTTGGTAGCGATGCACAAACAGTTCGTCGATGGTGTTGGCGGCAATTTGGACTAGCATTGTCTCGTTACTGGCTTGGGGGGTGTAGAACTGAGCCATGCCAGAGTGAATGGACTCAAGTTGGTAGGTTTCGATACTGGCGATAAGTCTCATACGCTTATTTTGCTATATCTGTCAAGTTCTATGTCTATTGTAGGCATTTTTTAAGAAATGTTAAATATTTTTTCTGGGGCAGATTTTGTGTATTGAGGGAACCCGATTCAGCAAAATCCTCAAAGGAGCTTATAAAGATTATGTAAAGTCTACCGGAAACTCGTATCAAGATTGAATAAAGCCTGGGGAATTGATTGGGCAATTGGCGATCGCCCTTTGTAGCCTGGAGAAAGATATAACACAACTAATCGCTCGTCCCGATTAATCAATCAAATCAGGAGGGAGATAAATTTAAATGAATAAACAGTTAGTTACTACAATTGGGTATGCTTTGCTGGTGGCAGGGGTTGCGATCGCCACTGACACTCATGCAGCTCAAGCAGTAACCTTTACATTTGACAACATTAATACCAACAATACCAACGGCGACGCGATTGTTAATCAGTTTTCCTTTGATGTTACGGAAACCAACGATAGCAAAGTGTTGTTTAAGTTTAGCAATACGGGCAATGTAGAGTCTTTTATCCGTCAAATTTATTTCGACGATCGCAATACCGTCTTGGATGATTTGAGGTTTAAAAATTTTCCCGACACTTCATCAGGGGTTACTTTCAAAAACATTGGAGAAAACCAACTCAATTTTGCCCAAGGAAACAACGTCAATTTTAATTCTAGCTTTGGTATAGAAGCCGACAAACCAGGTTCGGGTAAGGATGGAATTGATGCTAATGAGTTTTTAACAGTTACTTTTGCAGGCAATTACGAAAGTGTTTTAGCCGATTTGAGTTCCGGGGATTTGCGCGTCGGAATTCACGTCCAAGGGATTGCAACAGCTAACTTTAATAGCGACAGTTTTATTAGTAGTATGGAGTTTGAGAAACCCGAACCTGTAGAAAGAGTCCCCGAACCTGGTGTAACTTTAGCATTAGGCTCATTGGGAATCGGTTTATGGGGTTTTCGCCGCCGCCAGCAATCCTAACAAGTTTTCAGCCTTTTCATGGAATATCCTGAAAAGATCGCAATATTTCGAGAGAGGTTTGCCTCTCTTTTTTTTGGCCTTTTTTAAGATAGATAAAGTAAGAGATTTAAGCCGGGAATCGAGCGGGAAAGAGTCCAGAGGAGTAAGGCAACGTAAAGTAAACCTAAACCCCATTGATACCACGCTAAGGTACTGATTAAACCGGGAAGATGGCGATCGCGCAATCGGATATCATTAAAGCCAAATTTGAGTAAATTGTTGAGACTAAAGTCATAATAATTGAGCCATCCCCAACGGCGATCGCGTAAAATGGGCGCAAAGCGATTGCGGAAAAAGACAAAACGGGGCATAATTGGCAAGCGCACAATGAGCAATCTTAATTGTCGCATTCCTCCATCTTCGACAAAATAAGTTACTTCCTCATCTTGCGGATTGCTTTGGTAAATTAACGCCGTTAAAGCCAACGGAATTGGGAATAAGACAATACTCAAACAAGCAATAGTTAAACCGGGATTTTGAGCAACTCGGAATAAAGCCGTTGCTGCAATTAAAGTAATCGCGCTAAAACTACTCAACATCGCAATAACTTCTGTAGAAATTGCCCAAAAAGATCGAGTTGTACCAGAGCGATCGATAATCCAAAATAATACGCCAAAATAGGCACTCGACCAAATTCCTACAGTTAAAACTAAACTAAAGTTTGTGCCATAATCGCTTAATAATAGCAAAACACTTAATCCGAGCCATAACAAAAGATCGCGATTAAATGACCAACTTAACCATTGATACCAAGAGAATTCGGCGAGACGGTGTTCTAACTGGATGGCTTGAAGTTGCGATCGCAAATATTCCACATTATTCGCATCGGGGATTTGTTCCAAACGGCGAAAATTACGCACTAAATTGAGTAAAACGGTTTCATTGCCTTGTAAACTTGGCACTTGAATCACTTGACCAATTTCGCCTTTATCGCCTAAGATTTTCGCTTCATTAGAATCAAACGCCAACCCATCAACATTGAAATAAGCCCCGCCTTGAAACACCGCATTACTTAAATCAACTTGTTCGAGAAGATGGACATCTTTAAAATTCAAAATGTCTTGGAAATGACTTTCGCGAAAAGCCACTGCCTTCTCAAAAGTTGAATCCCAAAAGTCTAAACCGCGAGCCAATAAACTGCGACTGAGTAAAACGCGATTGTGACAAGTAATTTGCATAAAATCAACTCGGTCTTGCCACAAAGTTCCGAGGAAATTTGCCACATCAAAAAATTGCGATCGCGCAAAACTAACTTTACTTTCAAAGCGAGCATAACGAAAATTCGCCAAGCCGCGAAAGATAGTATCTTCTAATTGCGCGACTGCGAAGAAATGAGCCTTTTCAAAATTAGCCAATCGCGCAAAATGGCCGCCATTCAAATTCACTTTATTCAGCCAAATCGAACCCTCCCACTGACTTTCTGCTCTAAGAATCATTCCCGCAGCTTCTAGCGGTTGTAGAAACAACGTATTACTAAAATCCACTTTTCCTTCAAACTGCGTATCTTTCAGCTTTAGCGTTCCCCGCACCAAGGTAATATAGGGAATATTTTGAGCATTTTGTCCTGAAGGAGGGAGAGTGGGTAAACCCAACTTGTCATGCAGTTTTTCCAAATCGGCAGGCACAATAAAACTAGCCAGGACTTCTTCAATTAATTGAACTTTAATGCCCCATTGCGAAACTTGGAAATCTCCTCGAATGACCGATTGACTAAAATCCAAACTTAAAGGAATAGCAGTGCGATTAATTTTGGCTTGGAGTTGGCTGTAAAAGCGATCGCGTAACTCCGTATTTTCGGCGGTGAGATCGATAAATAGTTTGCTAAAATCGAGGGTTTCTTTGCCATCTTGCGGAATCGGATTGTTGAGGCGTTCTTGAAATAACTCAACCGTGAGGGGGGTAAGATCGCCTCTAGGGAGAGCCAAAGCGGGAAATGACCAAGCTAAAATTAAACCAACGGCGATCGCCCCGATGATGCCCCAAATCCATTTCACACTCTCATTTCACTCCGTGCTGCTATTGTTGATTTTACACGGCAACTGTTACGCGATCGCCTGTTTTGCTTTCACCTCAGTAATTTTCATGCGGACTCCTGTGGCTGGCGTTAGCGTAACCCCGCGACGCTGAGGCTGAACTGGGCGTTTTTCGCACAATGCCAAAGAATAGCGCGATAAAACGGTTGCTAAGACCAATTTCATTTCGTATAACGCCAATGCTGACCCAATACAGCGTCTTGCCCCCGCCCCAAAGGGTAAAAACTCATAAGGGGAAAAATCGCGCTCTAAAAAGCGTTCTGGGCGGAATTGTTCGGGATTGGGGTAAGTTTCGGGACGGCGATGAGCGAGATAAATACAAGCAGCTATGGGCATTAGAGGGGGCAGATGATAGCCCATCAAGTCTACCGTCTGGGTAGTTTGACGGAAAAAGGTTAACATTCCCACAGGATAAATACGGAGGGTTTCGGAACATACCGCCGTGAGATAGGGTAGTTTATACAAGCTCAAAGAGTCGGGATTGGGGCCGAGTTCGCGGAGTTCGGCTAGGAGTTTTGCAGAGATGGCGGGGTTTTGGTGCAGCCAGTAAAACGCCCAAGCCAACGCCGAAGCAGTCGTTTCGTGACCTGCGAATAAGAGGGTAACAAGTTCGTCGTGCAGTTCGCGATCGCTCATTCCCTCCCCATGCTCATCCTGCGCCCTCAGCATTAAGCTTAAAATATCCTGGCGATCGCCACAATCTTGTTGACGGCGTTCGCGAATCTCAGCGTACAGCAACTCATCAATGCGTTTTTTGGTCGCCATCATCCGTCCCCAAGGACTCCACTTCCCCCAATCCTTTTGTAGAAAATTAAAAAACAAAACGCTGGAATTTAATGGCGTACTGGTAAATTCGGTTAACTGGGTTAGTAGGGGTTTGAGTTCGCGGTAACGTTCCCCAGATTCCAAGCCAAACACCGCCTGCATGATGACTTGGAGGGTGATATTCTGCATCACCGAACGCATTTTAAAAACGCGATTGTGGGGTAAAGTTGCCATCACGCGATCGCTAATTTCCCGAATTGTATCGCCATAAGTCTTCATGCGATCGCCATGAAAAGGTGGCATTAAGAGTTTACGCTGGCGTTGATGAGCGCGATCGCTCAGAAGAATTAAAGAGCGATCGCCCACAATCGGCTCTAGAATTGAATTCATCTCTCCAGGTGCGGTAAAATCTTGACCGCGATCGCGACTGAGTAAATGTTGCAATCCTTCAGGATGACTCACAAAAATGGCCGGTCTTTCGGAATCGCGACTAATTGCCGGAACTGCGAAAATATCGCCGTATTGCCGTGCTGCCTCATTCATATAACCCATCGGATCGAGAATCCACTTGACAAGTTGAAGACTTCTAGGGGCTTTAGAACCTGGGGGTAAACTCATAAGCTTTGTATCAGTTTGGGACGCTTGATGTTATTTTAGTCTTGTTTGCTGTTGGTCATGAGTGACAATCCACATCTCCTGCCTTTCCCCACTCTTCAAAACTGATGACTGATAACTGATAACTGATGACTGAAAAAGCCTACTACCCCTTAATCGCTGATGACTGAAAACAATCCCTCTAACGAATTAATCGCTGATGACTGAAAACAATCCCTCTAACGAAGCAGAACGCGCCCTAGAACGCGAAACCCAACTGCCCTTGACTGGATGGCAACAAGAAGTCGATCGCGGCTTAGAATACGGTTTAGAGGCGGCTGACAGCATACGCGATCGCACCATTTCCACCTTTTCTCGCGGCGAACTCCCCCACTACGCCGGGATCAATACCTTTCTCAAAGCCCCCTATATCGAAGATGTCCGGCAAGTCGGCAACTACGATGTCGCCATTATCGGCGTACCCCACGACTCCGGTACAACTTATCGTCCGGGGACTCGTTTTGGCCCCCAAGGCATTCGCCGGATTAGCGCCCTCTACACCCCCTACAACTTCGAGTTAGGGGTCGATTTGCGCGAACAAATTACCCTCTGCGATATTGGCGATATTTTCACCATTCCGGGCAATAATGAAAAGTCCTTCGACCAAATTTCCAAAGGCATTGCCCATGTTTTTAGTTCCGGGGCGTTTCCCATTATCCTGGGTGGGGATCATTCCATTGGTTTTCCTACCGTCCGAGGGGTTTGTCGCCATCTAGGAGATAAAAAAGTCGGTATTATCCACTTTGACCGTCATGTAGACACCCAAGAAACCGACCTGGACGAACGGATGCACACCTGTCCGTGGTTTCACGCGACTAATATGAAAAATGCCCCTGCGAAAAACCTGGTACAACTGGGGATTGGTGGTTGGCAAGTTCCCCGACAAGGAGTTAAGGTGTGTCGCGAACGAGCAACCAATATTTTAACCGTGACCGATATTACGGAAATGGGCTTGGATGCTGCCGCCGATTTTGCCCTAGAAAAAGCCCTTGACGGTACGGATTGCGTTTGGATTAGCTTTGATATTGATTGCATCGATGCGGGTTTTGTACCGGGAACAGGCTGGCCTGAACCGGGAGGCTTGTTACCTCGCGAAGCTCTCTATCTCCTCAAAAAGATTGTCCAGAATGCCCCAGTTTGCGGCTTGGAGGTGGTGGAAGTGTCTCCTCCCTATGACATCAGTGATATTACGGCTTTGATGGCGACGCGGGTCATTTGCGACACGATGGCGCATTTGGTGTTATCAGGACAGCTTCCCCGTTCGGAAAAACCCAGTTACATCCACCCAGAGTCCCAACCGGAAATGGTGGACTGGACTTAATTTGTTATTAGTTGTTGGTTGTTGGTTGTTGGTTGTTGGTTGTTAGTTGTTGGTTGTTGGTTGTTGGTTGTTGGTTGTTAGTTATTGGTAATTGGTAATTGGTAATCGGTCATTGCCTAAAACTGAATCCTTAACCCCAGAATGGCTAAATCTCGCTCAATTCCGTCGAGTTCGGCGACTCTGGGGAGGTAACCCCACTCGCTGAAGTTAAACTTTTCAAAAAGTTTGAGACTCGGTTCGTTGTGAGCAAAAACGAAGCCGAGGAGGGTGTTAATTTCGATAGCAGGACTGTAGGCGATCGCCTGTTGAAGCAGTTGTTTGCCGACACCGCGATGTTGAAATTCAGGCGCAACGTAAATGCTGACTTCGGCGGTACTGTGATACGCGGGTCGTCCGTAGAAAGGTTGAAAACTCAACCAACCGATTACTTGGTGATTCATCTCCATCACCCACAAAGGATAACCGTGGGGGGTATGCTCTTTGAACCACTTGAAACGACTTTCAACTGTGATGGGTTCGGTGTCCGCTGTGGCTAAACGACCTGGAATAGCAGCATTATAAATAGCAACAATAGCGGTTAAATCTGCTTCAGTCGCATCACGAATAGGCATACCAATTAAAGAGAGTAGAGCGTCAAACTGAATAAAAAGGGCGATCGCGAAGACCAATATAACCCAATTTGGCGATTAACTCATCTTCAACTTTGGGAAACCTCTTGATTGAGATCGTCAAATCTATTGCGGATTGTTTCGAGGCGTTTGCGGTTTGTGCCTAAATCTGATTCTCCCATACGGGAAGCCGAACGGACATCTATGTGTTGATTGGCTTCATCTCGGACAAATTCAACATCATCCACGAAGCCCATAATTTTTGTTGTAAATTCGGCGTAGAGATAATCTCCCGTATTAGCAATAATTCTACTGCCGTAGCTGTCTTCGACAATTTTAACCAGGATATCCCAAGGGCGAGCGCTCTTGATGATATAGGGTTCGATATAATGCTCTGAATTTTGACTTTGGCTGTTGACACAGTTGGGGGTACTCGGACAAGGTGCAAGTTGTCCGGTTGCATTTATTCCTAAATTATCGGGACGGACTCCCGCAAAAGTTGTGGGTTGATACGGGGAGATAATTCGCAACATCAGCCACCCCACGACAAGGACAATAATAGCAATGTTGATGATGCGTCCTACGGAAAGTCGCGATTTTACTGGGGTTTCTGCTTCAGACATGATGATATTTTTTTAAGGGAATTGTTTGTTATCTTAAAGCTTTCTCTATCTGAAGGTTCACGACGAGTTAGAAAAATCACCGTATATTGATGATGAAGATTTATTAACTCTGAGGAGAGCAACGTGGGAACGGGAATGTTAGTGGATGGTCAATGGCAAACCAAGGAGTATCAAACCGACAATAAGGGTGGATTTAAGCGCAATCCTACCACGTTTCGCGATCGCGTTACTGCCGACGGTTCGAGTGGCTTTAAAGCTGAAGCCAACCGCTATCATTTATATGTTTCTTATGCTTGTCCTTGGGCGCATCGGACGTTAATTTTACGGCAGTTGAAAGGCTTAGAAGATGCAATTTCCGTTGCGGTCGTTGACCCTTATATGGGGGAAATGGGATGGCAGTTTTCCGACGCACCCGGAGCAATTCCTGACCCCTTGTTTCAAGCTCAATATTTACAAGAAATTTATGTAAAAGCAGATTCTCATTATACGGGACGAGTCACCGTTCCAATTTTATGGGATAAGCAAAAAGATACGATTGTCAATAACGAATCTCGTGAAATTATACGGATGCTCGACCATGAGTTTAATGCTATTGCTAAACATCCCGAAATTAATTTTTGCCCTCAAGATTTAAAACCCAAAATTGAAGAAACTATGGACGCAATTTACAACCCTATTAATAACGGGGTTTATCGTTCTGGTTTTGCTCAATCTCAAGAAGCTTACAACGAGGCGGTAACCGAACTATTTGAGCAATTGGATCGCTGGGAAAAGGTATTAAGTCAGCAGCGTTATTTGTGTGGTGAAGTTATCACCGAAGCGGATTGGTGTATGTTTACTACTTTGATTCGTTTTGACTTAGTATATTACGTTCATTTTAAATGTAATATTCGCCACATTTACGAATATCCTAATTTGTGGAATTATCTCAAAGATTTATACCAACAACCAGGGGTCAAAAAAACTTGTGATTTCTTTCACATCAAGCAACATTATTATACCAGTCATCCTTTCGTCAATCCTAGTGGTATTGTTCCCCAGGGCCCGGAAATAAATTTTGACGAACCCCACAATCGGTCTGAGAATTGCCATTCGTAAAATTGTTCAAAAATTAAACTATTAATTGTCAAGACTTTTGCTAATTTCTTTCAATAAAATTAATCTACCATTCAGAGCAACAGGAAACCAACACTAATGTCTAAACCTCTCCGAATTTTATATGCAGCAGGCCCGGGAAATGTCATTGGCACTTATAATCACTGGGTCAAGGGAGAAGACGACCCTACACGAGTGTCTGTTACTTACTCTGGTCAGTTTTATGACGCTTGTAAAAAACTTAATGCTGAAGCTTATATTATTGCCTCTCGTCAAGATGAAGTAATTATTAAAGATGGTCAATTTACGCTAGAACATCGTTTGATGCGCTGGCAAAAAGCGGGGAAGATTTTATATCACCTGGGTCATCTTTGGTATGGGTTAAGATTGATCGCAACCACTCTTCGTTTTCGGGCTGATGTAGCAATTGTCGCTGATGGTACAACTTATTGGTTTTTGTTATCTTTGTTGTCTTGGTGGGGAGTCACAATTATCCCTTCAATTCACTGTGTTTTATGGCATAAATACAGTACCCCTAGCAAGAAAGAGCAACTACTTTTAAATCTGAATCGCCGTTTATTTCGTCAAGATTGTGCCGCTATTTTGGTTGTTTCAGATATCATTACTCAACAAATAAGTCAACTAACAGAAAATCAACATCAACCTATTACTCGTTTTTCTCCAATTTACCGTCTAGACCAGTTTACAAGTATTGCTAAACCGGATTTAACACAATGTCCTTTTCGGGTTTTGTTTGTAGGTCGAGTCGAACATAATAAAGGTGTGTTCGATTTGTTAGAAGTAGCTCAACAATTAGTTGCAGAAGGCCGAAAAGATATTGTTTTTGATGTTTGCGGTGACGGGTCTGCTTTAGAATCTTTGCGTCTAGCAGTAAAAGAAGCAGGAATGGAATGTTTTTTTATCTGTCATGGTTATTGTCAGCAAGCAGAAATGCGCGAAATGTATGGCCAATCTCATGTCGTAATTGTCCCAACACGCACTAATTTTGTGGAAGGATTTAATAAAGTTGTTGTCGAGGGAGTATTAGCCAGTCGTCCTGTAATTACTTCAGCAGTTTGTCCGGCATTATCTGATGTGAAAGAAGCAGTGTTTGAAGTACCGCCTAATAGTATTGAAGGCTATACTCAAGCTATCCGACAGTTGCGCGATGACCAAGAACTATATAAAGCTAAATGCGAAGGACAACAAGCTGTACAAGCAAAATTTTACGATCGATCGCGGGGTTGGGGGGCCAAGCTAACGTCTTATTTATCCGAATAGTCTCACGATAGAATAGGCGTTACGGTCAACGGAAAAGTAAGAATTTCAGTTTATCCTAAATGTACGTTAATTAGCCCATTAATGCCCTTTCGTAGCGCGAACCAGCTTGTTCCCAGGTGAAATCCCGTTCAATGTACGATCGCGCTTCAGAGGCGATTTTAGCACGGAGTTCGGGATTGTCAAAAAGTTGGGCGATCGCGTTAACATATTCGGAGATGGTATTGGCGCGTAAGGCTCTAGGAATTGCGGTTTCAATTTCTAATCCTTCTAAGCCGCGATCGCTTCCGACAACGGGGACTCCTGCGGCCATGGGTTCGAGGGTTTTATTCTTGATCCCGAATCCGGTTTGCAAAGGGATAACGCAGATAGTGGCTTTGTGCAGATATTCTACCATTGAGGGGACTCGCCCGGTAACAATGACTCCCGGCTGTTTCCCTAACTGTTTGACTTCCTCGGTGGGACGATTTCCCGCTATGGTAAAGGTGGCATCGGGATAGCGATCGCGAATCAGGGGAAATACCTGTAAAATAAAAAATCGCATCGCATCAATGTTGTGGGACAAATCCATCGCACCCACGAAGATTAAATTGTGACCCCCCGGATCGCTGCTACGATAAGGAAACAACGCCAAATCGACACCGTTGGGGATGACATCGATGGGGACATCTGGCTGGAGTAAATGCAGTTGCTTCTCGTCGTCGGGTGTAGTCACGACAATGCGGCTAAACTTGTCGCAGTATGCCTTTTCATAACGATACAGGATCGATAAATAAACGCGATCGCGCCAAGCATTTTCCGAAGCCCCAGTTTGCAAATAATTCCGCGTCCCCCAATACACCGAACTATGAACATTCACCACAGTTCGCGCATACTTGCGATAATCTGGGCGCACATAAATCGTATTGACACTATGCTCGCAGGTCAAGACATCGCAGTTTCCTCCTCGCACAAAATCATCAATCCAAGCTTGCATATCAGGAGAATAGCGGTGTAAAACGTTGGGAGGGGCTGATTTCCAACTAGATTGAAGCAAACGCGCTACTTTCCCCCAAAATCCCTCGATTCCCGCCCGATCTCCCCGATCGGGACGCAAAGAAAACACCACCAACTTCTCGGTATATTGTGCCAAAGCCGCGCGATATTCGGAAGGAAGTTCGCTATAACTTTGTGTTACTAAAGTAATGTTGTGGTGTTGATGTAAGTATTTGAGCAGGTTAAAAGTTCTCACTTCCGTACCACTCCGACTGGGGGGATAGGGAACTGTCGAAGAAATCATTAAAATATTCATAGGATAGTCTTCTCAACCCGCGATCGCACTCTTTTATCTTTTAACACAATTTGGCGATGAAAAAAGTCGAACTTCCCGAAAATGCTCCCCAAACTTGGCACGAAGTCTATTACTATGACTTGATAGAAATTTACGGTGAAAAAAGGATATTAGGTCATACTTATGCTTACCAAAATCGCCGTCGCATTGTCATCGATTTAATCCAAAAGGTTGCCCAACCCGGTGCAAAAATTCTCGATGTTGCCGCAGCCCAAGGCAACTATAGCCTACTTTTAGCCGAAATGGGTTATGACGTAACTTGGAACGATTTGAGAACTGATTTAATTGATTATGTCAAACTCAAACACGAAAAAGGTTCGATTCAATTTGCTCCCGGTAACTGTTTTGATTTGGGCTTTGATTCTGAGTTTGATATAGTTATCATTACCGAAATTATCGAGCACGTTGCTCACCCGGACGACTTTCTGCAAAAAATTGCCCAATTAGTCAAACCCGGAGGTTACATTGTGATGACAACTCCCAACGGAGAATATATCCGCCATAACCTCCCAAAATTTTCGGATTGTCCCAACCCTTCCCAGTTTGAAGAATTACAATTTCAACCCAACTCCGACGGACATATTTTCTTACTTCACGAAGACGAAATCCGCCCCCTCATAGAAGCAGCAGGACTCAATTTAATTGAGTTTAAACTCTACACTAATTCCCTCACCAACGGTCATGTCAAAACCGAATATCTCCTCAAAATATTACCCCGCTTTATCGTCGATTCTCTAGAACAGTTTACCGAAACTTTGCCCCTGTCTTGGCAACGTAAACTTCATAAAGGGATGGCTGTTTTAATGCAACGTCCAGCCTAAAATAATCGCGTACCCTTAAGAAATTTTAAAATCTATGTCTGACTCGCCTTTACTATCTATTGTTACCCCCACTCGCGGTAACTTTTCTAGCTTTTGGCTCGACCATTTGCTCGCGATTAAGGGTAATATTGAGTTCATTCTGGTCTACTATCCTAATACTCCCCATCAAGCCATTGCGGATGAAAGAGTAAGGCAAATAACTAGCCCCTATAAAGGGGAATTTTTACAGCGCATTGTGGGTTTGCTTAATACAAAAGGAGATTATATTCTAGCCCTCGATGACGACGACTTTATTCATCCTCAAATTTATGCTCTCACCCTAGACTATTTCCAGCGTTTTCCTGACAGTATTGTATTGCGTCCTCGTCTCAAACGCATCGATTACCAAAATATTACTGCTCTCCACAGTGAATGGCAATCCATTCCTGCATTAGACTCCCTCACAGTTGCCCGTCGTACCGAAGCCGAAACTCGCACAACCACCCTCCAAGAAATTCCTATTGCTCCCCTCAACAAATCTTTTGATTTTCGCTTTTTGATTTGGCCTTTTTTGCGTCGTCGAGATATGGAAGGAGCGCACCTCGAAAACTTTAATAACAAAGTTTGGAAAAATACCGTAGTACAGCAAATTGTTCCTGAAATTTGTCAAGCCAGTCGTTTTTTTGGCGCAATTACCTGGATTCCTACTTCTGGTTTAGATCGAGTTCTTGCCTTACATATTCAAGCTAAAATCTTCTCAGAAGGAGCTATTATTGGTCATTGGATGCCCATTCCCGAACAAGTCCGTTTTGCTGATAAAAACCCTGCATTAAAACCCCCTCGCTTTCATCTAGAGTCGGTGGTTTTGTTGATGCGGAATTATCCTCAATATGGCTATTTCTGGAACTTGCTGTTTGAGCAAATTTACGCTGTTCCCAAAGCAATGGCAAAGTTGTTGAAATGGAAGTTTTTGAAAAAGCCTGGTACTTCAACTCAAAAAGCAAAATAAGGAACTATTGCCAATCATTAATCAGGGTGAGCATAGTTTTTTCCCCCAGTCCTTTGACGGAAAGCACAATATCTAGATAGTCTTTAAATTGTTGACTGGCTTTCTGTTTGCGGGCTGTAACTAAAGCTTTGGCGATCGCGTCCGCTTTAGCGATACGATAATGTTTAAACTGAGTCGCTAACTCAGCTTGGCTTTTTGTATTTAATATCTCTAATAAACTCTGAGAAGTGTTTGGTTGCTTTTCGATAACAGTAGGTCGCTGATGTTGCTTTTCAATTGCAGTAAATCGCTGATTCATCTCTTTTGTGAAAGGAAATAAGGGTGTCACTTGTTGGCTTTTTTGTTGTATTCCCGTTCGGCTAACCAAGTCCCGAAAAGAATGCCGAGAATACTCATAATCATGTCCAGCCAGCTAAAAGTTCGGTTGGGGGAGGTTTGTTGGATGAGTTCTTCGGTGATGGTGAAAGTGGCAAAAAGAACTGGCCAGAGGGGCAGTTTGTAGCTAAAGAGAGTGAGTTGACGACATTGGAGGAGGCGGTGTCCTAGGTAGGTAGCGATGCTGTAGAGGATGAAGTGGCCAATGGTGTCGTAGTGGGGGATGTGTTGCAGAAATTCTGGCAAATTGCCTGTGTAGGCTAGGACGAGGATAAATAGAAATGTTGCGGCATAGAATACACCGAGGAATAACCACCCAAAACGAGCAAATTGAGAATGAATCTGTTTTAGAGAAAGTTTGATGCTCATGACTGATGTTTTCTCAATCGCTAGTCGGGAAGGGGTGTTTTAGAGGTGACGATAACGATAGCCAGTTCCTACTTGGAAGATGCCACCGACAAAGCCACAGGTGAGGGCAATGGTTAAAATGCCGCTAATGGGGTAGCCATTGCCAAAGATGGCAAGAAACTGAAGAATGCTGTTGATACAGCTTTGAGCGATTTCTTCAAATCCTGGAATAATGTGCATTAGAGCGAGTCCAGCGAGTAGGACTCCGACAAAAATGATAGGAGTCGCGAAGCTAAAAAAGACGGTGAGAAATAGAAACAGAAGAAAGTATTTCAGGGATTTCATCTTGGAGTCAACCTCAAGATTTCAACAATAGGTAGGCAATAGAGATAGTTGATGTACCTATTTTTATGTTTTTACACTAGGGGCGATCGCGCCATTTTGGCCAGAAATGTTTTAATTCTTAAATCTTGCTTAAAAATCTTAGGAAAATTCCCCTCTTATGGCCTCCTCCGATCTGACGAGTTGCGGCCTATACCGTTGCCTTGGCTCTACAAAACTTTAAAATTTCTTGGGGGCGATCGCAGACTGCCGAATGTATTACAATTGTAGCATAGGGGTGATTTTAGTCGCATTCGAGCGGATGTTACTTGATGAGGAGCAAGCTAAATCTCAATTGAGATCGCGATCGCACTGCACTCACCAGCAGATTCGTTTCACATCATAAGACAAAGCATCAGCGCCCGTAGCGACTATTACAAAATGCGTCTAAATCATTATGAAACTTAGTATTTCGCGATGTTTCCTTGCAGTCCCTAACGTCTTGTAACCCCAATTCTTTAAACTCCCGCACATCATGGCTCAAGATTTCTGGAATGACAACGAATCCAACAATCAATCCCAAGGCCGCGGTTTGCTCGGTTCGGGTTGGCGACCTTTAGAGCGTCAATTTGACTGGAATTTTTTAAGTCATCTCCTCGTCAGTGACCCCCTTACCCTATCTCAGAAATTGCTGCATCTGAGTAGTTCTCTGGCTGATGCGGTGGGACGCAATAACTATGCACCTTGGGCGAATTTGCTCAATTTATTTTCCCAGCAAACGAAAGAAACCCTCGATGAGTTTTGGGAATATGTTACGCCAGCGCCGCCTTTTCCCGACCATCATTTTGGCGAAGTGTTGAGCATTGAAACCCCCGTGCGTTCGGTTCTCAATCGCAATAGTATTCCGATTGATTGTGTCCTGCATCGCTTGCAGGAAATTACGTTATTTAAAATTCTGGATTTGCTCGGTCGTCCCAACTTGATTATGCAATATTACCTCGATCGCTACTTTTATTATCCTCGCGATCGCTTTATAAGTTGGGAACGTCTCGAAATAATTGGAACGGCTTATGCTTACTGGCCGCAAGCCCAAATTTGGCTGGAAATCTATGCTTACGAACGAGGACGACGCTGCTATACCCTTATGGCTAAAGATATCGCTCCCTGGGCAAATAAAGCGACGTACAACCTCGCGGTGATGCTGAGTGGGTATCAAAGTCGCGTGGGTCAAGTTCACAGTCAGTATCCGATTCGCTCTTTTCCTCAAGATATTCAAGGGTTTACCGATACCGTACAGCAAGGAATTCTCAATCAAGACCAACTAGCAGTTCTCGTACAAGGCGAACCGGGAACGGGTAAGACAGCTTGGACGCAAGCGGTTGCTAAAGAAATTCTCGTGCCGCTTGGTTATGTTATCTTTATTCTCGACCACGATGCAGTTGAAAATTTCGTACCGCCAAGTTATTTGGAGCGAATTTGTCTGATTATTAATGAAGCGGATAATTTGGCTCAAGACCGAGCAACGGCGGCGGCTCAACGTAATAATAAAACCGAGCATATTTTGAGTTTACTCGACGGTACGTTGTATCAAAGTATTATCGAAGACGAGCAAATTCACAATCAGCAAAAGTTGGTTATTTTAATGACTTGTAATACGACCGAGCGACTAGACCCTGCTTTGTTACGAAAAGGGAGAGTGGATTGTACTTATACTTTTGAGCATCGCTTTGTTTAAGTTATGGGAACTCAGATGTAAGTTTAGTTTCAAATTCGCGAATAGCACGGCTGTAGCCAATTTGCCAACTCTGTTGGATGGTTTCTGTGACGATCTCTCGTAAAGAAAGATTAGGGAAAATGGGACTGCGATCGCGTTCTTGATAAGTATTATTTTCGAGTAAATAGATATGCAATCCTTGAGAATCGTAAATCCATAGTTCGGGAACGCCTAAAGCTGCATAAGCCTCTAAAGATGTGCGAGAAGTGACATCAATTTCAATGGCTAAATCTGGTGGGGGATCGCTGGCTTCTAGGCGCAAACGCCCAATCATACGAGAGGCATTGGTAATATAAAAGCAAGCATCCGGTTCGAGTCCCACAATGCCTAATTTGCGGAAAGTAGTTGAGCCAAAAGATTCATATTCTTGCTCGGCTTTTTTGAGTAAGGTCGTAATTATGTCGGTAATAATATGTTTTGACTTTTCGTGTTCGGGTAAAGGCACCATAATTTCTAAAGTTTCTTGAAAGTAGATGATTCTGGCGGCTCTTTTTTCCCCCCATTCTGTTAAGAGATTTTCAAATTCATGCCAAGGTAAATTCGGGATTTTGACGACACTTCCTGGTTCGATTTGTAGATGAGCGATTGGAGTTTTTGTTAAAGGGATAACTGTCATAATTTTGGATTTAATTTTATATCTTTGCGACCAGCGATAGGCAGAGAGAAACGAAAAGTGCTACCTTGACCTAATTTGCTTTCTACTTCAATTTTACCGCCTTGTAGCTCCACCAAACGGCGAGTAATGGCAAGTCCGATCCCACTACCCCCAGAGTAACTCGAACGCGATCGCTCGGCTCGCCAAAAGCGCTCAAATACATAAGGTAAATCATCTTTAGAAATACCAATTCCCGTATCCGCGATCGCGATCCAAACTGCTTGATTTTTCCGCCAAGTGGTGACGGTAATTGTTCCTGATTCAGTATAGCGAATTGCATTTCCGAGCAAGTTAACGAGGATTTGTTCGACGCGATCGCGATCGGCTAAAACTAAAGCTAATTCATCAAGACAAGTTAAACTTAAGGTAGGGCCATCCTCCAATAATTGATCGCGAAAACGCTCGATTAAAGACTGTAATAAAGGTTTTAAATTCGTTTTTTGAAGATGAATCGGTAAATAACCCGCTTCGGCTTTTGAAAGTTCTTGTAAGTCATTAGTAAGTCGTTCTAAGCGCTTTGTTTCCCGGACTAACCGCGCATAAATTTCTGGAGAAGGTTCAATACTACCGTCGGATAGTTCTTCTAAATAACCCCGAACAACTGTTAAAGGGGTACGCAGTTCGTGGGTCATATCGCTAATCAGTTCTCGGCGTTTTTGTTCGACATTTTCTAAACTACTTGCCATCTGATTAAAACCCATTCCTAAGCGATTGAGTTCGGGAATTTCACTGGTTGGCATTCTTTCTTTAAAGTCCCCCGACGCAAACTTTTGCGTAATTTTCTCCATGCGATCGAGGGGTTTCATAATACGTCGCGACAACCAAAAACTCAAACCTCCTGCGGCACTCCCTCCCACAATAACTGACCAAATTGTGCTGCGATTCCAAGCCGTTTCAAAGCCTTCTATCAAATAAGTTCGAGCCGAACGTACCGTAATTAACCCCCTTCTTTCCAACTGTTCGAGCCGCAATACAAAGAATTTAGGAGAAGAAAGTTTCGCAATAATTGCAAAGCTACTCAAGCCCACAATCATGACTAATAAGTGGGATAAAAATAATCGCGTAACCAGGCTAATCTTCGACATCGTTTTAGTTTTTCGTAATTCTTAAAAACCCGGCTTTGTGATAAAACCGGGTTTCTAATCTTCAAACTTATAACCTACACCGATCGCGGTTTTGATAAACTGAGGATTACTGGGATCGGGTTCGATTTTTTTACGCAAGCGCTTGATGTGAGTATCCACCACGCGCTCATCCCCAAAAAAGTCATTTCCCCAAAGTTTGTCGATGAGCTGAGTGCGACTCCAAACGCGATTGGGGGCGCTGACAAAGGTCGCCAGTAGGTTAAACTCTAAAGGAGTTAAATCGAGGGTTTCTGGGGCTTCACCGTCGAGTTGACGAGTTGTAGTATGTTGGTCGAGATCGAGGCTAAAATGGGGCGATCGCAAGCTTTGAATTTGTCCTCCCTGACGCAAACTCCGTCGCAATAACGCCCGAATGCGAGCTACAACTTCACGAGGACTAAAAGGTTTGACAAGATAATCGTCTGCACCCGTTGATAAACCAACAATACGGTCGATTTCTTCCCCTTTTGCCGTCAACATTAGGATATACGGGTCTTTGATATCGGTTTTTTGGCGAATTCGGGTACAAACTTCCAAGCCATCCAATCCCGGTAACATCAAGTCCAGAATAATAACATCCGGTTGCTGTTGGGGGACGATCTCTAAAGCTTGCAAACCATCAGAGGCGATCGCGCAGTTAAATCCGTCCCGTTCTAGGGTTTGTAAAATCAACTGAGCGATTTCCGGTTCGTCTTCAACAATCAGAATATCCACCATAAACCCACTTTAGCGCGGCGTAATGTGGGTCGTCACGCGACCGGGGCGATCGCCACTGGCAATTTTGACACTTTGGGCTTCAAGTTTAGCTGTGGCTTGCTGTCCAGTTAATTCCAAAGGGGGATCGCTTTGACTGTAAGCGACATTTCCCTTCGCGTTGAGTAACTGTTTGGGAATTTCCCACACCAAACTCTCAGCCGTCAGATTGGCTTGTTGTTTGGTACTAATCCCGCGAATGCCGCCCTCAAAGCGAGCAATCTGGTTTTCTAGGTCAATAAAGCCTTGATTTCCCGTGACTGTAAACTTTTCTGCTAAATGCACCACTTGAATCGGTTGGGGCGATCGCAAGCTGCGTTCTTCGACATTCCAAATCGCTTGATTCGAGGCAATCTGCAACGGTGGTTCGGTAGCCTTGAGTTCGACATTTTGGGTCAGCGTTACGATCTTACTCGCAAGATTCACTTCCCCCTTATCAGCCACCACGCGATCCGTCACCGTTTTATCTTCATAGCGGTCAATTGCAACTTTAACATCGCTCTTAACCGTTTTATTTTCGATATCCCAAGTCACCGCTTCGGTTTTCATTTGTACCGGGGGTTCTTTGGCAATTCCTGCCACGTTCCCCTTCAGTTGCATTTGCTGAGTCCGGCTATAATAACGCCCTTCTTGGGCTTTGACTTCAAAATTGTCGTTTGTGCCACTCACATTATCCGACAGGATCGCCACATCTTCTTGAGGTCGCCATTCTAATTCTTGACCTTTCAAAATCGCTTGATTGCGGGGATCGATCGCCACAATATCTTGATGCAAGCGGATAATTTGGCCATCTTCTTCGATGTCGCCTAATTTTCCGGTGACTTGCATCACGACTTTGCCATCCTGATACAAATCCCCTTTAATATTTTCCATTTTAACCAGTTTACGATTGCGGCTGTAGGTGGCGGTTTTGGCGTTAATCTTCCACAACACTCGACCCTTATCATCGGATTGTTCTAGAGTGGCGTTCTCTAGAACTAATCCTTCTTCAACTTGTTCTTGAACAGCTTGGGGATCGCTGGAAGTCGGAGTAGGATCGCTACGACAAGACGCGATCGCCAAGCCAAATCCGATCCCCAAACTACAAATTAAATAACGCTGCCATTGGCGACGCGATCGCATTTTTGCCATAACAAGTTATCCTTTCAAAACAGCAAGGCAATTAATGGGAATTATCTTCGTTGATAAAGCGAATTCCCGTTAAACTGCGATGATAACCAGAGCTAGGACGAGGCGTTTTTTGAATATCCTCTTTCACTTGATCTAGGTCGATATAACGGTCAGCTACATTGATCAAACTATCGCTCGTCATCGAGCGCAAACTCACCACTTCAACCCGCGCACCTCGATAGCTTACTGCATCCACAGCATAAGCCAAATCTCCATCGCCGCTTACTAAAACCGCCGTATCGTAAGACCCGACTAAAGCCATCATATCTACCGCAATTTCTACATCGAGATTCGCTTTTTTTGAGCCATCGGGAAGTTGTACCAAATCCTTAGCAATGACGCGATAACCATTGCGACGCATCCACAGCAAAAAGCCTTGTTGTTTCTCGTTACTGCGGTCTACTCCCGTATAAAAGAATGCTCGCAATAACCGCGATCCCGAAGTCAAACGGGCTAACAACTTACTGTAATCGATTTCTAAGCCCAGTTGTAAAGCTGCATAGAACAAGTTTGAACCATCAATAAAAATTGCAACTCTGCCTCTATTTTCTAAAACCTGTTCTGATGTAAATACCGAGTCACTTGCATAATTTTCATCCATCATTTTTTTATACCTCGTTTATTATCTAAAAGATCGGAATATATTACCAATGTTTTTATGTTTGTTTAAAATGCCATTCAGTGTTTAATGAATGGCAGTCTTAGGGATTTTATCAATCTTTTGGCTCGGATAGTTCCAACTGCGGAAAGATAGGTTGAGCTTTTTTAAGAGATTGTTTGGGGGGCAATATCCCCCAGGAAGAATGTTGTTTAAACTTTATCGAATCTTTAAATTGGGTTGGGTCATTAAAATCTAGAGAAAATCCCAGTTGTTGATAAATTTTCTGACTCAAATCCGGCACAATTGGTGCAAGCAAGTAAGCTGATAGTCTAACTGATTCTAGAACAGCATACAAGACCTGCTCTACTTGTTCTTGCTTTTTTTGTTTATATAAAGCCCAAGGCGCTTGTTCGTCGATATACTTATTGCCAGCGCGAATCAGGTCAAATATACTGTCGCAGGCTTGAGTAAAGTTTAACGCTTCGTAAGCTTGAATGACACGATCGCCTAAAGCAAGTCCAGTCATTTTCAAGGGATTATCCGGGGAAATCGCCTCTCCTGTTAAATTAGGAACTTGGGCTTGACAATACTTTTTCGCCATTCCCAAAGTCCGATTTAACAAATTGCCCAAATCATTGGCTAAATCGGCATTGAGTACGGTTACGAAACGACTTTCGTTAAAATCACCGTCCTGACCGAATTCAATTTCTTTGAGGAAATAGTAGCGTACCGCATCTGCGCCATAAAGATCGACTAAAACAAAAGGATCGATCGTATTTCCCGTGGTTTTACCCATTTTTCTGCCGTTTTTTGTCAGAAAGCCATGACCAAAAACGCGATCGGGAGCGGCCAAACCCGCCGAAAATAACATTGCGGGCCAATAAACAGCATGAAAGCGTAAAATGTCCTTGCCAATAAGATGTAAATTAATTGGCCAGCCATTTTTAAGAGCATTCTCCAGAGTTGGGTCATCTTCAGGATCGAGTAATGCCGTTACATAACCCAACAAGGCATCAAACCAAACATAAATCGTGTGTTTGGGGTTGCTAGGAATTGGGAAACCCCAGTCCATATTCAGTCTGGAAATTGAAAAGTCTTGTAAACCTCCCTTTACAAAACTCAAGACTTCATTGCGACGACTGACGGGCTGGATAAATTCGGGTCGTGTTTGATAAAGATTTTCGAGTTGGTCTTGGTATTTTGACAAGCGAAAAAAATAATTTTCTTCATCTCGCCATTCGGCTTTTTTGTTGATATGGATTTGACAGTGCTTTTCGGGGGTTAATTCTCGTTCGTCTTTAAATTCCTCGCAAGAAACACAGTACCAACCTTGTTGTCGGTCTAAATAAATATCATCGTTGTTCCAGACCCGCTCAAAAAATTCTTTGACAATTTTTTCATGTTTGGGGGCGGTAGTGCGGCTAAAACGGTCGTAGTTGATGTGTAGCTTTTGCCACAATGCCTCAAAACGAGCGGCAATTTTGTCGCAATGCTGTTGGGGGTCAATGCCTTGACTTTGGGCAGTTCGTTGAATTTTTTGGCCGTGTTCGTCTGTGCCGGTAATTAACAAGACGTTTTGGCCTTGCAAACGTTGAAAACGGGCGATCGCGTCGGCAGCCATTGTCGTATAAGCGCTACCAATATGCGGCACATCGTTGACATAGTATAACGGAGTGGTTAAGACAAAATGAATAGGTTTCTGA
>JAWQFT010000015.1:0-53950 GCA_035968055.1 Jaaginema sp. PMC 1080.18 | reverse complement strand
CCGTTGGTTTGCCCTCGCTGTCTGGCTTAGTACTTTCTTCAGCAAGCCCTAGTTAGTAAACTGGACAAAAAACTTAAGATACTGGTTAAAATGGGGTCGAGTTGAGCCAGTCCTGCGCCAATCCCTGTCCCTAAGTTGGTAATCGTTAAGGCTAATCCGAGAAGTAGAGCATCGGGGAGTTTCAAAACTGTATTTGCTGTTAAATCAGTTGTTTCTGAAAATCCAGAGCTAAATTTACGAATCAATAAATTTGCGACGGTCAAAAAGCCAATCAAAATTAAAATACTGCTGCCTAGTTTTTGGGCAAAGTTATTCGCTAAAAAGTTCTCTAACCAATCCCCAAACGTCATTGCTAAAAAGGTACTCGCTCCCGACAAAAACGCGATCGCGCTATTAGCTTGCCAACCAATTTTTACCCGCCGTACTCCATAGGCAACCCCCACTGCCAGGTTATCAATATTGGTTGAAATAGCAAGTAGAATTGAGGCAATAACTGTCTCTACCGGAATTAAAGATAACAAATCGGGAATCATGCTAACAAAGTCCGCCGTCGCAGACTAAATTTATAAGTAAGTTGTGGTAAGCGGATTTAGTATAACGATAGCAGTGCGTTAATGTAAGGAAAACCAACAACCAACAACCAATAACTAATAACTAATAACTACTAACCAAAAACAAAATTATGGGAAGACAAGCCAAACAGAAAAAACTGCGCCAAACCCAAACCCCAACCGAGTCCACGGAAACGACTCAATTTGTGCGACAATTGCAGCGCCAAGGCTACAACCTCAAACAAGCCGAACATTCCCCCGAAATCCCTGAAGATAAGCCCGAACCCCAAGTTTAGGATTTTGGGTCTACACTAGAAAATGCCCAGAGGCGCGATCGCCCTAGAAATAGCCGATCCAGTTATACCGCGAAAACCCAACCCGATCGGAACTTGACAAAAACTACAATATATGCGTTCCCTTAGAACGCGATCGCCTTAAACCCCAACACAGCGAGACTTTCCTCAATTTCGCCCTCAGAATTAAAATCGACTTAGCACTCTCGCCCTAAGAGTGCTAAATTTGCTAATGGAGAGTAACGGAACAAATACATCACAAGCAATATGGCAAAAATCGTTTCGTTTAATGAAGAATCTAGACGAGCCTTAGAACGAGGTGTTAACGCCCTGGCAGATGCCGTGCGGATTACCCTCGGCCCCAAAGGTCGTAACGTATTACTAGAAAAACAGTTTGGCGCACCCCAAATCGTCAACGATGGGATTACCGTCGCCAAAGAAATCGAAATTGAAGACCCCCTCGAAAACACCGGGGCGCGGCTGATTCGCGAAGTCGCCTCGAAAACCAAAGACCTCGCGGGTGACGGCACAACCACCGCCACCGTGATTGCTCAAGCCCTGATTCGCGAAGGCTTGAAAAACGTCGCTGCCGGGTCAAATCCGGTTTCCTTGCGCCGTGGCATCGAGAAAACTATGGCCTTCCTCGTCAAAGAAGTCGAAGCCGTAGCCAAGCCCGTCGAAGGTAGCGCGATCGCCCAAGTTGCTGCCGTTTCTGCGGGTAACGATGACGAAGTGGGCGAAATGATTTCCCTCGCGATGGACAAAGTAACCAAAGACGGCGTAATCACCGTCGAGGAATCCAAGTCCATGAGTACCGAACTCGAAGTGGTTGAAGGGATGCAGATCGATCGCGGTTATCTGTCTCCTTACTTCGTCACCGATCAAGAACGGCAAATTGTCGAATTTGATGACCCCTACATCATCATCACCGACAAAAAAGTGAGCGCGATCGCGGACTTAGTACCCGTCCTCGAAAAAGTCGCCCGCGCCAGCAAACCCCTCTTAATTATTGCTGAAGACATCGAAGGCGAAGCCCTGGCTACCCTCGTGGTTAATAAAGCCCGTGGGGTACTCAACGCGGCGGCAATTAAAGCCCCCGGATTTGGCGATCGCCGCAAACAAATGCTGCAAGATATCGCCATCTTAACGGGTGGCCGCCTGATCTCCGAAGAAATTGGTTTGAGTTTAGACAGCGTTTCCCTAGAAATGTTAGGGCAAGCCCGCAAAGTCACCCTCACCAAAGACAGCACCACCATCGTCACCACTGGCGCATATTCCGGTGATGTCCAAAAACGCATCGCTCAAATTCGCAAACAACTCGATGCTAGCGATTCCGACTACGATCGCGAAAAACTGCAAGAACGTATCGCTAAACTTGCTGGCGGTGTTGCAGCCATCAAAGTCGGTGCAGCCACCGAAACCGAACTCAAAGACCGTAAACTCCGCATCGAAGATGCCCTCAACGCCACCAAAGCGGCGGTAGACGAAGGTATCGTTCCCGGCGGCGGTACAACCCTGATTCACCTCGCCAGCAAAATCGCTGACTTCAAAAACACCCTCAGCGATGACGAAGAAAAAGTGGCGGCTGACCTCGTAGCCAAAGCCCTCGCTGAACCCCTGCGCCAACTGGCGAACAACGCGGGTGTCGAAGGTTCTGTGATCGTCGAGAAAGTGCGCGAAACCGAGTTCAACGTCGGCTACAACGCCCTTACCGACACCTTTGAAGACATGATCGCGGCCGGTATCATCGACCCGGCTAAAGTCGTGCGTTCGGCTTTACAAAACGCGGGTTCGATTGCCGGAATGGTCATTACCACCGAAGCCCTCGTGGTTGAGAAACCCGAACCGGCTGCTGCTGCCCCCGATATGGGCGGTATGGGCGGCATGGGTGGCATGGGCGGCATGGGTGGCATGGGCGGTATGGGCGGCATGGGCATGATGTAGTCCCAGGCTGTTGCCAACCCGAATGCTTAACAACCTTAAGCTCTAAAACCCTGGTTTATTGAAAAAACCGGGGTTTTACCAATCTTGCCACCCCTCGGACATTGATCGCTGATATCAAATCCGGCGCGCGATACAGCGCTACGTTCGTGGCTTGAGACATAACACAAAGGCTCAAACCTAAAGATGGTGGGCGATGCCCACCCTACGCAATGTCCTAATGCTTGTTCGTAGCGCTATACCCCCTTTATCCAGCTAACCCGCCCACGGATTAAAATCCGGGGCTAATGCAACAAAGTCCGACTTCGCGGACTCGACAAATAAGTGGGTTTTGGCGTATCGGATTTAGTGCGATAACTGATGACTGATGACTGATAACTGATAACTGAAATCCCCCCTCTTTACAAAACGAAGTCATAACGAGTATGATTTAGAAGCAAGGAATAAAAAAACCGATGATAGCGATTAAAGACATCCCCCTGCAACAAATTTGCCGTCCTCTGCCGCGTCAAACGGATCCTCAGAAGGTACAAGCCTTGATGAAATCTATTGCTCAAGAGGGACTGCGAGAACCGATTGAGGTCTTAGAAGTGGACGGGAAATACTACGGTTTTTCGGGATGTCATCGCTACGAAGCCCACCAGCGCTTAAATAAAGCCACAATTACCTGTCGCGTCCGCCGCGCTCCCAAATCTGTGTTACAGCGCCATTTAGCTTAATCGTTTACCCTGATAAACGGTACACCTTATCTATTCAATTCAAGGAGAATGAACTATGCAAGCACCTGTTAATATTGGCATTCCCGAAAGCGATCGCCAAACCATTGTCGAGGGTTTATCCAAGTTACTCGCCGATACCTATACCCTGTATCTCAAAACCCATAACTTCCACTGGAACGTTACCGGGCCGATGTTTCAATCGTTGCATACGTTGTTTGAGACGCAATACATGGAACTGGCTTTGGCTGTAGACGCGATCGCCGAACGCATCCGTACATTAGGATACCCCGCACCGGGTAGCTACAGCGAGTACAACCAACTTAGTTCTATCGCAGAAACAACGGGCGTTCCCGAAGCCACAGAAATGATCCGCTTGCTAGTAGAAGCCAACGAAGCCGTCGTCCGCACTGCCAGAAACGCCTTTCCTGCCGCCGAGAAAGCCAACGATGAGTCTACGGTAGACCTCCTCGCCGAACGCATGAGCATTCACGAGAAAGCCGCCTGGATGCTGCGTAGTATGCTGTAACCCTCGCTTCCATAGCCATAAACCCGCTTATTTTTGCGGGTTTTTTCAAATATATTGAATTTCTGACATCATGGTTTCTGAAAATCGCGATCGCCCTAAAAGTGTTCTAAAACAACGCCTGCGCCAAATAGGATTTACCACCATACGGCAATTTCGCGACCATATCGATGTTACGCCTTGGCAGATACAACAACTACAACAAGGCAAAATCGAGCAAATGCGCTTAGAATCCCTGCTTAAGCTGGCGAAGGGCTTACAATGGTCGCTAGAAGAGTTAATTGCTGCATTTTCCGACCAGCCTGACCCCAAACCCAACGATTTGCAACAAGAATGCGATCGCCTCCAACAACAACTCCAGCAGCAACAAGAACAACTGCAACGAGAATTTGAGACCACCAGTTTGCGAACCCTCGAAACCTGGTTAAGACAATGGTCGGCGATAACTCACGCCATCCACAAGAACCCTAACTTACCTGCAAGTCGCGTCTTGCCCTTCCTTGAACCCATTGAGCAACTCGTCAAAGAATGGGGCGTAGAGGCGATCGCGTCAGTTGGAGAAGAAATTAACTACGATCCTCAATGGCATCAACTCAGACAAGGCATCGCTCAACCGGGGACAAAAGTGCGCGTCACTCACACAGGCTATTTACACCACGGCAAACTCCTTTACCGCGCTCAAGTAAAGCTGAGTGGTTAACTGGAATCTCAGTCGTTCCAACGCTTAGTACGAGGTCGAGCTTTATTCACCCGTAAAGTGCGTCCCATCCATTCTGCTTCGTGAAGCGCTTCAATGGCTTCGTCTTCATCCGAACTGTTTTCTAGATCGACAAAACCAAAACCTCGGATTCGCCCAGCTTCGCGATCCATCGGTAAGGTTACGCGAGTAACATTGCCATAATCAGCAAAAATTTCTTTAACGTCGTCTTGAGTTACGTCGTAGGATAAATTGCCAATATAAATCGTCATCTATTTTGTACTCCGGCACCGGCACAATTTCTAGTTTAATATAAGACCGAGGGATTTCTGGCTCTAAAAGCTTAAGAAACGCAAATCTCTGCCCAATTTCTCGACTCGATACAATTACCTCTATTTGATGAAAGCGATGAAGGGCGATCGCGTATCCTAAAATATTCAATAAGTTTCATCCAACTGTAAAAAAGTCTGAAGTAAAACATTCGTTCCTTGAGTGCATTCTGCGGGGGAAGTGTACTCGTCCAGAGAATGACTAATACCGTTGCGACTGGGGACGAAAATCATGCCCATATCTGCGAAACGACCAATTTCTTGAGCATCGTGACCCGCCCGACTGGGAAGGCGATAAGATGTGAGATGCAGGTCTTGGGCGATTTTTTCGATCGCGTCTTCAATTTTGGCAGTGGCTAGGGTGGGGCGAATATGGAGGGTTTGGGTCATGGCGATTTGGGTCTGGGTTTTTTGGGCAATCCGGTCAAACTCTTGCCGCATTTGCGCGATTAAGGCTTCTAAATGGGATTGGGAGAGGTCGCGCAAGTCGATAGTCAGTTCTACCTTGTCAGAGACGGTATTTGAGGCGTTAGGGGCAGCTTTTAAGTAGCCGACTGTGGCGACTTGACTGCCGGGGGGTTGGCAGCCGATGCGATTCACCGCTAAAATGACTTCGGCGGCGGCTACCAGGGCATCTTGGCGATCGCTCATGGGGGTTGTACCCGCATGATTCGCTCGTCCAGCAATTTCGACAAAAAAGCGGTATTGCCCGACAACACCTTGCACTACGCCAATTTGAGCCTTTTTGCTCTCAAGCACGCCTCCTTGCTCCACATGAAGCTCGACAAAGGCGATAATGTCATGGCGATCGCGTTGGGCTGTGGTGATTTTTGACCAATCCCCGCCAATTTTTGCCAGGCAATCCTCCATCGCAGTACCATCTCGACGGCGGTAAATTTCGGGATCGAGACTGATTTCTCCTGCCATCGCTTTTGACCCAATGACGCTGCCTTCTTCGTCCGCGAAGACAATGACTTCTAGAGGGTGTTGCAAGCAGATATGATGTTCTTTGAGGGTACGCACCACTTCAATACCCCCTAAAACCCCCAAACAGCCGTCAAAATGTCCGGCTACAGGAACGGTATCGATATGAGAACCCGTGGCTAAAGCGGCTAAATCGCTGTTTTGACCGGGATAACGACCGATTAAGTTGCCGGCTGCATCGATCCGAACGGTCATCCCGGCTTCGATCATCCATTGCTGAACTTGCTTGCGTCCCTGCAAGTCTTCTGGGCTAAAGGCAACGCGACTGGCAGCCCCATTGGCAAGCTGACCAATAGCGGCAAGTTCGGCAAGGTTGCGATTGAGGCGATCGCCATTGATTGTCAAGTTTACAGTAGTTGTTGTCATTTTTAACAGTTTCCGGGTTGCAATAGCGCCTCTTGATTTTGAGACGAACTTACTTTACATACTGTATACAAAATACAAAAAATAGCTACAATCAACTAGGGTACGCGATCGCGATCCACCCCCTTCTTACAACATCCCCTAAACACCATGACTGACTCCAACACCTCCAACTTGCGTCATATCTTCATTTGCGGTTCTGCCCTGCGGGGTCAACCCGATGCAGGCAACTTGGGTGATGCTCGTTTCCTCCGTGCCACCCGTACCCAACCGTTGTATCGCCTTCATGCGGCTGAAAATGGCTGGCATCCCGCCATTTACCAAGTTGAAGATAACGGTATTGCCATTCCCGGTGAAGTATACGCCATTACCGAATCCGATTTTAATGACTTAGCAGCGAACGAACCACCGAATATGTATCCCAGCGATGTCATTCTCGAAGACGGGGAAGTTTTGACCGCATTTTTCTATCCCCAAGAGTTAGTTGAAAAGTACAACTGGCCGGATATTTCCCATCATGGCGGTTGGGCTGCGTACAAAGCCAGTTTAGCAACGGCTTAATGGTTGTTGGTTATAAGTTATGGGTTTTGTGCCATAGCCAAGTTGTGCAAAAATGTAAAGCTTTGTAAAACTTAGATGATGATTGCGTAAAACCACGCAAATTTTACAGAGAAGTTGATAACTTGACCGAATTGTAAAAGGGAGCAAGACTGATGACTTGTTTGGGTGTAATATCACAATCGCAATGGACGACGCGATCGCTCATCATTACTGAAACCGCCCAAGATTTGCAATATTTATTTAACAAATTTAGTCAACCCGGCATCAAAGATCGCATTGTTGCCTTATATTTACTCAAAATCGAGCGGGTTGATTGTTTGCGCGAGCTTTCTGATATTATTGGTTGCGATCTCGACTGCTTAGAACAGTGGTTATTTCTCTATCAAACTCGCGGTCTTGCTGCCCTCCTGTCCTCTCCCGATCGAGAATACAGTAAAGCTTAACCAAAGTAGGCTTTACCATATCCGTTCCAACGCCAAAGTAAAGCCAGGGAGGAGATGTTCCCCCGATAAAGTAGGATGGTCTAGAATTTCTGGGGCTTGTCCGGGTCGATAAATGGTCACTTGACGATTTTGGCGGTCAATCAACCAACCCAACTGCATCCCGTTGTGGCAATATTCCTGCATTTTAGCTTGTAAGCTACTCAGAGAATCGCTCACAGAGCGCAACTCAATCACAAAATCCGGGCAAATATGGGCAAAACGCTGTCGTTGTTCTGGGGGGACTTGTTGCCATTTCTCCAAAGGAATCCAAGCCACATCGGGCGATCGCGTCGCACCATTCGGTAAAATAAATCCGGCAGAAGAATCAAACACAATCCCGGCATTTTCCCGGTCATTCCACAGCCACAGTAAGGCAATCAGGGTGGCATTGCGATTGCTCGTTTCATCCCCCGCAGGCGACATAATCATTAAATCTCCATGACAATTGCGTTCGAGACGGCGATCGCGATTGTGCAGACAAAGTTGATAAAATTGCTCATCGCTTAAATTTAGAGAGCGGATATCCAGCGTAACGGGACTCATCAATTTCACCGCCATAGCACATCAAGACTAATGTAACGTTTCGCGCACAAGTTGTTTGTGCTATTCTCCCCCTATCCTGATGCAAGAAACAACCTCGGTAAGAGAGGAGGTGAAAAAGCATTTCTTCGAGAGAGATTGAATCCAATGCAGCAGTTTTATTATAATTTTGGGACTAAAGTTGCGATCGCGACCGCTAGTACAGCCTTATTCGCTGGGAGTTTTGCCCCCATCGTAACCGCCCAAACTCACTTTGAAGCCCAACCCCCCCTAGAAATTGCCCTCGAATTCCCCGATGTGATGCCCAACTCTTGGGCTAATCCTTTTATCGCCAAACTTCTGACAGAAGGTATTATCCAAGGATTTCCTAACGGTCAGTTTGTGCCAAATGGCCCAGTCACCCGCGCTCAATTTGCTGCGATGATTGCTCAAGCTTTTGAGAAGCGGACAACCGTGCGCGATGTTGTCAGTTTTAGCGATGTATCGAGCAGTTATTGGGGATATGAGTCAATTCGTCAAGCTTACGCTATGGGCTTTCTCGATACGGTTTCGGGTCGCGAGTTTAACCCCAATGAACCCATGACGCGCCTTGATATTATCTTAGCGTTGACTCAGGGCTTGAACTACACCTATACCGAGACGACGGACAGTATTTTGCAGCAATTTACCGATGTCAGTGCTATCCCGCGTGAATATCGTAGCGCGATCGCGGCAGCGGCCTTGCGCGGTTTATTAATCAAATACCCCAACACCAATACTCTCAATTTGACCCAAGTCGCGACCCGCGCTGAAGTTGCCGCTTTTCTGTATCAAGCTTTAGTGAGTACCAACGATTTTACGGCGGTGACTTCTCCCTACATCCTAAACATTGAGGAAGTAACCAATACCAATACCAATATCACAGCACCGAACAATCCCGGTACTACTACTGTAACGCCCGAACGAGGACGCGATCGCCAAAATTGCAATCAAGGTATCGGTAACGGTTCAGAAGGCTGCGATCCCGGCAATTCTAGCCCTCATGGGGGTAGTAATGATGAGGGTGGTCGTACACCAGGTCAGCGACCCTAATCTCAGTTTGTTCAGTTCGCAGCACTATCCCAATCCCGTTCAACCGACAACTAAATCAAACTAATCTCAACGGCACAAGCCTTGAGTTCCGGTTGATGAGAATCGGGACAGGCTTCGGGATGAGTGAGGGTGTTGGCTTCGGCAGCTTCAGCCCATAATGCACCCCAGTGCATGGGTACAAAAACCGTGCGGGGGGCGATCGCAGTGGTAACTTTAACTTGTAAGCGACAAATACCGCGACGCGATCGCACCTCCACCCAATTCCCATCAACGATACCCCGTTTTTCAGCATCGCGGGGATGTACTTCCAAAAAAGGATCGGGATGCAGCTTATTAATCTTATCAATACGTCCGGTGCGCGTTTGGGTGTGCCAGTGACCGTACAAGCGCCCTGTAGTCAACACAAGCGGGTATTTGTCGTCTGGGGGTTCGGCGAGGCCGCGGCTGTGAATGGGGGCAAAACGGGCTTTCTGGTTGGGGGTAGCAAAACACAGGTCAGTATAGAGGCGTTTTGACTCCGTTTTCGTCGGAGAACTCCCTTGGGGATAAGGCCACTGCTGCGGGCCGCATTCGTACAACAACTGATGGCTCAAACCCGTCATATCGCAGAGTCGGCCTTGGGTGAGTTGCACAAACTCGCGAAAAACCTCAGCCCCGCTTTCAAAAGGAAATTGCTCGCTAAATCCCAAACGACGAGCCACTTGGGTAAAAATCCACCAATCTTCTTGGGCTTCTCCGGGGGGTTCGTGAAATGCCGGACAATAAGTGACTCGTCGCTCGGAATTAGTCATTACCCCTGTTTTTTCGCTCCATTGTCGCGCGGGTAGCAACAAATGGGCATATTGCGCCGTTTCTGTGGGATAATAAGCTTCTTGGTACACCGTAAAGGGCGATCGCAACAAAGCTTTTTTAGCTCGTTCCAAATCCGGTAAACTCACCGCCGGATTCGTCGCGGCAATCCACAGCATTTCTACTTCTGCGGTTTCGAGTCCGGTAATCATCTCCCAAGTGGTGCGTCCCCGTTGTGGCAGAATTTGTCCGGGGGGTAACTCCCAAAACCGTTCGACCGCAGCGCGATCGCTTTCCTCAGTTACGCTACGATAACCGGGAAGCAGATGAGATAAACCGCCAGCCTCCCGGCCTCCCATCGCATTCGGCTGTCCAGTTAAGGAAAATGGCCCCGCACCGGGTTTGCCAATTTGTCCCGTAAGGAGGTGCAAGTTAATCAAACTCCGCACCTTGGCCGTCCCTTCCGAGGATTGATTCAAGCCCATCGACCACAAAGACAGAACGCGCTTCGATTTAGCCCAATAATTGGCTGCTTGCTCTAAGTCTGCCTCAGTAATCTCACAACTTTGACTAACAATTTCCGGGGGGTATTGATTAATAACGGCGACAAACTCTTTAAAATTACAGGTGCAATCTTCGATAAAGTCTTCATCAATAACGCCCCAATGCAGTAAAAGGTAAGCAATACCATTCAGTAAAGTAATGTCACTACCCGGCTTAATCGCTAAATGTAGATCGGCGACTTCGGCTGTAGGAGTACGTCGCGGATCGACCACAACCATTTTGACATTTTCGTTACCTTTGTGATGCTTCCGCAAACGGTTAAAAATAATGGGATGACATTCCGCCGTATTACTCCCAATGATAAAAGCACAGTCCGTTAACTCCAAGTCTTCGTAGCAACAAGGCGGCCCGTCCGACCCGAAACTTTGCCGATATCCCGACACCGCCGATGACATACATAAACGAGAATTAGCATCAAAATTATTCGTTCCCAAACAACCTTTAACTAACTTTTGGGCAGTGTAATAATCCTCCGTAAGAAACTGCCCCGAACCGTAAACGCAGAGTTTGTCAATTTGTTGGCGATCTTGTAGAGTTTTGATACGAGAAGCGATCGCGTCTAGAGCCTCATCCCAACTAATACGGCGAAATTCCTCAGCCAAAGAGTCTCGTATCATCGGATACAGCAGGCGATCGCGATCGATTGATTCAATAATAGTCGCACCCTTAACACAAACCATACCCTGACTCGAAGGATGTGCGCGATCGCCCCGCACTTTCCAATCCGCCATTAAAGTTTTAGGGTCTTGGGCAGTTTTGGGCGGTACGACTTCCAAACCACAACCCACACCACAATAAGGGCATAAGGTTTTTACATTCTCTGTCATCAGTTGTTGGTTGTTAGTTGTTAGTTGTTGGTTGTTGGTTGTTAGTTGTTGGTTATTGGTTGTTGGTTGTTGGTTATTGGTTATTACTTCCCACTCCTCCCCCTCTTCCCACTCCTCCCCCAATGCCCACTGCCCAAGACCTACTGCCTAAAAAAACTGTTGACTGATGACTGTTAACTGAAAAACCAATCCCTACTGCCCAAGACCCAAAACCTACTCTTCCTCGTGAGCGTAGCGACGGAACAAGAAATCAAGAGCTTCATTTCGCAGTTCGTAGTAGCGGGGGTCTTCAGCCAAGGCAGTGCGCTGGCGGGGTCGGGGGAAAGGAATCTCTAAGACCTCTCCAATAGTAGCCGCAGGGCCGTTGGTCATCATCACCAAGCGATCGCTCAAAAACAAAGCCTCGTCGATATCGTGAGTAATCATCAACACCGTAATTTTATGAGCTTGCCAAATTTTGAGGAGTTCTTCTTGGAGTTCCTCGCGGGTGATGGGGTCAAGTGCGCCAAAGGGTTCGTCGAGAATCAACGCTTCCGGACGAGTGGCCAAAGCCCGCGCGATCGCGACTCGTTGCTTCATCCCCCCAGAAATCTGCGGCGGTTTCTTCTGGGCTGCTTCAGTCAAACCGACTAATTCTAAATGTTCTTCAGTAATCGCCTTTTTATCTTGAGGTGTTTTATGAGCAAAAACCTCATCTACCCCGAGATAAACGTTTTCGTACACCGTCAGCCAAGGCAACAAAGAATAATTCTGAAACACCACCATGCGATCGGGTCCTGGCTTCGTAATGCGCTGCTCTTTAAGGCGTACTTCTCCAGTTGTGGGTTTATTCAGCCCAGAAACCATGTTCAACAAAGTGGATTTGCCGCAACCAGAGTGACCGATTAAACAAACAAACTCCCCTTCTGCTACGGTCAAATTGACGTTTTCGAGAACTGTATAATCCCCTTTGGGTGTGGGATAAATTTTAGAAACATTGTCAACTGCTAAAAAATTCGGGGTTTTAGTGAGAGTTGGAGTCACGACTTTTTGATTCAAAGCTTGCATAATGTTTAGGAGTAAGTGCGAGGTAACAAAACACAAATCAAGACCTCAAAATGGGGAAAACTGCCCCAGTTTTAGACCTTATGCAGGACTAACCGCATTAAGTTCAATTTCCTCGACTCGAAAATCACGTTTGATTTTCAAATCGTTAAGATATTGAATCGGATCGTCGGGATTGAAAACAGTACCATCGGCAAATTGAATCGGACGGCGACCGGGTTCGAGACCGGGTAAATCGAGTTGACGAGCGGCTTCAGAATAAACATCGACGCGACGGATGCGTTCAATAACAGAAACCCAGTTGCGCGGAAATGGAGTAAGATCCCAACGAGCTAGTTGAGTCATCATCCATAGCGCTTCTACCCGTTCGGGGCAGTTGGTTTGGGAGACGTAGAACTTATTGTAGTTAGGGATGACTTCCGGTTCTGCCTCCGTACCCCGGTCGTAAGCGTCAATAAAACCAGGACGGGTATAAATCGGGTCTGACCCCACATATTGTGGACGACAGATGATTTCTAGGATTTCTTCGCGGTTGCGGGGGTCGTCGCAAAATTCGCAAGCTTCGAGGAGGGCTTTGACTAAGGCAAGATGAGTTTGGGGGTATTTCTCCGCCCAATCTTCCCGCACGGCCAGGACTTTTTCGGGGTGATTTTGCCAAATGTCGCGATCGCAAGCAATCACAAAACCGCTTTTCTCGTAGACCGCGCGGGAGTTCCAGGGTTCGCCCACGCAGTAACCCTCAATATTCCCGGCTTTGAGATTCGCCACCATTTGCGGCGGCGGAATTACGACTAAGTTAACATCGCGATCCGGGTCAATGCCTCCAGAAGCCAACCAATGACGCAAGATTAGATTGTGCATAGAGGAAGGATGCACCATTCCCAGAGTATGCACCACATCAGGCGTGCGATCGATGGCATTTTTAAAATCAGCCAGGGTACGCACCCCTTCGTCATAAAAACGGCGACTTAGGGTAATGGCGTTGCCGTTGCGGGATAAGGTGAGGGCGCTTACCACAGCCAGAGGCGGTTTACCCCCAATGCCCAAGGACAGGGCTAGAGGCATCCCAGCTACGGCTTGTACCGCATCGAGGCGATTTTCACTCAAACCTTGGGCGATCGCCTTCCAACTGGGTTCGCGGGTCAAATTCACCTGGTCTAGACCGTGTTTGGTGAAGAATCCCTTTTCTTTAGCTACGGCTAACGGCGCACAATCGGTAAGAGGAATAAAGCCGATTTCGAGGTTGACTTTCTCTAAACCATTGCCAGACACCACAGCCGTGGCTTGGACTGCCGCTTGGCGTTTCTTGTCCTTTTTCTGTTGTTCGAGGAAGTAAACAATTTCACTCCGCAAGGCATAATATCGAGGATGATTGACCACATCCATGCGATGGCGCGGTCGGGGAAAGGGGACTTCGAGAATTTGCCCCACATGAGCCGCCGGGCCGTTGGTCAGCATGACAATGCGGTCGGAGAGTAACAGCGCCTCGTCCGCATCGTGAGTCACCATCAAACAAGTCACTTTATACTCTTGACAAATTTGCATGAGTTGTTCTTGCAAACCGCCGCGAGTCAGAGCATCCAGCGCCCCAAAAGGTTCGTCGAGGAGTAATAACTTGGGACGTAAAGCCAAAGCCCGCGCGATCGCGACCCGTTGCTTCATCCCCCCAGAAAGCTCATCTGGCTTCTTATCTGCCGCGTGTTGCAACCGCACCATTTTAATATGATGATCCACAATCTCTTGGCGTTCGGCAGCCGGGAGATTCTGCATCACTTCGTCCACCCCTAGAGCAACATTTTCTCGTACCGTTAGCCAAGGTAATAGAGAATAGTTTTGAAACACTACCATGCGATCGGGTCCAGGTTGGCGCACTTCTCGCCCTTCCAGCACAATTCCCCCCGTCGTCGGTCGATCCAAACCCGCCACAATATTCAATAAGGTTGATTTCCCACAACCTGAGTGACCGAGTAAAGAAATAAATTCTCCCGCTTTAATATCAACATTAATATTTTTGAGCGCGACGTACTGACCCCCTCCTGGTAAAGGAAAAACGCGGTCAACACTATCAATTTCTAGAAAAGATTTCATATTATTTACTAGCAATTAAGGGGCAGCTTTTTCAGTTAACAGTCAACAGCCTCTAAGGGGCAGTAGGTCTTGGGCAGTGGGCAGCTTTTTCAGTCATCAGTCAACAGTTTTTTTAGGCAGTAGGTCTTGGGCAGTGGGCATTGGGGGAGGGAATTGGGCAATCGGCAGTGGGCAGTCGGAAGTCGTGATGACGAACAACTAATAACCAATAACTAACAACCAACAACCAACAACAAATAACCAACAACCAATTAAGTCAGAGAATAAATGCGGCGACGGTTGGCGACAATATCGAAGCCCTTGAGGTAAGCAACCGGATCGCCAGGGTCAAATTCGCGACCGTCGATAAAGACATCAGACGGTTCAACCTTCATCGATTCGCTGGGTAGCTCAATATCCATCGCTTTGGCTACTTCTTCGTAGATATCAGTGGGATAAATCCGCTTGATAATCTCGTCCGCATCGGCGGGATATTCTTTGATGTCGGGGAGTTGATTCCAGCGAATCATCTGAGTCAACAGCCAAATCCCGTGAGAAGCGTAAGGATAGTTGGCGTTGTCGGGACTCTCCATGTAGTCGGTTTCGATAAAGTTAAAGAGGTTGAAGTCAGGAATCGGTGTAACCCGGTCTTCTTCATCAAAGCCGCCGTAATCGTAAGTTCCGGTCATGGAGGCTTTAGCGTAGTCTACTTTGGCGTTGACATAAGGACGACCAGAGATGATCTCAACTACTTCTAAGCGGTTGTCAGGAACATCACAGTATTGACAAGCTTCGATGGTGGCAGCAACTAAAGCTTTAGCCGTATTGGGATTGGTGTCGATCCACTCTTGCATCGTACCGAGGACTTTTTCGGGGTGACCTTTCCAGACATCTCGGTCTACGGTGGCCGTAAAACCGACATTATCGAATACGGCGCGTTGATTCCAGGGTTCGCCGACGCAGTAGCCGTCCATTGTCCCGGCTTTCATGTTTTCTACCATTTGCGGCGGCGGAATCACGATCAGTTTGACATCTTTTTCGGGGTCAATCCCCATCGCACTCAGCCAGTAACGGGTGTTGTAGTTGTGCATGGAGGAGGGGAATACCATTGCAAAGGTCGGCGGTTCGCTGAAGCCTTTGATGTATTTGCTGTAGTCCGCCCCAAATTCGTCAAAGCTGCTGTATTCGGTCATGGGACGAATGCCAGCGTCCCAGGCGTTGCGAGAAAGGGTCATGGCGTTGCCGTTGCGGTCGAGCATCATGAGCGATCGCATGGGGGCTTTATCGGGGCCGAGTTCGGTCAGCATGGGCATTCCGCAAAGGGCGTGGGAGGCATCAAGGCGACCTTGCAGCAAGCCATCCCGAACAGTTGCCCAACTTGCTTCTTTACTAATGGTGACGTTGAGGCCGTATTTTTCGTAGATGCCTTTTTCTTTACCAATCACGAGGGGGGCGCAATCGGTCAGGGGAATAATACCGAGGGTGAGGTCGGTTTTTTCGAGAGTACCGAAGTCAACAGCTTCTTTGGTTGTTTCTGAAGTTGTTTCTGAATCGGCAGTTTCGGAGGAGTTGTTACCGTTGTTGCTATTACAAGCGGCGAAAGTGAAACCAGCAGCAGCAAGACTGGAATATTTAAGGAATTGGCGACGATCCATAAGTGATTAAGTAATGTTAATGATGAATTTGGGTTGTGAGGAGACTGTTTTAGCGATTTTCGCCAAAGGCGAGGCGTTCGATGACGGCGACAAATTGGTCGAGGAGTAAGCCGACAAGGCCAATTACAAACAGGGAGAGGATAACTAAGCTGATTTCCCCTGTGTTGTAGGTATCCCAGACAAAGAAACCAATTCCCGTACCGCCTGTCAGCATTTCGGCAGCTACAATCACCAACCAAGCAATCCCTAAGCTCAGACGCATCCCGGCAAAGATATAAGGCAGGGTTGAGGGAATCATCACCTTGGTAATGACTTTCGAGCGGGAAAGATTGAGTACCTTGGAGACGTTCCAGTAATCCTGGGGAATGCTTTTGACACCCAAAGCCGTGTTAATTAAGGTGGGCCACAAGGAGGTAACGACGATGACAAAAATGGCCGGGACGTTTTGAGCTACCATTTTGGGGGCATCGGTTAACAGGGCAGTAGCAACCACAATACCCACGGGTAGCCAAGCCAACGGTGAAATCGGTTTGCCAATTTGCACTAAAGGCATGAGCATTTTTTGGGCTGTTTTCGATGTACCAATGAGAAAGCCTAGAGGAACGGCAATAACAACCGCGATCGCGAATCCCACAGCGACCCGCAGTAAACTAAACAAAGTGAGGAAAAATATGCCTTCGTCTCCTTGGGTTGTGGAGAAAAAGTTTTGCAGATAGGGAATGCTATCTTGAAAGGCTTGAATGGGACTGGGGAGTTGGCTAATGCCGCCTTCAGTGAGTTTGGCGATAATACTCCAAATCACGATCAGGATGAAAATGCCTAAAAGGGGCAAGATAATGTTTTCGCCGTTGCGTCCGACGATCTTTTGGATGTCGAATTTGGGTTTGCTGGGGGATTGCTGACTGGCAACACTCATGGTTTTAGAAAGAAGGATAGTTGAGCAGTAAGTTGAAAACACCAAAAAAGCCAAAGCTGACTTTAAGTTTTGGGTTGTGCGCCGAAATCTTGCATTAGGATATCTTTGAGTACCTCTGGTAATTCGTCACAAGGGATACTTTTTCGCACGCAATTTCCCAGTTGGGCATCTTTACCGACTTTGCCCCCCATATAGAGGTCTACGGCTTCGACGGTTTTGCCATCTTTGCGGGTTTTTGTTCCCATGAGGCCGATGTCGGCGACTTGGGGCTGGCCGCAGGAGTTGGGGCAACCTGTCCAGTGAATGCGGACTCGTTCGGGGAGGTCGAGTGCGGCATCGAGGTCTTGGGCAATTTTGAGGGCCCGTTGTTTGGTTTCCACGAGGGCAAAGTTACAATAACGCGACCCGGTACAGGAAACGAGCGATCGCGTTAGGGAAGAGGGGGCAATGCTAAATTGTTGGAGCAGGGGTTCGCTCAAAAAGGCTTCGAGTTTGTCGTCGGCAATGTAAGGAATAATGGCATTTTGCTCGACGGTTAAACGAATTTCGCCGTTACCGTACACTTCCGCCAGACGAGCGAGTTCCAACAGGTTATCCGCCATCAAGCGACCCACGGGAACGTGCAAGCCGACGTAATTATAACCCGGTTGCAGTTGTTGCTGAACGCCAATGCGATCGCGTTTGTCCCAATCAATCTCGTCTTCTGCCGCCGCCGTCGCGAGGGGTTTGCCGTAGACTTTAGCCACTTCGCTGCGGAAGGTTTCTACACCCCATTCTTCGATTAGCCACATCATACGGGATTTTTGGCGATTGGCTCGCAGACCGCGATCGCGATACACTTCTAAAATCGCCCGACACAAACCCACGACAGCTTCACTTTCGGGTTCGACCCAAGCATCCAAGGGAATAGCGGCTTCGCAGCGTTTAGCGGAGAAAAAGCCCCCGACTAAGACATTAAAGCCTAATTTACCGTCTTTATACGCTGGTACAAAGGCAATATCGTTAATTTCGGCGTGAACGGCGTTGTCGCGTCCCCCTTCAATGGCAATGTTGAATTTGCGGGGGAGGTTGGTAAATTCAGGATTGCCCTCTCCAGAGTTGGTAATCATATTCTGGACATCTTGCACGAGTTGACGAGTATCGATTAACTCATCGCCGTCAATTCCTGCAACGGGAGAACCCGTGATATTACGCACGTTATCCATGCCTGATTGTACAGACGTTAAACCCACAGCCTTAAGGCGTTGGAAAATATCGGGGATATCTTCTAAACGAATCCCCCGCAGTTGGATATTTTGGCGAGTGGTAATATCAGCACTGCCATCGTCTCCGTAGCGTTGGACGATTTCGCCTAAAGTTTGCATTTGTGCGACATTCAGTAAACCATTAGGAACGCGCAGACGCAGCATGAATTTTCCTGGTGTAACCGGACGATAAAAGACCCCCAGCCATTTGAGACGGTGTTCGAGATCGGTTTTATCCACGGCTTCCCAGCCTATTTCAGCGAAGTGTTCTATTTCATCTTTAACAGCAAGGCCGTCTTTTTCGGCTTTGAATTTCTCAAATTTATTAAGGGTGCTTTTAGACGGAGTGGAGCTTGTCATGCAGTCTATCCTCAGCGATCGCGCGGATTGTCATCAGCCTTGCTCAATAGCTTGGGCTTTTCCATTTGCGACCATGTTATTCAGACTCTGGAAAGTTATTTGTCATTTTTGTTACAAAATATTTCGCTTTATGACGTTTTTGCATCAAGATAATGCCGTTTGTGCATTAAATTAATTTAAGATTTGGACGAAGAAGGACATTGTAATATTAAAAATAGGTTTTTCTTTCTGAAGAAAAGTTGTAATTAATTGACAATGAACTCAAATACTAATCCTTCTTCAGACTTAGTTTCTCAGTTGCCTCTTTACCAACAACAACAATTTACTGGAAGATTAGATATTCGCACTGCTACCCATCGCAATTGGTCGCTTTATTTAAGTTTGGGTTTTTTAGTCTGGGCGCGGGGGGGAATGCACAGTAATCGACGTTGGCGACGACAACTTTTAGCTTGTGGCGCGAAAACGCGATCGCAGCCAATTATCATACGAGAAGACGATGAATTTGAATGTTGGGATTATCACGCTTTGACTTTACTTGCTCAACGCCAAGTATTAAATAAACAGCAAGTTAATGCCATTATCCAAGGCACAATTCACGAAGTTTTATTTGATATTGTTTTAGTAACAGCCTGTCAAACTCCAGTCCAAATAAAGTCTGTTGTAGGCGTGCGACCTTCTCATAGCAAAACTAGCATTTTGCGGCGAGATTTAACTTTAGAAACAAACACAGCTATTGAAATCACAAATGCTCAAGTAAAACAGTGGCAGCAGTACCAGTTAACTTCATATTTACCCGATCTTGCCCCTCGCATTCTACGACCGCAGCAACTACAAAGAACTGTCACTCCACACACCTATCAAAAACTTATAAGATTGCTAACCGGAGGTCAAACTCTGCGAGATTTAGCCGTTTTACTCAAACAAACACCGCTTAAATTAACGCGATCGCTCTCTTCTTTTATTCACGCGACCTTAGTTGGTTTAGAGGAAATTCCCGACCTCGGCCTACCCTATCAAATCCGTCTCACCGATAAAGATAAAGATAACAATCGCTCTTCAACTCAATTGGATCGAAAACTAGCAATTTGCGTTGAAGATAATCCCAGAGATGCCACGCGACTCGAAAGCTTATTAGCCGAGCATAATTATGAATGCCATACAATTCAGAATGTCATTCATGCCTTACCCACTTTATTACAACACGAACCCGATTTTATCTTTCTCGATCTCGTTATGCCCATCGTCAATGGTTATGAATTGTGCGGGCAAATTCGCCGAATTAAAAAGTTTCAAAATACCCCCATTATTATTGTGACTGGACGCGACAGCATTGTAGACCGAGTGCGATCCAAAGTAGTGGGAGCGACAGATTTTGTTAGTAAACCCCTTGATGCTGAAAAACTTATCGGAATTCTGAATAAATACGGTCATTCTCCTGCCCTTTAAAGTTTGCCCAAGACTCCTTTCTCAGTTTGAATGGGTACAATATCAATCGTATCGATTTGGGCGCAATATTCTAAATCTGCCGTATTATTTAAACCCAGTAAACGCTGGCCGTGACTAGCAAGATGAAACAAATCTAAAATACGGTCTTGCCATTGTTGGTATAAGCTAATTGCCCCCACCGTTTCGTCATTGCCAAGGAATTCATTACCGAACTTTTCCCACAACGGTAAGGCGATCGCCCCCGCACATAATGTATCTTCTAGGGAGTAAGTTCCTTCCCAACCCGAACCCACTAACCACAAAGTTTCCGGTTGTTGAGTAGCCAGATAATCCACCACCGCTTGACGATTTGCCAAAGTCGCAGCTAACACCGTTGCTGCACTTTCTACCCGTTTAAAAGCACGAGTTCCATTGGTGGTACTGAGGAACAACCGTTTCCCCGACACCACCTCAGCCGTACAGTCCAAGGGAGAGTTACCCAAATCGCAGCCTGGCACTTGTTTGCCACCGCGTTCTCCCAACCGCAAGCGTTTCTCCACCGCCCACTGCTCGCTGGTGGTTAATAATAAATCAATATCGCTAAACGTTTGTACGGCTTCTGCTCCAGCGTTTAAAGCCGTTACAATGGTTGTAGTTGCTCGCAGTACATCGATAACAACGGCACAATCGGGGACGCGATCGCCCTGGGTTTCTTCTGGGGTATGGTAAACAAAAAGTTTCACAATCAGCTTTACTCTACTTCGTCACGCGGATAAACTGCCGCAATCTATTGTAGACAGTTGATAGCACCAAAGGAAAACCTTTTTTCCCTTAACGAGTCGCCAAACGATCCAACCGTTCGCGCAACCGCAATCGCAATATCGCCCGCAAACAGAAAATAAACCATAGCCCAGAGAAGCTAAAAAAGGCGATCGCGCCCCCGGAATAGATGGGTAGCAGTAACACCCCGGCAATCAAGCTAAAGCCGCTAATACAGGCATAAATCAAGCATTTGAGCGCTAAATTAACCCGCCGTAGGAGGCGATCGCTTTCTGTCGCGCGAATCCGAATCTGTAACTCACCTTGGTCGATACGCTCTTCGAGACGATGTAAATACACCTCAACGCGACTGGGTTGATTAAAGCGCTGCTGAATAAAAAACTTCGCTTGTCGGGCTAACTCCCCCAACAAACTACCTTGAGTTTTCCCCGAAGCCGCGATCTTCTTGATAAAAGGTTGTGAAGCCGCCAACAAGTTATATTGCGGATCGAGACTGCGAGCAATGCCATCGAGGGTGGTTAGCGCCTTAATAATAAACGTCATTTGCGGCGGCAAACGAAAAGGTTGTTGCTCGAACATCGCAGCCAATTCTTCGCGGATTTGGTCAAACTCCCGAATATCCACGGGTCTTTCGCGAAAACGCTCCAGTAGAAACCCCACCATACGCTTTACCGGAGTCATATCCCCCACAGGTTCAATTAAACCCATATAAGTCAAAGTGCTGACCACTTCCTCAGCATCCTTGCGTAACACCGCAAAAAAGGTTTTCACCATTTGGTCTTTCGCGATCGCCCGCACTTCCGTCATCGTGCCAAAATCGTAGAAAATCAGCGATCCATCCTGACTCACCGCCATATTCCCCGGATGAGGGTCAGATTGAAAAAAGCCATCTTCGAGGAGTTGCTTGAGATAAGAACAAATCCCCAACTGAATCACCTCATCGACATTAATACCACAGGCTTCTAGGGAAGCGCGATCGTCCACCTTAATCCCCGGTACATATTCCAGGGCTAACACCTTCTGAGTGGTATAGCGCCAATACACCGCCGGAATCCGCACGCGATCGTAATAACTAAAATTCTCCCGAAAGCGATCGGCATTCGCCCCTTCGTGTAAATAATCAATTTCCTGGTAGAGAATCCCAAAAAACTCGCGATAGACTTCCTCAAGCTTGTATTTTCGCAGCCCAGGTAACCAAAAGTTGAGAAAACCCAACAAACGACCCAAGATTGCAAAATCAAGATCGAACAACTCCTTAACCCCAGGACGCTGTACCTTGATAACCACTTCCTCGCCGTTATGCAGCTTGGCAACATGAACTTGACCCAAACTTGCCGAAGCCAGAGGATAGACTTCAAACTCTTGAAATAAATGCTGAATTGATTGATTTAACTCTGTTTCCACCACCGCGATCGCCACTTCTCCCGGAAACGGCGGCACGCGGTCTTGTAACTCCTCCAACGCCTCGATATATTCAACCGGAATCAAATCCGGGCGCGTCGAGAGGGATTGACCAATTTTAATAAATGTCGGGCCTAAATCCAAAACCCGATCTACCACCCAACGAGCGCGACGGCGACGCTGACGGGAATTATCTAAACCGCGAATTTTGTCCCAAGCCAGCAAGATCGGTAACCAAACTGCCGAACGAAAGATATCAATTTGACGAGCAAAGGGGGAATAACGCTTTCGCTGCCAACGGGGATTTACGGATTCAGCCGTTTTGAGCATAACGTGAATTCGGGTTAAGAAATTTGGATTCGTTTTTCGACATTGGCTTGTCTATATTAACGTCAGTTCGGGTTAAGGCTATTTTGCGACTGATGTCACGAGAGAATAGGCGTTACAGTGTCAAATTAAGCACCATAGAATTCTTGAGATAAAGGAATCGATACAGTAAAGGTTGTTTTGTCCGTATTACTCTCAACCGTTACTTCTCCTTCGAGATGATGTACCAAAGACTTGACCAAGGCTAAACCCAAGCCCGTTCCGGGAATAGCTTGGGCAGTTACGCCTTTACCGCGATGAAACTTCTCAAAAATACTATCGAGATCGTCGGGATCGATGGGCGATCCTGTATTGCTAACGCGGAGAATGAGGCGATCGCCCTTTTCTTGATTAACCTGTTCGAGAGTTAATTGAATCGTCGTTTTCGCCGTGGCATATTTGCTGGCATTGGTTAAGAGTTCGGTGAGAATGCGGTCTAAACTTTCAGGGTCAATGTAAGCGCCGATCTTGTCTTCGTCGGGAATATAAGTGGTTTCCAGCATAAGTCCTTTTGGCTTCCACTTGGGCAAAAAGGCAGTCGTAATACCCGCGATAAAACTTTTGAGATCGAGGCGTTGGGGTTGCAAGGACACCTGGTTCGATTCCAGTTTTTGCAACGCTAACAAGTCTTGGATGAGATGGTCTTCTCGCTGCCATTCTTGTTCGAGAATGTCGAGATACTTTTCTTGCCGTTCTGCGGGAAGTCCCGGTTGACGCAGCATCCGAATCGCCATTTTCATGGTCGCTAGGGGAGTTCTCAGTTCGTGCTGAATCGTATCGAGAAACTCGTCTTTGAGTTGATTGAGTTGTTGGAGTTGGTCGATTTGCTGGCGCATTTTTTCGGACAACTTGGCTTGGACTTCTAAACTCCACTTCAGTTGAGCGGTGCGTTCTTCAACCAAGTCCCGTACTTGTTGTAAGGCTTGGTGATTGAGGGTGGCAATGCGGATTTGGGTACTAACCCAAGTGGCTAATTCGATTTCGGTGGCTGTCCAGGTTCGGGGAGAATGATGTTGCAGAATCAAAAACCCTAAAATCCGGGTGGGGTTGTTGGTACTCGATCGCCCAAATAAGGGTAACAATAGGAGAGCTTGTTGTTCTTTGTTTTTAATCCAGGCAGGCGATCGCCCCAATACCTCGCCTGGGAGGGTGTCGCGATGGCTTACGGTATAAGGTTCGGGTAAAGACCGCCAGGCTTCGACACAGAACCAACACTGATGCAGGCGAAAAGAACGACCGACATAGGTTTCCACTGGGCGATCGCACCAATCGCAGATGGCTGTAGCGATCGCGGCGGGTACTTCTCGATCGCGATGGGGGGTAAAAAGGGGATCGTCGTATTTCAGATCGATTAACCAAGCGCGATCGATGGCAAAGGCTTGACCGATTTCAGCTAATGCCAATTGTTGTAAGTGGTTTAAATTGCTGGTATTACTCACTGCCGTACTAAGGCGATTGAGTAACTGTTGGTGACGGCGGTTAATCGCGGCTTGTTGTTGTTGAAAAGCGCGATCGCAAGCCAGGGCTAAAATCTGAGTCGCGGTTTGCAAGTCGCTTTTTTCCGCAGTTGACCAGGGATGAGAATGAAAACGGGCGATCGCCACAGCCCCATTGACGCGATTTTGGTGGTAGGTTGGCAAACACAATAGCGATCGCACCGGAAACTCAGCCGGAAATGAGAGAGCGAGGCTATGACTATCCTCAATTGCCCTCATTTCAGTTAGGTCTAGGGTAAATAGGGGTTGCCAAAACAGTTGTCGGACATCTTCTGAGGAGAAGACGCGGAAATTTCTCTCAGACCAGGAAGCTGCCATCGCCCTATCGCCATTCGCTGGATGAGTAATAACCCAACAAGCATCGGCTTGATAGGTTTGACCCAAAACCTCGGTGATGGCAGATAAAAGGGCCGGCCCTTCCTCGTGAGCGAGCATTGACTCGATAAGGCGCTGTCTGAGCAATTCTGATGTATCGTCGCGATCCATGCCAGCGAAAAAGAATAGGTGAGAGTAGTACCAAGCAAACTTGAGCAGCCGAGTCGAAGGATAGAAAGCGAAACAGCAGTCTAATCGATTAGTTCGGGTTATTCAAGCTATTATTACGGTCGCATACTCGGACTGCTGTTAGCAGCGATCGCATTCTCTCCAAACTCGATCCTACCTCGCATTCTTTGGCGATCTTAACTCTATTATTGGGGTGATAGCGATCGCACCAAGGGTTAAGGTTTCACGATTTCAACGAGCCTGCTGTTGCGCGATTTCGCTGTTTTGACGGTATTGCTGCACCCGTTGTTGCGCCGTACTGTAGCGCGGATCGTCGGGGTTTACGGTTTGCATTAAATCCGCCGCTTCTTGCCATTGAGCCGCTAAATTTAACCACTGGGCTCGACTTTTGGCTTCTTGACCCAAACGTGCTGCTTCTTCGGCCAAGCGTACTGCTTTGACAAAGGCATCCTCTGAAGGAGTAGCCGCAACGGTTTCTGAGACAACAGCCGAGGAGGTGGGGACGGACTGGGTGAGGGGTTCAACGCCATCGCGATCGCGCCATCTGTATAAGGCGATCGCGCCCCCAAGCAGGAGTATAGTCAATAAAATGCCCCCGATCGCACCTTGCCAATAGAATTTCTGAGCATTGTTCTTCAGATGTCGCGATCGCGCTAAATCGGCAGTTATTTCTTTTTTCTTGGTCTTTTGACGGCTATTTTCTTCAGATTGCAATTGTTGGCGCAACTGCTTTAAAAAGCTCGGCGGTACAATGGTGATTTCTTCAGACCACAATAATTGATTTTCCGGGTCGCGATTGATTTCTTCTAACCATAAAAGTTGTTGTTCGCGAGCCACTCTCGCATGAAGATTAACACGCCGTAAATTGCGCGGCGAAAGTTCTTCAAGCATACTGTGAATGCGCTTGACTAAATGTTCTTGTTCGAGTTGCTCTACTGTGGCCGCTTCACACAGCAGTTGTAACACCCCCTCATCAAAAACTGCTCGCGTTCTTACCCCCACAGAGGCAAGACGTTCGTTCAAATACTGGATTAATGCCGCCATACTACCTTGGCGTGCTTGTTGGGCAATTTCTTGAATTCGATCTACCATTGCTGGAACGATTTTTATAATGTGAGTAATGGGGGTTAAAACTGAAGATTAAAATATTTAGCTCAAACAAGGATTTTTAAGAAAATGCGGCTGAATCAGTGTTGGAAAAATCTAGAAAACTGTTTTTTGGGATGGGGGCGATCGCCACAGCCAATTAATGTCTAAATCTCAAGACACTGAATAATTAAAGTATTCCAAATCTTACACAATCTTAGAGACCTTCGCCAAATTTTGGGCAATTTCCTCCCACGGGACTCTAAAAAAGAGCGATTGACTTCTCCAACCTCTCAGCTTTACAGTCATCTACAATAAGTTAAAAGACTTAACCTATCTGTTCTATTGCGGAGAACTCAACTCTATGCCCTTAATCAAATCCACAACCCGCCACATTCGTATCTACAGCGCCGAAGTGGGAGACAACGAATTTATCCCTAGCGATAGCGTACTTACCCTCGATGTCGATCCCGATAACGAATTTATCTGGACTGAAGATACCCTGCAACAGGTTTATCGTCACTTCGATCGGTTAGTAGAATCCTACAGCAATGCCGAACTCAGCGATTACAATCTCAGACGCATTGGCTCGGCATTAGAGCATTTTGTGCAAGAGTTGTTGGCCGACGGGCAATTGTCTTATAACTTAGAAAATCGCGTCCTGAACTATAGTATGGGCTTACCGCGCCTTGATAGCCCCGAAACCGCAGGAAAATGGTAAAATAACAGTAATTTTGGATTTTCTTGGCCCGAAAAATATGACCGCTCCCCATCGTTCTCAACCCCCCAAAACCCAGGCTGACGATCCCTATAATCCTTGGCAATACAAGCCTAAATGGTGTCAGCCTTGGTCAATTTTGTTAACAGGGGCGATCGCGATTTTTCTCCCCGCTTGGTTGACTCATAGTTTTTGGCTCACCGCAGGAGTCGCCTTACCTGTTAGTCTTTGGTGGGGCTATTTCTTAATTTTGTGGCCGCGATTGCTGCGACAACATTATCAAGCCATCGCGGAGAGTACCACCCCCCATACCCCTCAAGAATCTCAGGGATGACTATAAACTCTCGCATGAAACGTTAAATCTACTTTTTGAGACTGAAACTATCATATAGTCTGGCATTGAGCGATTTTGAAAGTTCATTCTGTCTGTAGACGAAAGTTTCTGACTTTCTTTTTGTGGAACAACACCTCCCGCAAAATCTGGGAAACAAAAAACCAATAACCAATAACTAATAACAAAAAACCAGTAAACTATCGGGTAAACGTGACCCTTAGGCGCTGGTAATTAAGTCTTTTTGTCAATCGCCTTTATGGGGGCTGACTGACAATTCCCAAGGGAAAAACTTTTTATGCACGAGCCTGCGGTTCAACTTCACTGCTCTAATCCGAGTTGCCAAAGTGTCAATCCCCCCGACGCGAATTTTTGCCAACATTGTCGCGTGCCTTTGGTACGGCGTTATTTGTGGATTGTAGGAGATGGCATCGAGGGCTACAATTTGGGGAGTCTGATTGGCGATCGCTATTGGCGATTAGGGGAAAACTGGGTCATGGACACTCAACCCGCTCTCAATCCCCAACTTCCCGATGAAGTCCCCAGTGGGATTCAGCCCTATTTACGCTTGGTGGCTTATCGTCCCCATATTCCCCAAGTTTACGGTCAAGTTATTCCCTCCCAAGTACCGGATAGCGAAGCCCTATGGTTGCTAGAATACGGCAGCTTTCCCGCCAACACCCAAGCCCAAATCCAAGCTCAAACTTTTTGTCCGTCTTTGGCGCAAGTGTGGGAACAAGCCTCGCCGTTACGCCAACTCAATTGGTTGTGGCAAATCGCGCGGCTGTGGCAACCCTGCAAAGCTCAAAAAGTTACCCAAACCTTACTCGCTCCCCATTTACTGAGAACTCATCACGGCTTACTCTTGGTACGAGAACTGCGTCCAGATGCCGAAAAAGCCCCCACAATGGCACAGTTAGGGCAGTTGTGGCAAACCTGGTTACCGGGGGCCAGCGAGGCGTTAAAGCCCTTTCTAGAGCCGCTCTGTCAGCACCTCACTGAGGGTACACTACAGCAAGGCGATCGCTTAGTCGCAACCATTGACCGGGCTTTAGAAGAACTCGGTCGCACTCCCGAACGCACTTATCAAATCTACACGCGCACGGACACCGGACCGCAACGCCATCACAACGAGGATGCCTGTTTTCCTGAAGATGGTAGCTTCACGCAATCGGCTCAGGGAGCGAATGTTTTGGCCATTGTCTGCGATGGTATTGGCGGCCATGATGGCGGTGAAATTGCCTCTCAAATTGCCATTGAGACAATTCAGCAAGGAGTTGCCCAACTGTCTTATAACGTTAAACCCGCAACGCCATTTCAAATTCAAGAAATTCTCGAACAAACCGCTTGTGCGGCCAATGATGCCATTAGCGATCGCAATGATACCGAACAGCGTCACGAACGCCAGCGCATGGGGACAACCCTGGTAATGGCTTTAGGCCGCGGCCACGAAATGTATTTCGCCCATGTGGGAGATTCGCGTATTTATTGGCTGACGCGATCGGGATGTTATCAAGTTACCCTAGATGACGATGTGGCCTCGCGAGAAGTACGCATGGGGTACGCCCTGCACCGCGAAGCCCTACAATACCCCAGTGGCGGCGCATTAGTACAAGCTTTAGGCATGGGGTCATCGGCTCATTTACGCCCCACCATCGGTCGCAAAATTCTTGATGAAGATGGTTTATTTTTGTTGTGTTCCGATGGTTTGAGCGACTTCGATCGCATCGAACAGTATTGGGAAACCGAAATTTTACCCGTTTTGACCGAAGATTTAAAACTGCCTGCGGTGGGCAATCGTTTGATCGAGATTGCCAATACCCAAAACGGTCACGATAACGTTACCATCGCCCTGTTATCTTATCGCGTTAAGCTCAAACCCCAACGCTCCTGGCCGCAACTTTCCCCTCCCAAACTCAAATCCCCTTCCGCCGAACTTTCTACCGCAACTCCCACGGCTTCCAATCCCCCCGCTTCGGTAACACCCCCAGGTAAAACAAAACCCCCCTCAGCTATGCCAACTGGGGTAACTGTGATTTCTTCTCCTCCACAACGCCCGAAAAGTTCTGTGAAGTTTTTACTGGCTTTGGCGATTTTTATGGGCTTAATTGGGGGCTTAGTGGCGCTGTCTTATTGGTTTTTCCCAGAGTTGCGATCGCGCCTCATTCCTACAGTTAACCCACCGACTCCCACTCCCACTCCAACCCCCACAACAACACCTCAACTCCCGACTGCCCCCTTGGATGGGACAACTTTGAACATTGGGGATGTTGTCGTTTTGAATAAAGAATCCTTAATTTATCAAGACCCCAGCTTGACTTCAGCCTCGATTCCCATTCCCCCAGATAGTGTTGTGGGTATCCTCAGCCGAGAAACCCGCGCCAATGAAACTTGGCTGCAAGTTTACGCTTGTCTGGGGGAAAGCGAGGCAGAAATTACCGTTGACGAATCTCGGACGGTAGAAACAGGATGGGTACAGGCGATCGCGTCGGCAACTCGCATCTCGCCCTCGGAAATTCCCCCATCTTGTCCCAATCCCCCGCCCGCGAATTCGGTAGAATAACCCGCCTTATTCGACTTTTTCAGCGTTTCCGGCTTTGACCCAACCTTCTTGACCCGATCCAGGTAAGCGGACTTTTTGCCAATTGCCATCTTCGCTTTGAGCCATGACAATCATTTCTTTATCGTAGGCAATGCCACCAATACGTTCGGCATCGGCAGTGGGGTTATCCCGCAAACTCAACCCTTCAGGCCAAGTCACTTTAGCGCGATATTCGTTTTCTTTGAGTTCTTCAGGTTCTGCCTCCGTTGCTGCGGGAGAAGGTTCGGGAGTTGCAGTTTCCGGTTCGGTTTTGGCTTCTGGGGTAGATGCCGACTCCGAGGGGGTCGTTTCTGGCTTGGGGTTTTCTTCAGCAAAGACGGGACGCGAGGGTTCTTCGGCCAAGCGGGAGAGGAAGTAATAGCCTGCGGCCGCTGCTCCTCCCACCACGAAGAGTAAGCCAATGCTAATCCCCAGAAATAATTGGATTAAACGGGAAAAATTCATTGCAAATGAGTGACTATCGTTGATTTTGAATGCGATCGCCCAGACGATTATCCCGCGAAGCTAAACGGGCTTTACCCGCCGCTGCCCAGTCTTGCAAAAATTGGATTTGCTCTTGAGCCGCACGAGCGAGGGGGATAATTTGACTTGCGGCTTCTAGGATATCATCGGTAGTGAAGTCGCGGTTTTGACTAAAGCCGATGTGCATCGCTTCAATGAGGGTTTGCTCGATTTCTGCGCCGGAAAAATCGGGAGTTTCGTAAGCCAGACGGTCTATGTCATAGTTGTTCGCACTTTGGGGGCGCAGTCGGGACAGGTGAACGTTGAAGATGGCGCGACGTTCGGTTTGGGAGGGTAAGCCAACGAAGAAGATTTCGTCAAAACGCCCTTTGCGTAATATTTCTGGGGGCAAGGCTTGGATATTGTTGGCGGTGGCAACGACGAAAACGGGGGATTTTTTCTCGGCTAACCAGTTGATAAATGTGCCGAAAACCCGACTGGTTGTACCCGCATCTCCTTTACTATTGAGTCCGGCAAAGGCTTTATCGATTTCGTCAATCCAGAGGATACAAGGAGCGAGGGCTTCGGCAAGGTTGGTCATTTGCCGGGTACGAGATTCGGATTCGCCTACAAGTCCCGCGAATAAGCGCCCTACGTCTAAGCGTAACAGAGGTAGATGCCAGTGGTGGGCGATCGCCTTGGCGGTGAGAGATTTACCCGTTCCTTGAATGCCGACAAGCAGTAAGCCTCTGGGGTAGGGTAATCCGTAATTGCGAGCGCGATCGCTAAATGCCCCTCCCCGGCGCAATAACCAGTCTTTGAGGTTATCTAAGCCTCCGATGTCGGTAATCTGCTCGGTGGCGGGATAAAAGTCAAGGATTTGCGTCTGACGAATGGATTGGCGTTTTTCTTCGAGTACCAATTCCACATCTTCCGGTTGCAGTTGTCCTCCGCGAGCAGCAATGCCTTTAGTCAAAACCCGCCGCAAGCGCTCTAAGGTCAAGCCCTGAGCCGATCGCGCCAATTCATCCAAGAGTTGCTCTCCTAGGGGTTTTCCGGTGACACAGAGGAGACGTTGAATTTCGTTTTTGATTTCGGTGGCAGTGGGGAGAGCAAAATCCACAACCGTTAGCACTTCGGCTAAGTCTGAGGGAATGGCAATATCGGGGGCGAGAATCACAATATTTTTGGGTTGCGATTTTAAGCGACGCGCCAGGTTTCGCAGTTTACGAGCGATAGAAATATCTTCTAAAAAACGCTGAAAATCTCGCAAAATAAAGATACCCGGAGCTTTATCCGGCAATTTTTCTAAGAATTCGAGCGCTTGTAAAGGATTGCGGCGACCCACATTACTGTTATTTGGGTTGTCTTGATACCCATCCACAAAATCCCAGATGTACACGGCACGATTGCCCAGTTTTTTGGCCGATTGCGCGATCGCGGCTTCTACTCGCTCTTCCTCAGCCGTGGGAATATAAATTAAGGGATAACAGGCTCGAAGTAGTAGTTCAAACTCCTCGCTAAAGTTCATTTGTTATTGGTTGTTGGTTGTTGGTTGTTGGTTGTTGGTTGTTCGCTAACATCCCCAAATCCCTCCCCCTACTGCCCACTGCCCAATACCTACTGCCTAATTCCCCCCGACTGCCCTGCCCAAATCAAGAAAGCTGCCGTTTCAAAGCTTCCAAACCCGCCCAACGGCTGTCAACTGCAACGTGACTAGAGGTGTCGTCAGGAATCATACTTTGGCAATCGTCAGCTTGGCACATTTGTTGTAGCGGCAGAGCCAAACTCAACTGCTCGTATAGCCAAGTTTCCGGGTCAAAATAACCCCTAGGCGGTAATTTTTCCGAAAAGTCTTCGAGTTGGAGTTCTCGTTCTAGGGGTAAATCTTCGTCAAATTCGGCTTCGTCTTCGAGCCAAATCAACTCTTGAGTATTGAGAGAGAGGCGTTGATTGTAATGGCGCAAACAGCGATGACAAGTCAAAGTAGTGATGGTTTCGGCTTGAACGCTGACTTCGAGATAGGTTTTGCAGTGGGTGACGATAATTTTACCTCGGACTGGGGTTAGGGTTTCGAGTTCGGCAATGTTTTGCTGAATCTCCAGTTCGACGGTTTGGGCGGGTGCGTTAAGCAGGGAAGGGATATGGAGGGGTTTCATGATTCGCACCTATTCAACCAAAAGTAATTGTCAAGATTGAAATTAAATCCTAGCCGAGGTGAGCTAGTCTTCTGTTTCTGTTACCGATGCTGCCTTCAGGCTCACCCATAAGCGGCGATTGGGTTCTGCACCCCGGCTTTCGGTTTGGAGGTCTGGGTACTCGCGAAAGAGGTTGTGTACTTGGCGGCGTTCTGCCGAGGACATGGGTTCCATTTCAACGGTTTCCCCGGTGTTTTGGACGGTTTGGGCAACTTCGGCAACTCGCGATCGCAAGGCGGCTTGACGTTCTTGGCGATAACCATCTAGTTCTAGGGTAAAGGGTTGCTGGGATTCGGGAGGCAGTCCTAGATTGACAATGGCATTAACCAGGTATTGCAGCGCGTCAATGGTTCGTCCTTCTTCTCCAATTAGGTTTTGAATTTGTTCGGCACTAAAGTTGTCCGATTCAATCGCCAGCCACGCCGATTGACCGACAGATTCATTGCTGTCGAGGGGGGTGACTTGAGTGGGATATTGCATTAACTGTAAGAGTTGTTCGAGCCACTGTTGGGCGCGCTGCACGCGATCGCTCATGGTGTTTAACCTGATGTTTTTTCTTTCTTTTTAGAGCGTTTGCGCTCAAAGGGTAATTGTTGGTCTTTGCCTTCGCTGCGTTTGGTTTCTTTTTCTTGTTGTTCCACCAGCTTTTGCAGGTTTTCGGGCAAGGGTTCGCGCATCAAGATGAAGGTTTGGACGGTTTGGAAGATATTAGCCACTACCATGTACATCAATACCCCAGCAGGTAAGGGAATGAATAAGAACATCCCAGAAAACAGAATGGGGGTGAACTTACTAATCATTTGCTGCTGTTGAGCGCTGGGATCGTTAGATTTGTTTTGACCGCCAGAGGTTAAGGTTTGGCTGAGATAGGTACTCAAACCAAAGAAGATAATCATGCTGACGATATCCCAGTTGACGCTGCCATCTTCGTTGGTTGCACCGCTTTGACCGAGGGCGTTAACGAATAAGAAGCCCGTGTTGGCTGCGAGTCCCGGAATTGTGCCTTGGAGGGTGGCTTCCCCAGGAGCGAGGGCGATTACCGTGCCGTCGGGGTTTACTTGCAGGCGGTCTTCGCCTTTGATGACTTTCCATTGCGGTTGCAAGTTGCTTTCGGGGTTTTCCGCAACGAGGGTATCGAGGGATTTTCCTTCGGGGGTTTGAAATTCGAGTTGGGTTTTTTCGCCGACGACCAATTTGTTCCCTGCCGGGAGTAAGGCTTCGATGGGGTAGTGAGCGCCGTTATCGATGTAGATATTTTGGGGTTTGGTGGTGAAGACTTCGGGTTGGAGGCGTTCGATTTGCTCTTTGGGGAAGATTTGAACGTCTACGGTGTAGTTGATGTTGGTAAAGGGCGATCCCCGGAGGGTAGCGAATAAAGCGAACAGAATGGGCATTTGGAGCAGAATGGGCAAGCAGCCTGCGAGGGGGTTGCCGAATTCTTTGTAAATTTCTCCCATTTCTTTTTGCAGGGTGGCGGGGTCGTCTTTGTGACGTTCCTGCACTTCTTTGACGCGCTTTTGCATGACGGGTTGAGCGATGCGCGTGCGTCTCATGCTACGAATTGATTTCGCACTGAGGGGATAAACGGCAAAGCGAATCACCAGGGTTAGGGCAATGATCGCGAAACCGTAGCTCGGCACAATCCCGTAGAAGAAGTCCAGGATTGGCAGCATTATGTTGGTGGATAGAAAGCCGATACCAAAGTCCATGCGTTTCGAGGTGTCGTTTGCGTTGTTTTGTTACTTTTATTAATACCGTGAAAGGGGGCGCGATCGCTCCTTAAAGTCGATCGGAAAACCCGACAAGCTGTTTGAGGAAACGACTGCTGGGGTGCGGTCAGTTTTCTCTGTTTTCAGGGCGATCGCATTATTTTAACGGGTTTTGATAGTTTCTATAGGAACGCCAGTTTTGTCGGCGGCGCGTTCGGCGATGTAGTCGTAGACTTCGCGATAGCGCGGCATTGCTCGCATTTCTAGGCGGCTTTTATCTCGTAGGGTGACGACGAGATCGCCCCACAAGCCAATACCTCTGGCGACTTTGACGATTTTAATCACCTCGGCGTAGACGACATCGGTTCGTTCGCGGCCTTGCCAACCGCCAGAAACGGAAATGCGGCGGTCAGTGATTTTATAGCGCAGCCATAAAGCTCTGACCACTGCACCTACGGTCAGGGGTAAACAAATAACGGTAAATCCCAGCAATATATTAATAATTAGGTCGCCAATGTGGGGACCTCCTTCATAAAATGTCGTTTCTCTAATGCCCATGCCAGACCTCAGCTTGTGTTAACAACTGCTTTAATTCTCGCAAAAAATGTTCATATTCGCACGTCTGAGCTTCTGACTTGACGACAACAACTATTTTCCAACCGGGTTCTAAATGCGGTAAATATTGGCGAACAGCCGCTCGAATCTGGCGTTTAATCCGATTGCGAACGACTGCTTTTTTACTAACTTTTTTGCCGATAGAAATCCCGATTTGGGTGGGATTGTCTGGGGTTGTAAAATAAGCTCGTAAAATTGTATGGCGGCCTCGGCATTTGAGTCCTTTGCTGTAGACTTGCTGGAAATCTCGCCGTTGTTTCAGTCGGTTCGCTTTGGGTAATCCCACGTTGACTTAATCCTTGAGGGCGATCGCCGCTTAGAATTGATTGTGCCTGTGAAAAATCAGCGGATTACTGAATATATTGAGTTAGACCGCGAGACGCTGGCGACCTTTGCGCCGACGGGCATTGATGGTGCTACGACCATTTTTGGTTCTCATACGAGCGCGAAAGCCTGATTTTCGCTTTTGTTTGCGGCTAGTGCCGCCGAGGGTGCGTTGGGTCACGATCGATCTCCTTGGCGCTGTTACAAAAAATCAACAGTTTTTTATTATAGCGCGATCGCGTCTTTTTCTATCATCAGATTTTGGGGGGCAGTAGGTCTTAGGCAGTCGGCAATCGGGGAGAATAGGCAGTAGGTCTTGGGCAGTAGGTCTTGGGCAGTCGGCCTTGGGCAGTAGGTCTTGGGCAGTCGGCAGTCGGCAGTCGGGGAGAATAGGAAGTTGCTGACTACCTACTGGCGTGACACAGCTAAAATGAGTCTTTGATGTAGTGCCGTGACACACCTAAAATGAGGCTTTATCGTAGGGTGGGTTAGGCGGTTAAAACCTAAGCTATGACTGCGATTGGGCAATCCGCCGTAACCCACCGTTTAAAGTATGTCACGGCACTACTGAGTTCGTCGCACATTAAAACAGCACCATTCTTTACTTTTCCATAAAGTAGCCACAACCCAACCGTGGGCTTCGAGAGTATCAGCAATCGGTTTAGCTTGATCGAGTAAAATACCGCTTAAAATTGCCCAACCTTTGGGTTTGACAATCTGAGTTATAGAAGGAATTAAATGAATAATAATTTCTGCCAAAATATTACAAACAACGCCATCAACGGGTTCAGTTAAACGTTGAGCGACTTGTTGAACACTACCCTTTTCGACGATAATACGGTTGGGATCGATGTTATTCAGACTAATATTGTTTCGAGTCGCTTTAATTGCCAGAGGATCGACATCGACACTATAAACCAACTTTGCTCCCATTAAAGCCGCCCCAATGGATAGAATCCCCGAACCACAGCCAATATCAGCAACTACCGTGTTTTCTGGGTCTTCGCTGAGGCGCATTTCAATCGAATCGAGACAGAGTTGAGTGGTGGGGTGAGTTCCCGTACCGAAGGCGACCCCCGGATCGAGTAAAATGCAGAGGCGATCGCGAGCATTTTCAGGCACAGGCAACCAAGCCGGACACACCACAAACAAATCCCCAATTAATTGCGGTTCCCAGTATTGCTTCCAACTGCTGGCCCAATCCTCCTCATCAATCAAATGCCAGTGGACTTTCGGAATCTTTGTCCCCGACACCAAAGCATCTTGACGCAACCACAACGACAAAGCGGCTAAATCGAGGAGTTGGGCTGCTTCTTCAGGAATATAAGACCGCAGCAGCAGCGAATGACTTTTCTTCTCACTCGCAGTACCGCTACAACCAAAACTATCCAATCGCCAAAAAATCAAATCTTCAGCACTCGGATCGCAAACAATCTGAATTTCCCACCAGTTATTGGCCATAAGCAATTACCAATTACCAATTACCAATTATTAATTAAACATTTGGGGGTTATTGGTCATTAGTGACAAGTTAATCGAGGGAATCAGACGCAGTAACTACGCCCTTACCCACACCCTTGACGATAATGCCAAAACGGTTACTTGTCACCAATTCTCATCAGCCATCAAAATTCTTGCGCTGTTACAATGCCACCGTATAAGCATCGCGAATCCCCGGAATTTGATTGATTTCGCTCAAAATTCCGTCCGGAAGCGGGTCGTCCAAGCTCAACACCATCACCGCATCGCCGCGCACAATTTTACGCCCGACCTGCATACTGGCAATATTAACGTTGAAATTCCCCAACAGCGAACCAATCCGCCCGATAATCCCCGGCATATCCCGGTGCAAGGTAAACAACATATAATTACTCGGCGGTACATTAATCGGGAAACCATCAAGATTCGTCACGCGGATTTCACCATCGCTGAGTAATGCCCCCGTGACCGAATGTTCTCCCAAAGAACCCCGCGCTGAAAGATGCAAAGAACCCGGATAGTCCCCGGCGGCTGCGTCTTTGGTTTCGATTAAATGGATGCCCCGTTCCTTGGCTTCAATGCTGGCGTTAACGTAGTTGACTCGTTCCCGCAACGCTTGAGAAAGTAAGCCTTTGAGAGACGCTAAAACAATCGGTTGACTTTGGCTGGTGGCCAAATCCCCCTGCAAGCGCACCTCCAAGCGGTCAATGCGTCCCCCAGCGATTTGACTCACCAAATTACCGAGAGTTTCTGCCAGTTTGAGATAAGGCTTGAGTTGTTCGAGGACGTTGGGATTCAACCCTGGAATATTCACCGCCGAACGGGCAGGTAAATCCAATAAAACATCGCGGATTTGTTCGGCTACATCCACTGCCACATTCACCTGGGCTTCTTCCGTGGATGCCCCTAAATGGGGGGTCAGAATCACATTTTCGCCAAAATCCCGTAGAGGAGATTCTCCTAGGGGCTCGCTGGCAAAAACATCTAAAGCCGCCCCCGCAATTTTACCTTCGCGCAGGGCATCGGCCAAAGCCGCTTCATCGACAATCCCACCCCTGGCACAATTGATAATGCGGGTGGTGGGCTTCATTTTGCCTAGAACTTCGGCGTTAATTAAATTGCTGGTTTCTGGGGTTTTAGGAACGTGCAGGGTAATGTAGTCGGCTTCGCTAAACAGCAAATCCAGGTCAACTAAGCGACAACCGAGTTGTTCTGCCCGTTCGGCGGAGATAAAAGGGTCATAAGCCAGTAATTTCATCCCCATAGCTTTCGCCACCCCAGCCACATGAGAACCAATTTTACCCAGTCCCACAACACCGAGGGTTTTCTTGTAAACCTCTGTTCCCATGAACTTCTTGCGTTCCCATCGGTTTTCTTTCACCGATTGATTAGCCGCCGGAATATGGCGGGAAAGGGACATCATCATGGCGAGGGCGTGTTCGGCGGCGGCGGTGGTGTTGCCTTCGGGGGAGTTCACCACAACGATACCGCGACGGGTAGCGGCAGGAATATCGACATTATCAACACCAACACCAGCCCGGCCAATAATTTTAAGCTGTTTGCCAGCTTCAACGACTTCGGCGGTGACGCGAGTTCCCGAACGGATCATGAGCGCGTCATATTCAGGGATAATTTGTACGAGTTCCTCTGGCGATAGCCCAGTTTTTACGTCTACTTGGGCGACTTGGGAGAGGATTTCTATTCCAGCTTCAGCAATAGGGTCGGAAACGAGAACCTTTGACATATCAAGTTTGTATAGTATGCGTTATCCCGATTTGGGGTGTTGTTGCTTGTTCGGTAATGGAGGCTTTTCAGCTTGACTCCAGTTCAGTTTATCATTGCTTTGGGGCGGCTTGATTGCCTTCATCGCCACGCCCTAGATCGAGATGGGTCATTATCAACTTTCGGGGGAATTTTATGAATTATTTAGTAGCAATTTTACCGAACCGTATCGAAGCGGAGGCGGCTTATACAGAATTGGAGAAGGCAGGATTGCCGAGAGATCAAATCGCAATTATTGGGCGCGGTTTTTTGAGTGCGGAGGAGGTGGGTTTGGCGAATCCGACAGCGACAGCCCGCAAACGCGCGATTCGCATGGCAGTTTGGTTAGTGCCGTTTGGTTTTGTGGGGGGGTTTTTGTTTAATTTGCAAACGGGTTATTATTTGTTACCGTCGGCGGGGGATTTAATTAATCACCTTTTGGGGGGTTTACTGGGTGCGATTGGGGGGGCGATGGGCAGTACGTTTATTGGGGGCGGTTTGATTTTGTCACCGGATGAGGAGCAACCGACAAATTTGCCGTACCAAGAGGCGTTGAAAGAAGGGAAGTTTTTGGTACTTTTTAAGGGGACTTCGGCGGGTTGGAAGCAACAAGCAGAGAAGATTTTACAAGATTTTGCACCGGAGAATTTGGAGAGTTATTCGTTGAGTCAATTTTAGGACGAATAATTAACAACTAATATTGAAGCTTTCTTAAAGGGATTAAGAAAAGGGAGAAGGAACAACAATATAGCCTGTGGAAATATTTCCTAAAACCAGATTTTTTGCCTTTCCCCAGTACCACCAATATGCGCCGATGTAAGCACAAATTAAGCCGTCTAGTTGGTCTTCTACGGCTTTGGTTTGCTTGCCATTTAAACTGGCAAAATCGACGGTCAAGGGGGGATAATGGGCAATATTCGCGAGGCTGAGGGCGGGTTCGAGATTGGGTAGCACCTCAATGATATATTCGCGGAGTTGAGCAAGTCCGTTTTGGCGATCGCGCAATCTCCCTTTCTTATATTTTAAAATGCGTGGCAGTTGAAATAAATTAACCATCGCGGGGTGGGGAAAAACTTCGATTTGGTAGCGACCTTTTTGTTGAGGGATAATAGTATCGGCATGACGAAAGCCGCGCTTTTCTAAGCTTAAACCAAAGGCAATAGTGCGTTGGGCAAAAGGGCGTTTTTGGTTGGCGGGATAGCAACCTGCATGATAGCGTCCGAAGTGTTTGTGGGTGAGTTTATCGGGGAGTCGCATCCCGGTTTCGTTAGGAATTAAGGTGGGGGCATCAACGGCAATCGTAGCATCATCTTGGGGTACAATCCAAGTATCGATTAAATTTAAAATTGTGTCAATTTCTAGGGCTATGGTGAGGTGATTTATTTGGAGTTGAGTGGTTTCTATTTCCAAACAACAAAGCCCACTTGCACCGGATTTCCAGCCTAAGTCTATACCAATAAATTTCATGAGTTTGTATTAAAAATTATTATAGTTTATTCGAGATTAATCGTGATACCTGACTTTTCCGATCCAGGTGGACATTGGATTTCATTTTCCACAATTTGAGGAGAAGCGAGAGGAGTATTGTCGCGAAATTCACAAATTTGGTAAGAAAAAGGTTCGCCACGTAATAAAGTTATATAAGAGATTGGTAGTCTTGAGTTTTCATTAGGAATGAAAGTAATTTCTACTGTTGCGCGATCGCTCATTAAAGTGTAATTAAAATAATGGCCTTCTGCTTGAGAATTATTTTGTTTATCGATAAACAGTTGTAAGCTGGGTAATTCAGCGAAGTTGGAGGTAAACTTATTGTTTGCTGAATAGAAAGCTTTTTGTGCTTGCATAATCTCTCTGGTGGCTAAAATTATTTCTCCAAAAGGGTTGCTATATTTTGTGGGCTGTGGAAAGCCGATAGAAATTGTAATGATATAAAAAATAATGAGTGAATAACTGGTTAAGTTAGCTACAACAGCAGCTCTGAATCTAATTTTCTGATGTCTTTGAAAAGGTTTGTATCTCCAATATGCCCAGTACTCAATTGGAATAGAAAATGCGAAAGTTGCCATAGAAATAATAAAATTAGATGCCAGATTATATGAGTTGAAAGGCTGGTAAGAAAAACGGGAAAATGCTCGAAGTAAGATACCAAAAAATCCACTGATAAAATTAGCAGTAAAAACTAAATAAAAAATTGCTACTTTATTGACTTTCAATTTATCTTCGCAAAACCATAAGATTGCCAGCCATTCCACCAGAGGGATTGCTAATATAACTCCTAAACTTATAAATGAATTGTCTATGGCATCGATTAAAAGAGTGGGGGCAATAAGATTAGTAATAAAAATTTGATTCATATTTTTAAACTTACAATTTTTCCTGTAACCAATAAGTCATCATTTCCCCTTTACCTTTGACGGTAATTTTACCGCGTTCGGTCAAAATATAGCGATTTTTGAGGTGTTCGTAAGTTGCAGTAGTGACTTGAATTGAACCCGGTTTCCCCGAAGATTCCATGCGAGAAGCAACATTAACCGCATCTCCCCAAAGGTCATAAATAAACTTCTTTTTACCAATTACACCAGCAATCACAACTCCCGTATTAATGCCAATCCGAATTTGTAGCGTTTCGTTATGTTTAGCTTGAAAATGATTGACTGCGGCTTGCATTTCTAAAGCCATATCTGCGATCGCGTCCGCATGATCCGAGCGAGGAATGGGTAAACCGGCTGCTACCATATAAGCATCCCCAATCGTTTTAATTTTCTCAAGATTATATTTTTCTACTAAGTTATCAAAAGCCGAAAAAATCTCGTTGAGAAGATTAACTAATTGAATCGGTTGTAAACGAGCAGAAAGGGGCGTAAAACCGACAATATCCGCAAATAAAATCGTTACTTCGTCAAAGTTTTCCGCGATCGCGTTGCTGTCTTCTTTGAGTCTTGCGGTGATCGCTTCGGGTAAAATATTGAGTAGGAGTTGTTCGGATTTGTCCTTTTCGGCTTTTAACTCCGCAGTCCGCATCTCTACACGCTGTTCGAGGAGATCGAAAGATTCTTGCAGTTGAGAGGCCATCCGGTTGAAAGATTGCGCCAGTCGCCTTAATTCGGGGGTAGGCGGGGCTTTAACCTGACGGTGCAAGTCTCCCCTAGCAATCCCTTCCGCCGCGTCTCCGAGGTCTTGTAACGGGCGACTCAGCCAACGTGCCGTTAGAATACTTGTGGTAATGGCGATCGCGAGGGCAATTAAACATAAGATAAAGGTAAGACGGGCTTGTTGGTGAATTTGCCCCATAAAGGCAGTTTCAGGAATTGCTGCCACAATTAACCAATCGAGGCCATTTTCATTGGGAAACGGCAGAATTTGCACCCTTTGGTGGGTATTTTGGTAGCGAAAACTGAAGTATTGTCTTTGCCGAATTTGAGAGATATTGGGGAATTGTTGCCGAATTTGCGCTTTTGTTGCCTTAATAAAAGCGTTAGTAAAATCTGGCGTTAACAAGCTTTCATTTTCAGCATCAGGATTCACAGAACTGGCGACAATTTTGCCATCGCGATCCATAATAAAAGTCGTGCCAGATTGACTCACTGGGAGTTGTTGCAAAAATTCCGCGATCGCCCCCAAAGAAAAATCTGCCCCCAAAACCCCGATAAGTTCGTTGTTGCTGTCATAAAGAGGACGGGCAAAACTAATCCCAAATACGGGTGGATCGGCGATAAATTGATAAGTTTTCGTCCATTGGGGCTGACTTTGACCCATAACCGCACGAAACCACGGTCTTTCTAAGATATCCGTGCTTCTAGTCTGTTTGAGTTGCCATTGTTGCCCTTGACGTTGATACACTTCAACAAGAACATTGGGGCGGTTTTTAATGCTAAACTCATAAGTATTTTGGGGAGTGTGGTGAATGCCGACATAAGTGCCGCGATCGCTGCCAAAATAGATGTAAGTCAGTTCCTCAAACCATTGACTTTGCTGAACGAGATGCGATCGCCAAGCTGCGAGATTTTCCGGATCGAGTTGTCCGGTTTCGAGCATATCTGCATTCATTTGCACCGCCAAGGGAGGAATAGCAGTGTAAGCTTGGACTTGTTCGAGAATGCGATCGCTCGTTTCGTGTAAAAGCCGATCTGCCAGGGTTTCGACGGCATTTTGACCATTGCGATAAGATAGATAACCTACTCCCCCAACGGCGAGAAAAATTTGCAAGAGAAAGGGAATTGCCAGTAGCCAGCGTAAAGGGATACGACGCACAACAACAGCCATTTTTGCTTGAATTGTCATTGCTTTGGAACGAAAGGGCGATCGTTCAATGATACTGAATTTAAAGCTACTTTGTCTTGATTACCAATACAGCTAATCTTGTAAAATTTGGGCTAAATGTTTCATCACTTGTAGCGTATATTCCAAGCCCTTATCTTGTCCTAGGATAAACAATTTTGAGCGATTATAGAAAAGGCGATCGCCCCGGACTAATTTCAAAAAGACAAAACTTCCCCCATATAAAATGGTGCTAAGAAAAAACCTGCTAAATTTAATAAAGGTGCAACCACCGCTAATTTAACCGTTTCCTCCAGCAAAGCTCGCTTTTCTAAATTATTATAAGCCGCTTCCACGCGCTGGAGTTGCTGACATTCTACTTCTGTCAAAGACGGAAAATCTTCTTGCCATTCCGTGAAAAAAATTGGGGTCTGTACTCATTTCTAAACCCCATTTCTGTTCTAAGTCATAGAGGGTTATTTGTTCAATTACGATTGTTTTAACCATTGTGGAGTCAAAAAAGTAATAATCATAATCTCGTTCAGCAGATTATACCTACGAACGAAAAAATAAGAATCTACCTTACCAAATCTTAGCCATTGGCATTTGAAAATTAGTCAACTCCGGATCGCCGTTTACAACATCGGGATTATCCAAGATTTCGGGTTTCCGGTTAGGACGATAAATATAAACTTGGCGATTTTTACGATCGATTAGCCAGCCGAGAATTGCACCATTTTCTATATACTCAACCATCTTATTTTGTAACCCTTTAAGCGTGTCGCTATTGGAGCGTAACTCAATAACAAAATCGGGACAAATCGGGGCGAAAGATGCCTTTTGGTTATCTGATAATTGCTGCCAGCGATCCTTTTTAATCCAGGACGCATCGGGCGATCGCACTGCACCATTGGGCAAAGTAAATCCGGTACTCGAATCAAACCCCAAACCCGTATTATCTCCCTCGCTCCAAACCCACAAATAAGCAGCTATATTAAAGTTACGATGGCCTGTATCCGAGAAAGCAGGAGGCATAACAATCACTTCTCCTTGGGCTGTCCGTTCAATCCGTAAATCGCGATTGGCTTGGCAAAACTGATAAAATTCCTCTGTACTCATCGGTGCAAGATCGGGGAGAGAAACAGGGAAAGAAGCCGATTCGCTTTGAATCAATAAAGTTGTCGTCATAATCTATACCACTGACGAATTTATCTCTTAATTTTAATTGAATGATGGGTCAATTGGGATAATAATTGTTAAAGATACAACCGGAGTATTTTCGCTATTATGACTGAATTACTCGAAAAGGCGATCGCGCAACTGCAAGCCTACTCTAAAAAAATTGCTCCTCTTATATTAGTATGAAACCCAATAATCAACAATCTCAGAGGCTTTATCGACTCTGCTATCGATTGACTAATGCCATTTACCCTGGCTGGCAATATAAAGCTATAGAACTCGTTAGAGACGAAACTAAGTTGAAAAGGGTTTTGTAGAGCTAATTTCAAAAAAAGAAGCCTTGGCCTAGGTCAGAAAATTGTTACAGTGAAATTGTAAACGCGATCGCGCACTTTTTTAACTCACGGCAAATCCATTATAAGAACGCATAATAGGAGCATGATAAGCCAAAACAATGTGTTCTTTGGGTACTCCAAGCTCGGTGAGTTCGTTAGCTACTCCAACTTCAGTGCCATCATATTCAATCCAGATTTTGCCGTCTTTAATATCAATATGAATTAAAGCACCATAAACCCGCCGTTGCTTCATCCAACCCGTCCGTACAACTTGATAGCGATCGCGTTCCACATCAAATACAACGCCAATTTCTACTTCTCCAAAGATTGGTTTAACTTGACTATGTTGGAGCAAAATGTCTTGAACAATTTGACGATAAGTTGCTACTCTATCCATTGTACAATCCTAGTATTTTCTATATCGTAAATGAGCATCAGTAGTTGATACTCTTGGATTCCTTCTTGAATAAATCTGAGGCGAAAAAACTCATCATAAGTGGTATAGGGTACTGCTAAATACAGTCTGCGTGAGGGGTCTTGTACTCTCAAAGCTCGTCGATAATTAAGATATTGACCAACGGCTGTGTGAAACTCAGAAATTGCCGAAGGTTTGATAAAACTTTTCACCTCCACAGCAATTTTTTCCTTATCTCGTTCAGCAGCTACCAGAAATTCAGCCCCCAAATCAATCTGCATTTGTACCTCCCCATAATCGACAGGAAAGGGATCGTGAGTAATCAGCCACCCCTCAGCGATCAAGGCATTCTTTACTACAGAGTGAAAAATATCTCTAGCCATAGCGAGATTATACTGTCTCTTTTTTGCAATACAAAATTCAATCCACAGACAAACTTTTCACTAATATTTTACACTTTTTTAAACAATACAAAAACTATTGACCCAAGCGATCCGAATTGGGAAGAAAATTTAGACCAAAAGATACGTCAGGTAAACTCAGACGAGTCGGGATTAAATTGACTGGAATAGGTTAGAACTTGCTAAAATTGTAAGTAAAATTTACTATTGATTAAAATGCGATCGCTCCAACAAATAACAGAAGAACTTTTAGCCCTTCCTAGTGCAGATAGGGCGCTTTTAGCCGAGAAACTCGTCGAAAGCCTTGAATTTGATATCGATCCGTCTATTCAAGCAGCTTGGATATCTAAAGCCAAACAACGACGAAACCAAGTCCGAGATGGTTCTGTAGAGCCAATTTCAGGGGACGAAGCCTTAGCTCAAGTCAGAAAATTGTTATATTAATGAGTATGTTTTTTCTGTTAGATCGGTTCTGAGTTAAGTTTAGTCAAGATGAAACCTAATAATCAACAATCTCAGGGGCTTTATCGACTCTGCTATCGCTTGACGAATGCCATCTATCCCGGCTGGCAATATAAAGCTATAGAACTCGTTAGAATAGACGAACGGAGTGGCAATTTATATGTGCTTGCGGGAGATAGTCTCGACTTTGAAATTAAACCAACTGGAGGTTACGAGCCATGACTTCAAAAAACTATGATTCGATGAGTTTGAATGAACTCCGAAAATACATTCTAACCCATCGAGGAGATATTAACGCTTTTCAAGCCTATATTGACCGTTCTAAGTCAGCAGGGAGAATGATTACAATTGACCCAACCGATCCGAATTGGGAGGAAAATTTAGACCAAAAGATGCGTCAAATTAATTCAGATTAATTGGTATTAACTTAGTAAGGTTTTATGGAAATAAATTTTTTAGAATCAAGAATCAGAGATTTTATTAATAGTCCAAGAAAGCAAGCTATTTTACAAAAAGATGCTGCTTCATGGAATAAGTTAAGTTCAGCCTTAGATGTTGTGGGCGATACACAATTAGCTATTGAATCTCACTCTAAGTTTGAGCAAGTGACAAATTATGGTGAGTGTTACATAGTAATTTATGGAATTTTACAAGCACTTTTAATTCAGCAAGATGCTGTTAAGGCTATTTGTGAAGTATTAGAAATCAGATACAAGTTACCAGAACAACTTATAAAAATTCGTAAAGTTCGTAATTCTTCATCTGGTCATCCCATATATCAAACAGAAAATAAAGTAGTTAAATCATCGTTTATTGACAGATGTTTTATGTCATCGTCTGCATTTCACATTATTGATGTATTTTCAAACGATGAAGAAAGCAAAAGACAATTTATATCAATTCCAGATTTAATCATTGTTCAAAATAAACATATATCAGAAAAACTAGAACAAATTATCAAAGAACTAGAAAGAAAAGAAATGGAACACCGTAAAAAACATAAATCTCAAAAACTTGTTGATGTATTTCCCCAGACACTCACTTATCACATTGGTAACATTTCAGAGGCAACATTCAATAAAGAAATACTATCTTGCGGAATTGCCAGCTTACAAGTAATATCTAAATACTTGGATGATTTCAAAAATGAACTAAGCAAGAGAAGTGAATGGGGTTTGCATGACGGTATTGACCACTATTATGAACTTCTTGAGTATTCAATTTCAAGATTAAACAATTATTTTAGTGATGATAAAGATAATTTATTAAATGAAAAAGATGCCTACATATTTGCTTGCTTTATTTCTTCACATATTAAGAAATTAAAATCTATTGCTGAAGATATAGACAAAGAATATGAGTCAACTTTACCAAGTTAGTAAGCTGGTTCAGTCCATTTTCCTAAAGAATTTAGGAAGCTTTTGATATTGCCCGTATCGTTAAAACAATCGTGACAACCCCAAACAACCCAAATAAACTATAAAGAACTTCCCACAAAACCCCCAGACACCCCGGTAACTGCGTCACCATAAAGAAAAGCAACTTTTCGATCTTGCCAAGATGTTAGAACACGACGTAATTATAGTAGGTGGGGGTTTAGCCGGATGTCGCGCAGCCCTGGAAATCAAACGCCTCGCACCCGATACCGATGTTGCCCTTGTGGCCAAAACTCACCCCATTCGCTCCCACTCTGTCGCAGCCCAAGGGGGTATTGCGGCTACTCTCAAGAATATCGACCCGGAGGACAGTTGGGAAGCCCACGCTTTCGATACGGTGAAGGGGTCAGATTATCTCGCAGACCAAGACGCGGTGGAAATCCTGACGAAGGAAGCCCCCGATACGATTATCGACCTCGAACATCTGGGAGTGTTGTTCTCCCGCTTGGAAAACGGACGCATTGCACAACGGGCATTTGGGGGACATTCTCACAAGCGCACCTGTTACGCAGCCGATAAGACAGGTCACGCCATTTTACACGAGTTGGTGAATAATCTGCGCCGTCACGGTGTCATTATTTACGAAGAATGGTATGTGATGGAATTAATCCTCGAAGATGGGGAAGCCAAGGGGGTTGTGATGTATCGCATCCTCGACGGTACATTGGAAGTCGTCCGAGCAAAAGTGGTGATGTTTGCGACGGGGGGTTATGGTCGCGTTTTCAATACTACCTCCAATGATTATGCCTCGACGGGGGACGGTTTGGCTATGTGTGCGGCGGCGGGTTTACCCTTAGAGGATATGGAATTTGTGCAGTTTCACCCGACGGGGCTGTATCCAGTGGGGGTATTGATTTCTGAAGCGGTGCGCGGTGAGGGGGCGTATTTGCGGAATAGCGAGGGCGATCGCTTTATGGAACATTATGCCCCAAAACAAATGGAACTTGCACCCCGCGATATTACTTCTCGCGCTATTACCCTCGAAATTCGCGCCGGACGAGGGGTAAATTTAGATGGTAGTCCAGGGGGACCCTTTGTGCATCTGGATTTACGGCATTTGGGGAAAGAGAAAATTATGAGTCGCGTTCCCTTTTGTTGGGAGGAAGCCCATCGTCTGGTGGGGATAGATGCGGTTCACGAACCGATGCCTGTACGCCCTACGGCACATTATTCTATGGGGGGCATTCCTGTCAATACCGATGGTCAAGTGCGCCGTAGTGCTGATACCCTAGTGGAAGGCTTTTTTGCGGCAGGAGAATGTGCTTGCGTGTCGGTACATGGGGCAAATCGCTTGGGGAGCAATTCTTTGTTAGAGTGTGTGGTGTATGGTCGGCGCACCGGTCGCGCGATCGCCCAATACGTCCAAACCCGTAAACTGCCCCAACTCGACGCTCAAACCTATCTCAATCGCTGTATGATGCGCATTTACAGCCTTTTAAACCAAAACGGGGATTTACGCATTGCCAAGCTACGAGAGGCATTTCAGGACTCGATGAGCGAACATTGTGGCGTGTTTCGCACCGAGGAGATTATGCAAGGGGGAATCGACAAACTGCACGATCTCCGCGAACAATACAGTCAGATTTATCTCGACGATAAAAGTACCCATTGGAACACCGAATTACTCGAAGCTTTGGAGTTGAGTAATTTACTGATTGTCGGTGAAATTATCCTGACTTCTGCCCTCAATCGTCAAGAAAGTCGCGGCGCACATTCGCGGGAAGATTATACTACGCGGGATGATGCCAAGTTTCTGCGGCACACTTTAGCGTATCATTCTCCGGCAGGAATTGATATCGAATATATGCCCGTGGTTATTAACCGTTTTGAACCCAAGGAACGGAAATATTAGCAAATTATGGGGAGAAAAAAGAACCCTGGTTTCTGATTCTTTGATCTCGATCGAGTTAAGGGTTTTTTGTGGGGGGACGACAAGCCGTCCGCAAACCTTGTGTCATCGGACTTTCAAGCAATATGCTTTTCCCCCTCTCCCCTGTAAGTCTCGCACCAATTGAAAGGGCTGGCAATGCCCACGGTACTATACTTTTTGCTCCAGCGATCGCGCTAACATTTGAAACAGACCCTCTCTAAAAATAAGAGTCGTCATGGTACAAACCCCCGCAAAACCAGAAACCACAACTCTCTCGCTGAATTTACCCCAAACCTTAAAACTCCACGTCACCCCAGAACAATTTACAGCCCTAGCCGCTTGCAATCGCGAATTACAACTCGAAAGAACAGCCCAAGGAGAATTAATCGTGAATCCCCCCACTGGTTGGGAAACTGGAAAACGAAACCGCAGTATTATCGGACAACTAGATCGCTGGTATGAAGAATACCAAGAAGGAGAAGCTTTTGATTGTAATACAGGTTTTATTTTACCCAACGGTGCTAATCGTTCTCCTGACGCTTGTTGGATTAGTCAAGAACGTTGGAATACTTTATCTGAAGCACAAAAAGGTACATTTCCGCAGATTTGCCCGGATTTTGTAGTCGAGTTGCGTTCGGCTTCTGACAGTCTCCAATCCTTACAAGAAAAAATGCAGGAGTATCTGGCTAATGGGGCAAGATTAGGTTGGTTAATCGATCCTAAAAATCGTACTGTAACTGTTTACAGAGTGGGCTTAGAAGTGGAAATCTTATCTAATCCCACGGAGTTATTGGGAGAAGAAGTTTTACCGGGTTTTGTCTTAAATATGCGTCGGGTATGGGGTTAGAGAAATTGCCTCTGACTATCTAAAAAACATAAACTTTTTTCAGAAAACTATGCCCATTTTTCAAAAATTAAGCTGGCTCAATACATTAATGCTAGAGATATTTCGCAGCAAGAAATTGAACGGCGATCGCAAGTTAGAGTTTCACGACCTCAAAAATCATTTCCACCAATAATTTGGCCTGTTCCAATGATTGAGAATTATGTGTTTGGATTTGAATGCGATCGAGATTTAAAGAGGGTCTACCTATATGGCCAAAGTTTCTGACCTCCTTTCTGGGGTAAAATTCAACTCCCCCCCAATCCCTACTGCCCCTTAGTCGCTGATGACTGAAAAACATTGACCTTTTTTTCAACATAGGTTACATCCCCTACACAAAAATTAACTCAGATAACCGTAAAACCGCTTGCAACCCTTTTGTGCTAAAATTTCTAAGGAATTTATCATAACGGAGTCTCAACGGGACTCAGTGAGCCAAAACTTGAGGAACTTCCATGACTAGCAGTTACAGCGCCGATCAAATTCAGGTACTTGAAGGTCTAGAACCCGTCCGCAAGCGACCTGGGATGTATATTGGCTCCACGGGCCCGCGCGGTCTGCATCATCTAGTATATGAGGTGGTGGACAACGCCATTGACGAAGCGCTGGCGGGTTACTGTGACCATATCGAAATTGATATTAATGCCGATGGTTCTGTCACCGTTACAGACGACGGGCGCGGCATTCCCGTAGATATTCACCCTACCACAGGTAAATCCGCTTTGGAAACCGTGATGACGGTTCTCCACGCGGGGGGTAAGTTTGGCGGCGGTGGTTATAAGGTATCGGGGGGGTTACACGGGGTTGGGGTGTCCGTGGTGAATGCCCTATCGGAATGGGTTGAAGTGACCGTGTGGCGCGATCGCAAAGTCCATGTACAGCGTTACGAACTGGGCATTCCCACCGGGGAGTTAACCACAACCGACCAGAAAAAAAGCGAAAACCTCACAGGGACTTCCGTCACCTTTCAACCCGATCAGCAAATCTTTTCCGAAACCGTTGATTTCGACTACAGTACGATCGCCGGACGAGTCAAAGAACTGGCATATCTCAACGCTGGGGTTAAAATTACCTTTAGCGATCGCCGTGTCGAACCCAACCGCAGCGAAACCTATTGCTACGAAGGGGGCATCCGCGAATACGTCGCCTACATGACGCGGGAAAAAGAAGTCCTGCACCAAGACATTATTTATATCGGTGGCGAAAAAGACGGCGTACAAGTCGAAGTCGCCCTACAATGGTGCATCGATGCCTATAGCGACAACCTCCTCGGCTTTGCCAACAACATCCGTACCATCGACGGTGGGACGCACCTCGAAGGCTTGAAATCCGTCCTCACCCGGACGATGAATACCGTCGCCCGCAAGCGCAACCGCATCAAAGACAACGAATCCAACCTCGCTGGGGAAAACGTCCGGGAAGGCTTAACTGGGGTTGTTTCCGTCAAAGTCCCCGATCCCGAATTTGAAGGACAAACCAAAACCAAACTCGGCAACACCGAAGTTCGAGGCATTGTGGATTCTCTCGTCGGGGAAGTCCTCAACGAGTATCTCGAATTTAATCCCCACGTCGCCGACTCTATTATTGAGAAAGCCGTCCAAGCCTTCAAAGCCGCCGAAGCCGCCCGTCGTGCGCGGGAATTAGTCCGCCGTAAATCTGTACTGGAATCTTCTCCCCTACCGGGGAAACTCGCCGATTGCAGCAGTCGCGATCCCGCCGAATCCGAGATTTATATTGTTGAGGGGGATAGTGCGGGGGGCTGTTTTCATGGCGATACCGAAGTTGCCCTTGCAGATAATCGCACACTCAGTTTCAAAGCCTTGATGGCCGAACAAGCTGCCGGAAAAGAGCATTTTGGCTACACCATCCGCAAAGACGGTACTGTCGGCATTGAACGCCTCATTAACGTCCGCATTACCAAACGCAATGCTGAGGTAGTGCGTGTTACCCTCGACAACGGCGAAACCCTGATTTGTACTCCAGATCACCGTTTTATGTTGCGCGACGGTAGCTACAAAGCGGCAGCACAACTCACTCCTGACGATTCGTTGATGCCGTTGTATCGTCAGCTTTCCGATCGGACTCAACCGGGGATTACCCTCGATGGTTATGAGATGGTTTGGAATCCTAAATCGGATTCTTGGTTGTATACTCATTTGATTGCGGATAAGAACGATATTGCAACTAAATATCGCGATGCTTATCAGAATGAGGAATTTCGCCGTCAAACCCTTACTGCCCTCAAACAAGTTGAAATCGAGCAGGGAACGCTAAATTTAGACGCATATCGCGCTTATCGCCTGCAAACAGGGGATAAAACTTTACTGCGTTTTGATACCTTCTGCGATCGCTACTTTGAAGGGAATACCGATCGCGCTCGTGAAGCTGTGGCAAACTACAATCATCGCGTGGTGAAAATCGAACCCGTAACCGAACGTTACGATGTTTACGACCTCGAAGTACCTCATACCCATAACTTTGCGTTAGGCAGTGGTATTTTTGTTCACAATAGCGCCAAGCAAGGACGCGATCGCCGTTTCCAAGCCATCTTACCGCTACGAGGTAAAATCCTCAACATTGAGAAAACCGACGATGCCAAGATTTACAAAAATAACGAAATCCAATCGTTAATTACGGCGTTGGGTTTAGGGATTAAAGGGGAAGAATTTAACCCGGATCAACTGCGCTATCACAACGTTATTATTATGAGCGTAGCCGGGGATGAACCTACTTTAGTAATGGACGATCGCGGCAATAGCAAATTTGTCAAAATTGGGGAATTTATTGATGATTGCGTCGAAGGGAAAGAAAACCCAGAACGCCATCAAGTTATTGCTTTTGACCCTGTTACCCATCAAACCCGTTTCCGTTCCCTGAAAGCGGTAATTCGTCACGGTCATAAAGAGCCGATGTACAAAGTTACCACTCGTTATAATCGCTCAGTGAAAGTCACATCTTCCCACAGCGTTTATGTGTACGAAAATGGGGAAGTTAAACTCAAAAAAGGTAACGAAATTAAAGCCGGAGACTTATTAGTTGCTTCTCGTCGTTTACCTCGTCCTTCTGAAAGTCCACAACGCATTGATTTACTACGAACCTTCTACGAAGCTGGACTCACAAAATCTCTTTATCTCCAGGGAGAAGATGTGCGTAAGATTGCCGGAAAACGGGTTTTAGCGAAAGTTCTGGACTCGGAACAGTGGAGCGAACCTCGTGTAGAATTAGATATTCCAAGCTGGCAAAAACTCATTGCACAACGACAAACTGCGGGTCTTTCTCAAAAGCAAGTGGCTGTGGCTTGTGGGGTGAAACAACCGATTACTGTCAGTCATTGGGAACGAGGTATTAATCGCCCAATTTTATCCCACTTCTTAAATTATTTGGAAGTTTTGGGGAGTGACGATGCCGTGGTTTATCAAACCGTTCCCAGCAAAACCGATGCGCTTTTAGCCAATAGCGACGATAGCAAAAATGCTCGTTGGCGAGAAGTGAGTGCTTATAAACCCCTAGATTATTTCACGCCGAGCGAATTAGTTGAATTGGGAGAAGATATCGCAATTGTGCCTCAAGCCCATACGGATAAAGCCTTTAAGCGTTATCTCCCCATTACCTCTGAATTAATGTGGTTTTTGGGTTGGTATGTTGCCGAAGGAACGCTGAGTCAACACCAAGTAAGCCTCAATTTAGGCAAAAAAGATGAAGGCTTTATTGAGGAACTGAAAAACGCAATTCAGATTACTTTTGGTGAAACGCCACGCTGTTATTATGACCCCGATAGCGACGGTATTAAACTCTATTTCCATAGTGTGGCGGCGGCACGTTTATTACAAGCGTGGGGTGTGGCCAAGGTAGCCCATGAAAAGAAACTACCCAATTTAGTTTTCAGCCTCAGTGAAGCTTTGCAATTAAGCTTTTTAGAAGGCTATTTCTTAGGAGATGGTACGACGGTGGGAACGAATCTTTCTTTCACAACCAATTCCAACGATCTCAAAGATGGTTTACTCTATCTTTGCGGTCAGTTAGGAATTATTGCGACCCACACCCAACACCAGCCTGCAACAACCGCAGACGCAGCAATTCAAACCCGTCATCCTTACTACACAATTACAATTTGTGGGAAGGAACAATTGGAGAATTTGACGGCGATTTGGCAGCGTCATAATAACTGCGAAATGGTGCAGAATTATCTAACGAAACCAGTTCGTAAGTCTCTGGATTTTGTCACCATTAGCGACGATTTGATGGGCTTGAAAGTTATCGAAAATGTAGAAATCGAACCTGTGGGTCAATATGTGTACGATTTCTCCGTGGAAGATGACGAGAACTTCGTGTGTGGTGTGGGCGGTATTGGCTGTCACAACACCGATGCGGACGTAGATGGGGCGCACATTCGTACCCTGTTACTCACCTTCTTCTACCGCTATCAACGGGATTTAGTCGATCGCGGCTATGTGTATATTGCTTGCCCGCCGTTGTATAAATTAGAACGGGGTCGCAATCATCAATACTTATACAGCGATCGCGAACTTCATGATGCGATCGCGCAATTCCCCGACAATGCCAACTACACCATCCAACGGTTCAAAGGTCTAGGGGAAATGATGCCGACGCAGTTGTGGGATACCACCATGAACCCGGAAACCCGGATGCTGAAGCGAGTCGAGATTGAAGACGCAGCCGAAGCCGATCGCATCTTTACGGTGTTGATGGGCGATCGCGTTGCCCCCCGTCGCGAGTTTATCGAAACTTACGGCCCCAAACTCAACCTCACCGACTTAGATATCTAAGCGCTGACAAAAGCCCCTCTCCCGTGGGAGCTACTGCTTATACATAAATCGATCTTGAATTTTAACACCCTTGTCTATTCCTCTAAATGCCTTTCAAAGCGGAAATTAACACTGTAACTGTGGTCAAAAATGCCCTCACCAGAAAACTAAATAACTCACTCTCAGCACC
>JAWQFT010000014.1:54519-57363 GCA_035968055.1 Jaaginema sp. PMC 1080.18 | reverse complement strand
AACGTTAAAAAATAAAGGTAATTCTGTTAACGTCGTTTAAATGCTGAACAGCTTATCTTATCTTGATTCATACCATAAATGTGCTACCACAGCTATACGAAGAAATCGTAATTCCTAATGCGGTTTATCAAGAACTCAAGTCACCAAAATCTCCTCCTGAAGTACAGCAATGGATGGAAAATACCCCGGATTGGTTGCAAGTTGCTGAAGATAGCAGCAGTAGTGATGAACAAACTCAAATCCTGGACAGAGGAGAACGAGAGGCGATCGCGTTAGCACCAAAAAATGAAAGCTGATTTGCTTATTATGGATGAAAAATTAGGTCGTTCTATTGCAAGAGCAAAAGGCTTTAACATTGTCGGGCTTCTCGGTATCCTTTATAACGCATCTCAACTCGGTTTAATTGATTTATCCCAAGCGTTTACTAATTTACAGAAAACAACATTTTTTGTGTCCCCTAACCTTCTCCAACAATTACTCGAAAAAGATAGGCAAAATAGACAGTAAATAACTTTTAAAAAACGCGATCGCGCTCCTTATTTTTTAGAGAGAGTGCGCGATCCCGTAGGAATCCGCTTCGCGGTGCGCATTCAGTCATTTGTTAGCTATAATCTATTCAAATAAAGTGAGTTATTAACTATGAATTCATCTAATACACTTCTTGCTCGAATTACTCAAATTCCCGGACAATGTGGAGGTCGTCCCTGTATTAGAGGAATGAGAATTCGCGTTTCTGATATCTTAGAAATGTTAGCCGAAAGAGTCACTATAGAGGAAATTCTTGAGGACTTTCCCGACCTAGAAATTGAAGATATTCAAGCTTGTTTAATCTTTGCTGCTAAACGGACTGAAATTCCTCGTTTGACAGCATGAAAATCTGGCTTGATGCTCAGTTACCACCAACTTTGGCTTTATGGCTGACTCAAAACTTTGAAGTCGAAGCTAAAGCTTTACGAGACTTAGGATTACGGGATGCTAAAGATGAGCAAATTTTCGCAGCAGCCCAACAGGAAAACGCTATTATTATGACTAAAGATAGTGATTTTGTCGATCTAGTTTGTCGTCTGGGTACACCGCCTCAAATCCTCTGGATTACCTGCGGAAATGTCACCAATCGTAATTTGAAACAACTTTTAACTCAAACTTTAGAAACCGCGATCGCACAACTACAAGAAGGAATAAATATTGTGGAAATTAGCAACTGATTCGCGATCGCGTATTATCCTCTACAAAACGCGATCGCGCTCCTTGTTGTTTCAGAGAGTACGCGATCCCGCAGGGATCCGCTTCGCGGCACGCGTTCAGTTAGGCAACTTTTTCCGTATTAAATCTCTGTTCAAATCGCTCGTATTCGTCTTCAAGAAGCCACAGTTTTGCTTCTTCATAAGTTGCACTCGAAAAGATAACTTTATATTGTTCAGCCGGATCGTAAATTTGTGTTTCTTTACTGTTGCTTAAGAGTATTAAAACATAGGGAGGGGAAGCCGTAGGATCGAGCCAGAGTTCTGTAAATTCCCAGTTATCGGCTAGGTTTGGTTCTAGGGATGACATAATTTGATGAGACATCGCGTCTCTTTGATTGTACTAAAAAAACGCGATCGCGCTCCTTGTTGTTTCAAAAGAGTGCGCGATCGCATTCAGTCATTTATTAGCTAGAATCTCGAATATTTTGGGTGCATCCAATATACCCCTACTGCCATGATTTTACCGTAGGGGCGCAATGCTTGCGCCCTTAAATGCTTGATGATTAACCATTACGAAGAACATTTAATAAATGTAATCGAGTGGACGAATGAGGAGCTTGTCCTAAAGCCATATTTACGTTGACTCGACCTTCGTGAACTTGAACATGGGTATGTACTCCCCAATTTGGATCCCAACGATTGGGAGATGATCCTATAGAATAGCCTGTTTTACCTTCTTTGCCGATAAAAGCACCTGTAGGAATAGTTTTACCCTCCATGCTTTCATCAATAGTACCTTCTTGAAGATGCCAGTAAATGAATGTTTTGTTCATTGTCTCGTTATAAATTGCGATTGTGCCATTATTGACCCAATTATTGTAGTTATCGCTATTAGCGCCATAATTTACGCCATTACGAGCTTCAATAACTAAACCTCCAGCAAGTGCATATAAATTAGAACCAAGACCTTTCCATGAATCAATTGCTCCCCCATGTGCATCAGCACCTTGTGTGATTACTCCTGAACCTCCATAAAGACGATTTAAATATTCTGAGTAATTGTTGATTGGAGTATAGTTATCTGAAGATCGAGCAGGTATTGGTGAACCCAAAGGAATATCGTTCAAATCGCTATCTTTAACAACGTGAACATCACCCCAATTTAAACCCATTGCATTAAATGTTTCGGGATTAGGAATATGACGACGATAGCCATTTTCCATAATATATACTTCAGAAGATGACCCTTGTAGTAAAATTCCATTACGACGTGAAGGTAATGGAATATCTAGGTCAATAAAGTTCAAATCGCTATCAGAAATGTAATTTTGAGGAGTAATATTTCCTCCCAAATAGCCTAACGTTTCAGGGTCAGGAACATGACGGCGTTTGATCCCATCAATTAGATAAATTTCGTCTCCACTACCTTTTACAAAAGTACCCGGACCTCCTTCACCCCAATAACGAATATTAGTCCAAGTTTCATTAGGTAAGAACTTCGTCCCATCAGAACGTCGGACTGTAATCCCACTCGGATTTGAGACAATAGCATCAGCTTTTCCGTCTCCCGTTACATCAGAAAAGAATGTACCGTAGTCACCCAAGTAACCAATATCAGTCCAAGTTTCATTGGGTAAAAACTTCGTCCCATCAGAACGTC
>JAWQFT010000014.1:35707-54419 GCA_035968055.1 Jaaginema sp. PMC 1080.18 | reverse complement strand
AATAACCAATATCAGTCCAAGTTTCATTGGGTAAAAACTTCGTCCCATCAGAACGTCGTACAGTTACTGCACCATTATTAACAACAACAGCATCAGCTTTTCCATCCCCAGTTACATCTGCAAAGAACGTACCCCGTTCACCAAAATAACCAATATCAGTCCAAGTTTCATTGGGTAAAAACTTCGTCCCATCAGAACGCCGTACAGTGACTGCACCATTATTAACAACAATAGCATCAGCTTTTCCATCCCCAGTTACATCTGCAAAGAATGTACCAAATTCACCCTCATAACCAATATCAGTCCATTTTTTCGTTTCTCCAAACTCAGAACCATTAGATAGTTTGACATAGACACCATCGAAACCTGGAGAAACTTGATTATTTACTGCAATAGCATCAGCTTTTCCGTCACCATTCACATCCGCAAAAAAGGTACGACGAGAGCCAAAATACGCATTTTCTGTCCACGTTTCATTTTCTAAAAATAGAGAATCGGTAGACCGTCGTGTTGTTGTTCCCCAGTTGTTAACCACTAAAGCATCGGCTAGACTATCCCCTGTTACATCACTAAAGTAAACCGAGTCAATTTTTCCGGTTACGGGTTGTTTGCCGTTAATGGGTTGCGAACCATTATCCGGTTGAACGCTAGACCAAGAACGTACTTTAAGGTTGTAGGGAGTTGTGCCATTGTTAATGTTGGAGGAAACTTTGACATAATATTTTCCTGGCTTAAGAAACTGAGTAATTGAGTCTGCGTTAGTTCCGGTTTTATTAGACTTAAACAGAACTTTTCCATCCTGAATCAGCTCAATATTAGCATTAGCTTTTAAGCCATCCAGTAAAATTTCGACATATTGCGGTTTATTCAAGTCAAAAGTGTAAACATCATTACGATCTGAAGTACCAACAAAATCCGTAACTATATCGTTGGCTTGTATGGATTTTGCCTGGTTAATTGTGCCGTTATTATCGGGATCGGGTACAGTCAGGGGATTGAAAAACTGATTAAAAATGCGCTTCAAGAAACTAGAAAAACTCGCACTCTTAGGATTACCAAAACGACCCAAAAACGAACCCCAAGAAAGCGAACTCAAACCACTACCAGAACCCGTAGAACTACCATTCGCAGCCCGTTCCATCGGCTTGTATATCCCCTCACCACTCCAACTCAAATTGGGGGGCTGTAACTCCTTCTCGTACTCCTCTTTTTGGATAGTTTTAGCCAAATGGACAGCCGCCGCCATATTCAGCAACCCTGCACCCGTTTCCGCGTCCACACCAGTTTCGTGAATATCCGTCGCGGTTTGTTTCAGAATCTCAATAACCTGTTGATAACTTAACTCTGGATTAGCTGCCCAAAGTTGCGAAATCGCCCCGGTGACTTGGGCTGTCGCAACGGATGTGCCATACATTCCATCCACATCATCGCCCACAGTAGAGATTACCGGATTGTCTGGTGTACCGCCTTGCGCCATGATATCTAAACCTTCGCCGTAGCTGGAATAAGCGGCTCGTTCTAGCCCATCTGCGGCTCCCACAGTGATGATATTATCAAACTGTTCCGAAGCCTGACCCAAAGCCGACATCACAGCCCCGTCATTCCCTGCGGCTACAGCGACTAAAACATCGTTGTGACGGGCATATTCTAAAGCCGCCATTTCTAACGGGGTGAACTCATAGCGGGTGCTAACATTACCTTCTGCGTCAATCTGGGTTAAATCCATGCTGAGATTGACAACGGCGTTGGGTTGACCGGATTCGCGGGCTGCGTCTACAAATTCAACCAGGGATTCAGCCCATTTACCGGAACCCACCGCACGACCAATCCAAATCGGTGCATCATCGTTAATACCATCAATCCCCATATCGTTGTCCTGGGTTGCGCCAATGATGCCTAATACATGAGTACCATGTTTGCTATCTGCCCCGGTATTCACAAACGGGTCATCATCTCCGTCGATTAAATCCGACCCGACGGTGATATTGTCGTAATCAATATCGGGATTCTCGTTGCTGAAGCCCGTATCGATAATACCAATGAGGGGTTGTTGGTCTGAGGGTGCATCCACATCGATAACGGTGGTGTTACCTTCCTCAACGTAGCCCTTCGCATATTCAATCAGGGCTTGACCCATATCGCTAGACCGCCAATCTCGGTCTGAGTTGATGACGGTATCGAGGTCAACGGCTTCTCCGGTTGCACCCCGGACTTGGAAAATAATGTCGTTGTAGTCTTTGTCTGTCCAACCGTCTATCCGCAAGTCTTCCATGACGAAGGTGTTACCATCTCCGGTAACGTCAGCGATTTGGCCAACATGGAAAGCATCGCTGGGATTGGCGGTAGAGAGGGAGAATAGGGGACGAATTGAGCCTTCAATGCTGGGATTCTGTGCGACTTGTTCGACTGTACCGTTGGGGACAAGCATAATACCAAAGGTGTCCCCAGGATTCATATCAAAGTCTTTGACTCTTTTGTATTCCCCGGCGTTAAAGTTGCCTTCCCAAGCGGTTTTGCCGCTAAATTTTGCGCCTTCGGTTGCGTCGTCAATGATGATATAACCATCAGTAGAGTTGCTAGAAGCACGTTGGGCTGCTTCTCGGATAAATTCTTCGCTATTGGGGTCGAGGTCTTCCATTCCCTCTAGGCTGAAAATGGCGAGTTGACCTTTGTAGCCACCGCCGTCATACAGGAAATCTATCCCGACTTTACCGGAATCCCCGACGGTAAAGTACCCCGATTCAAATTGAGGTTTTAGGGGTTCGTCGGTGAAGAAGGGGATGTCTTGGAGGTCATCGAGGAAGGGGTCGATTATGTCGGTTTCGGGGGGTGTGTCGTCGAGGTCTGGGATGTCGCTGTCGCCCACCAAATCGAGGTCTGGGGTGTCGTCTCCGGGGCTATCGACGAGTCCAGAAGGGGTGAGGATGGGTTCGAGAATGAAGGTGTGGTGTTTTGGATGAGGTTGAGAGGTTTGTTTGCGAAAGAAAAACATAGCGGTAAATGCGGTTGTAAGGTTCGTTATGAATTTCTCTGGAAAGGTCAGAAGGTTTTATGCAGGGAAGGGAATTCTTTACACAATCTTCACAAAAAAGTAGATTTTCTCTTGACTTTCTTTAAAAATCAGTGGGTTTTGGTGTATTGGATTTGATATTTAGATACCGAATAAAATTAGCGACTCCAAACCCCCTCTCATAGTTTTAAAAAACTTATCAATTTGTTAAGTACAAATACTCATTACTCTTCCTAAAGACCAAGAAACTTAGCAAAATCATCCTTTAGAATAGAAGGAAGTTAACTTTACTTAACAATTCCTAGAATGCAAGCAGCCCTTGTTGCAGCACAATCTATCCCCGGTACTTATTGGCAATGGCGCGGTCATTCAATTTACTACGTCAAAGCTGGACAGCCACAAGTCCAGCGTCCGCCATTATTACTGGTTCACGGATTTGGTGCGTCCACAGACCATTGGCGTAAAAACATTGCCCAACTGCAAGATGATTTTGAAGTGTGGGCCATTGACTTACTCGGATTTGGTCGTTCGGCCAAGCCCGCGATCGCGTACAGTGGTAACTTATGGCGAGATCAACTGCACGACTTTATTACCGAAATCATTCAGCGTCCCGTTGTCCTAGCGGGAAACTCCCTAGGGGGTTACAGTAGTTTAGGCGTTGCGGCTCAATGCCCGGAAACGGCGGTGGGTCTAATTTTACTCAATAGTGCAGGCCCGTTTACAGAAAAAGAAAATGTCGCCAAAGCACAACCCAACCCCTTACAAATCTTGATTCGCTCAATTTTACTGCAACCTTGGGCAAGTTACCTCTTATTCCAATACGTCCGTCAAAAATCGACGATTCGCAAAACCCTAGAAAAGGTATATTTGGATCGCAGCGCCGTGACGGAGCAATTGGTCGAGGACATTTATCGTCCATCTTGCGATGTAGGAGCAGCTCAGGTCTTTGCTTCGGTGTTTAAAACGCCCCAAGGCGAGAAAAACGACGTGCTGCTGCAAAAACTTCAGTGTCCTTTACTGATGCTATGGGGAGAGGGCGATCCCTGGATGAATGTGCGCGAAAGCGGCGCAAAATTTCGGGAATATTACCCGAATCTGACGGAACATTACCTCAACGTGGGTCACTGTCCTCACGATGAAAATCCGACTTTAGTTAACTCCTTAATTCGCAATTGGGTGTTACAAAGAGTTCAGGGAGAAGCAGCAGTTTAATTTTGAATTGCTCTTTATACCAAAAGGAAATTTTAGTCAAGTTTTTTGCTAAACAATTGCGAATTTGTTAATATTTTGTTACAAAGTAGCAAGAACCAGAGCGCGAGCTAGAGATGTATAGCCTTATGTTTGGTGGCTTTATCGGTACAAATGAAAATCAAGGCGGCGATTGGGGAGAGAAAATCCTCAACAAAGTTGCCAGCAACACTATTCGTCACCTGTTTACCCGCAGCGAATTGGTAGAAGTGGAGGTCAACTGTAACCCCTCCAGCAAGCTTCTGCAAGGAAGTATTGACAGCTTTAAAATGCACGGTCGCGGCTTAACCATTCGTCGGGACTTCCGCACGGAGGAAATGGCTTTTGAGACCGATGCGGTGGCCCTTGACTTTAGCTCGGTTCTCAAAGGCGAAATTTCTCTCAAGCAACCGACCCAAGCCTTAGCAACCGTCAAGTTAGCTCAAGACGACATCAACAGTGCGTTTAAGGCTGAGTTGGTACGCAAGCGCCTTGAGAACTTGTCCGAACCTGCCTTGATGGAGTTATCGGGCAATCAACCCGTTTCGTTTACAGATATTGACTTGAGCTTGTTGCCTCACAATCGGATTAAGTTATTTGCCAAAGCCAACTTCGGCGATCGCGTCATTCCGGTGAGTTTAAGTTGTAAACTGGGTATTGCCAAACGGCGACGAGTCACGTTTACCGAAGCTCAATTTGAAGCGGATGCCGTGCCTGCCGCTCAACGAAAAACTTCCCAATTACTCACCGAAAAGCTGGTGGAAGTCTTGAACAACATGGTCGATCTCGATCGTTTTAACCTAGATGGGGTGAAACTACGCCTTAACAGCCTCAAAACGCAAGGAAACCTGTTAATCTTTACAGGCTACGCCCAAATCCTCCGCGTGCCGAGGGTAGGCTAAAAACGAATCTTGTCTCAAAAGCGAATCGGATGGGTAAACAACCTTGTCCTGAGTTACAACCGGGGAAACTAAGCCACAGTCAAGCTTTCCCGGCTTTGTTGCTTTTTTCGCCTCAATGTGCTACTAATAGTACCTATTAATATTGTACTTTTTGCCAAAGAAAAGCCAGCTATACTCTTACACAATAGCTGGCTGCTGAAATTACCTCATTTGTTGTCGTTTTAGTTTGGAGAAAATCCGCGTTGTGCATTCCCAGTGCAACAACACTCAATATTTCTTTACATGAATTGTAACATGGGTCACAAACTCATGTCTGTAGTTCTGAGCATATAAATAAGTTATCATCTACCTCTGGGTAGATTTACAAGGCTGATTATTTAACTTTGCTGGAGATATATTGCCGCTTGGCGAGGTTGTCCCCAGATAACCTGTTCCCGTTGGTAAATGGCGACTCCCGGTTTCGCGCCTTTGGGTTTATAGACGTATTTAGGTTCAGTGTAGACCACCGGGACGCGATCGCTCTGGCGACTGCGGCTGTAGTAAGTCGCAAAATCGGCAGCAAATTGCAGATCGGTAGCATCGGGGACAGACCCCGGTTCGAGGCGCAACAAAACGTGGGATCCCGCCACTTCTTGGGCATGAAACCAGAGGTCGTAATCTCCAGCTAGGCGAAAGGTTAATTGGTCATTTTGGCGGTTGTTGCGTCCTACGAGTAACTCAAAACCGGAGGGGGTTTGATAGCGGTGGGGCTGAGTTTCAGGAGCATCTTGGGAGCGCGATCGCCTTTGTCCTCCATCGAGATAATTTTCTTGGATTAATTCCTCGCGAATTTCAGTTAGCGTTTGCAAATCTTCGGGATTGCGGTAAGCGTCGATTTGTCCCAAAGCCGTGTCGATTTGTTCGAGGTATTGTTGTTCGGCTTGCACTTCTGCTAAAAGGGGTTGCACGGCATTGCGAGCGCGTTTGAGCTTTTGGTGTTGCTTGTAAAGAGCTTGGGCGTTTTGCACTGCATTTTTTTCGGGATTGAGGGGAATCATAATATCCGCCCCTGTGGTGAAGTCGGGGAGGACAATTTCGGCCATCCCTGGTTGCCATTGATGCAGATGTGCCATTAGCAAATCCCCTAACCCCCTGTAGGTATCAGCTTCGTCAGACTGAGCCAGGCGAGTTGCAAAAGTTTGGGCTTTTTGGTCGAGCTTTTTTTGCAGACTTTTGACTTTTTGCTGTAGCTGATGGCGCAGTTGTTTGTAGGTTTGTTGGTTGAGTTGGTTGGTGTAGTAGCGGTTGAGGAGAGTTTGAGTATTTTTCACTGGCGCGATCGCCTCCCATCCCATCACGGTGTAACCTGTGGTAGTCCAAGCCGGGGTAAAGCTTTCCTCTTCCAGGCAATGCAGCCATTCTTGCCACCGCTCAAACAAAGCCTGCCAATCTTTCGGGGTGAGGGTAGCAGTCGTTTGTTGGGGGTCTAAACCCGCCATCCTCACCATCGATTCTACGAGAACCGGACTCAAACCGCGATAACTTTTGAGGAGTTGCTTTTTGAGTTGACCGGGAACGAGACTCACCTGTTCGCTAAAGCGATCGCGACTTTCTTCTAAACTGGGAGCGGTATTTAACAGGGGGGGTGGCGGTTCGTAGGGTTGCCCCGTTTGGATAGGACGCAGACTGGATTTTTGGGAACTCACCTGATGAGCGCAAGTCACAATTTGCCGATGGGCATCCGTCAGAATCAGATTGCTGTATTTGCCCATAATTTCGGCATAAAGATGCCATTGAGGGGTTTCTCCGGGTCTGCGGGCGAATTGAAAGTCAATGACTCGTTCCCAAGGCGCGATCGCGACAACCCCCGTCAGCGCCAAACCATTAAGCTGATGCCGTAACTGATCGCTAAAGGTGAAGGTATCGGGAGTCCTAGGTGGTGGATCGCCGATACACAAATGAGCCGCTTGAGAGTGCCAGCATATACTCAACCAGTCCCGTTTGTCAAGAGTACGCAGGGCGATCGCGAGGGTATAGCGATCGCGTTGATAAAATTGCTCGATGCGTGCAGGTAGCCAACCTCGGCGTAGTTCAGCGCAAGTAGCAGTTAAAGTGGTAAAGTCAACAGGTTGCATGAAGAATATGGCGAATTGTGTTTAAATTAGCGTTTATTTGTGAAAGTTTGCCCTAAAGTTAGATAGACTTTATTTCCTGAGATAGAGGACAGGGATGATTTCTTGAGGTAAAAAAAGTCAGAAGAAATAAACTTGGAAAAAATCGTGAATTTTGTGGCTTTTAGCATTGTAATGCTGGATTTTTGTCGCTAACATAAAAGTTGAATATTGTTAAGCAATATCAAAAGACAGCCAATCAAAAAATAGGAAGAGATTATTTATGGACATTCAACTAATTAATATTGGATTTGGTAATATTGTTTCTGCAAACCGCGTTGTGGCCATTGTCAGTCCAGAATCCGCGCCAATCAAAAGGATTATCACCGAAGCTCGCGATCGCGGCCAACTGATCGACGCAACTTACGGTCGTCGTACCCGCGCCGTAATTGTCACCGATTCCAGTCATGTGGTACTATCAGCCATTCAACCGGAAACCGTCGCTCATCGCTTTGTCATCGGCAAAGAAACGACGAATAGTAACTAAACCCAGTCTCAAACCCCATGAGTGCAGGACAACTCATCGTGATTACCGGCCCGAGTGGTGTAGGCAAAGGTACTTTGGTACGCTTGCTTCTCGCACGTCATCCCGAACTGTATCTTTCGACCTCCACAACCACTCGGCATCCTCGTCCCGGTGAGGTTGAAGGCAAAGATTATTACTTTGTCAATCGCCCTCAGTTTGCCGCACTAATTGAAACTGGACAACTACTCGAATGGGCAGAATACGCGGGAAACTACTACGGCACACCCCGGATTAACGTGGAAAACCGAATTGCTCAGGGTTGCCTTGTACTGCTGGAAATCGAGGTGGTGGGAGCGCAACAAATCAAGCAAACCTTTCCCCAGGCGCTACGCTTGTTTATCTTGCCCCCCAGTTTAGCCGAACTCGAACGCAGACTGCGCGATCGCGGTACAGATGCTGCTAGCCAGATCGCGCAACGTCTCAAACGAGCTGAAACCGAAATTGCCCTCAGTCCAGAATTCGATTTTCAGATTGTCAACGACGATCTCGACCAAGCTTTAGAAAAGATGGAACGGGCAATTTTTTCGGCATCTTCGGTTGTCTGCAAAGAATAGCAAAATTCGAGTTATCAAAGGCGCGAATCGCTTTTTTGCTCTCCCAGCGAGAGGAGAAAAGCAAGCCTAGTGCTAGAGAAATCTGGATATACGGCGGCTGCAAAGTAATCTAAAGTTTTTGTAACTTGTGCGCTGTGGCTTTTTCGAGGAAAGATAGGGGTTGACTCATATTTTCCGCAAAGCCGAGAATGCCGCGATCGCGATATTCATACAATAACTTTCCCGCAGCATTAAACAAAAAAGTACCGCCGCGTTGGGTTAAATACGCTGGATTGGGGACATAAGTAGACCAATGGCTGAGAACTTCGGTCATATTTCGCAGCCGCAGAGTAGCCAGTTCAAAAGGACGCTGAAAGCCTTTTCCTCCCGCAAATTGGAAAACCGAACCTCGCAGTGGTGGTAGGGGAGTCGCCTTGACAACCTCATTATCGGCGATTAATTGGGGGGCTGCGCGATCGCCTTTGTAACCGCGAAAAACCTCGGCTAATGTGCCAGGACTGCCAATTCCGGCGCACATCAACAATAAATTGAGCCAAGTTTGCCCAACTTTAGGCAATCCGGGTAACTGCATTTCTAGCCCGGAGTAGAGATTTAACTGACGATGCAAACTCCCGTCGGGATCGACGAATAAATGCTCTGGAGGAAACCCGGTATAGCCGCAGAATCTTTCCCCAGAAGCGCGATCGCCAATGCCTACGGCTCGAATTGCGATATTTTGAGTTTTGAAGTATTCGGCGTATCTATACAGCCACCAAGCGTATTCTAGGCTATCGAAGTCTCCCAATTGCGGCCAGACTAACACCAGGATATAAGCCGCAGGGGTAGTATTTCCGAGGATATTGACGGTATTGCCATCGCTGACACGCTGACGTTGAGTTTGTTGGAAAATAATGTTCATTTTGTTGTTGGTTGTTGGTTGTTGGTTGTTGGACTTCGCCGGACGCAGCCTACATAACAGTTGTTATGCTGGACATAACGCTTGTTATGGAAACTAACTTCCCCCTCCTCCCCCTGATGACTGATGACTGTTGACTCTCCAGAAACTTAACTTCCCTTTTTTTAGCTGTAACGCTTATCCGGTCTAGCTTTGAGCCTATTTTAAAGTGACCCCTAAGAGCCAAAGTTTCTGACCTCCTTTCTGGGGCAAAATCCCCAATCCCCCCCCGACTGCCGATTGCCGATTGCCGACTGCCCAAAACTACTGCCTACTGCCCAATCCCTACTGCCCCTTAATCGCTGATAACTGAAAATCCCCCTCCTCCCACTCCCCAATCCACTAAACTAAATGGTAGCCATAAGAGCGAGGGAGACGGGTAACGTTGAGTTGGATTCGTTTGGGTTGGAGGCGATCGCGACAATACTTGATGGTGACGATCGCGATCGCGGTGCTAACTTGGTGGGGGGCGATCGCATTTCAGTTAGTAAGAGGTGCGACTCAACCCGTGGATGGCTTTTTGGTGTTGGGGGGCAGCATTCAGCGCGAAATCTATACGGCTCAATTGTTACAGCAATTCCCCGATATTCCGGTTTTAATTTCTCATGGTTCTCCTGAGCCTTGTATTTGGTTGATTTTTGAGCGAGAAAATGCGCCGCGCGATCGCGTTTGGTTGGAAAATTGTGCTGATAGTACCTTTGAGAATTTCTACTTCAGCGTGCCGATTTTGCGACAGTGGGGGGTGCGCCACGCTAAGCTAATTACATCCCAAACTCATCTCCCCCGTGCGGCTTGGTTGGCAAAAATTCACTTGGGGATGCGAGGAATTTGGGTGGAGACGAAAGTTGCACCAGAGCAAGGTATTCCGGGCAATCAGGAGCATTGGCTGAAAACGAGTCTAGATGTGCTGCGTAGTTTGGCTTGGGGGCTGATTTCGCCGTTTTTTCAACCGCAATGCGATCGCGTTATCTTGTTGAATGATCTCGATATGGCAACATGGCAAGCCCAAGGGTTCAAATGCGAACACCAAGCCGATATTCAACCCGAAGATTATGAAAACCGGATTTTTGCGCCAAAATGACAGGTTTATTGGATTGTTAGTCGTTTTTACGACATTATTCCTGTTTTGCTGTAGCAGTCTGCGTCACGCTTTGTTGAAATCTAATGCCTTTGATTTGGGGTTGTTCGATCAGTTTGTCTACTTGCTAAGTCAGGGATTACCGCCCGTAGTGTCTTTGGCGGGGTATCATTTTTTAGGAGATCATGCAGCTTTTATTTTTTATGCGATCGCGCTACTCTACAAAATCTATCCCGATGTACATTGGTTGTTTTTGCTGCAAGCTGCGAGTTTAGCCCTGGGGAGTGGTGTCGTTTGGCTATTGGCTCAACAAGCGCAACTGGAAACCGCTCAAGCTCGGATAGTAGCGATCGCCTATTTACTGTATCCTGTTATTTTCAATGCCAATCTCTATGATTTTCATGGGGAAGTTATCGCCGTTCCCGCTATTTTAGGGGCAGTTTGGAGTGCGCGGGCGAAAAAACCGTTATTATTCCTGGGATTAATCCTTTTAACGCTGAGTTGCAAAGCCGTTCTCTCGCTCACGGTGGCAGCGATGGGAATTTGGCTGTGGCGTTGGGAACAACGACGGGGATTGGGATTATTGGCGTTAGGATTAGGAATTACTTGGTTTGCGATCGCGACACAATGGTTAATTCCCAGTTTCCTCACCATCGAACACAACGCCGTGTCTCGTTATGCTTATCTGGGGAATTCTATTGGTGAGATTGTTCTTAATTTATTCCTGAAGCCGCAATTAGTTTGCGGGCGAATTTTCTCTGGGGAAACTTGGCAATATTTAGCTTTATTAGGGCTTCCCGTCGCATGGGGCTTATCCTGGCTGCATCTCGCCCCCTTTTTCTGCGCCTTACCCACCCTGGCAATGAATATCCTCTCCGATGCCAGCAGTCAACGCAACCTGGTAATGCAATATTCCCTGCCGATTGTACCATTTTTATTCGTCGCTCTCATTTCAACTTGGCAGCATCACCGAGTTTGGCTCAAATCCCGTCGTCTAATTCTAACCTGGAGCGCGATCGCCTTTCTCGCCTTAGCCAAATACGGCTACTTTTGGACAATTTACCTCGATTCTCTCGATACCTGGTCAGAAACCCGCAACGCGATAGCCCTCGTCAACACTTCCCGCAGTCTCCTCACCTTGTCCCACATTTCCCCCCATCTCACCCACCGCCAAAACATCCAATTAGCCACATTTGGCTCAGAATCCCTCGATTTGCTTCAGTTTCACTACATTCTCCTCAGCCAGCGCAATCCCAATTGGCAAAGCTCCCCCGCAACCCTCCAAGCCCTCCTCGAAAAGATCGCCACTCTACCTCAATTTCAACCCCTTTATCAACAAAAAGGAGTCGTACTCTTTGCCCAAATCAATCCATCGGCTTTACCCAGTGCTGACGCAACGCCCAATCCAGCGCTAAACGGGCGAGGAAGAAGCAAAACAGACTCTCGACCCCAAAAAGCACCCAAGGCAGATAATTCGCCGTAAAAGGGGCTTTATTGACCGGAGCAAGGCCGCGCACCAAGCCGAAAGCCAACACTGCGCCTTCCTGTAAATGGCTATTATTATCTCGACGGACAATGTAGCGGTAAGTAATGCCAAACAAAAAGCCGCTAATAGCTGCGATCGCGAGCCGCACCAAAGCATCCAGAAAATTATCCGGGCGATCGGGCAATCCTAATAAAAAATGCCAAAATAGCATCCCAGTTGCCGCCGAACTAAAGACAAAACTCGCCAGCAACCCCGCTTTTAGAGACTCAAGACGTTCGAGTTGTAAATTCTCCAAATTTATGAACCATCAGCGCCACCACAATTGGTATGATAATATGCGAAGTCGTTTTAAATCGAGAGTTTTAGATTGCAATTATGGATATTTTGACCTTTGGTTGGGTAGCATTATTGGCTTTATTTACTTGGTCAATTGCAATGGTTGTTTGGGCGCGTAATGGATTCTAATTGAAGAATTGTGGAAACCAGTAACCTTCTCAATCTGCTCTTTTTCGTGGCTTTAGCCATGTTGTTATTCATCAGTGGCGGTATTTTGTATCTGAGTGCGGCTCAGTGGCGCGATCGCCGTCGCCAAAAACGCGATCAATCTTGAAGTAAGATGATAGCTTAGCTCTCCGGTTTCTTGGTTGAAGCCGGATTTTTGCCTTTCAACTATAGCTCAAGACTAGCCGCGCAAATTGCCGCCCCAATCAGCCCCACATCAGGATCAAGGACAATTTGTACCGAAATTTGTTCTAATACACTCCTCAAACGACCTTTATTCAAAAATGCTTCCATAAAGCGATCGCCCTGCAAAAGCGGTAAAATCTTAGGAGCAATCCCCCCCGCCACATAAAGACCGCCGTAAGGTAAGAGCTTTAAAGCCAAATTCCCCGCTTCTGAGCCATAAGCCGCCACAAAGATATCTAATGCTTCACAACTCAGGCGATCGCGCTCGTCCAGAGCCGCTTGAGCAACGATCGCTGCCGGATCGAGAGTCGGATTTTCGCCCCTTTCCCAAGCTCGTACAGAATCGCGGACTTCGCTTGGGATTTCAGGAAACTCCTCATCCCTCAAAAACTGGTAAATCGCCACAATTCCCTGACCCGAAACCACCCGCTCCACCGAAACATTGTGAGTATTATACTTACGTCGCAGGTATTGTAACAACCGAAACTCGCGATCGCTCTGGGGCGCAAAACTAGCATGACCCCCCTCCGAGGGAAAAACGCGATAATTCCCCCCCACCGGGACGAGGAACCCCTCTCCCAACCCCGTTCCCGCTCCGAGGACGGCAATAGGAGATTCTGCGTCTGTGGAGGCATTTTGACAAGAGTAGAGATCGTCATTGTCTAACCCCAGTACCCCATAACCCACCGCCGCAAAATCATTAATCAGACGAATTTGGGGAATATTTAACTCAGTTTCCAAGCGACGAGCATCTAAAACCCAACTGAGATTCGTTAACGTGCAGGTATCCTTAACAATTGGCCCCGCGATCGCAAAACAGGCTTTTTGAGGTGATAGGGTTTTCTGACAAGTTTCTGCCGCAGTCTGGAGAAATTGTCGAATAATCGGCGCTAAATCGGCAAAATCGGCGCTAGTGTAGCGTTCCTCCGCTAAAGTTTGGCCAAGAGTATTGGAATTGGCTGCCACTAAGCGTAAGCTAGTTTTAGTGCCACCAATATCTCCGACTAACAGTAAGGTCATCATTCTTTTTGGGCTAGAGAGCGTTTAATGGGTAAAGAGGATAGGGTGCTGATTAGCGAGTTACAGAAGGGCGATCGCTGGCTTGTTGCAGAGTGTCTTGCACTTGGGCATCATTAACTTGGGCGAAATTTTCATACCAAAAACCCACAGCATAGAAGCGTTCCGGCGTTTTCAAACAGATTAGTTCATCCACCGCCAAAGCCGAGCGATCGCAAATCGGTTTAGCAGCCACAGGAACAGCCGCAACCAGGCGTTGAGGCTGATGTTGGCGCACATTTAGGGCAGCTACCCGTAAAGTTGCTCCTGTAGCCAAACCATCATCTACAAGGATGGCAGTTTTATTTTTTAAATTTAAAGGAGGCAGATCGCGGCGATACAGTTTTTCTCGTCGAGCCAATTCTTTTTGTTCTCGATTCCGTACTTGGGCGATCGCATCGGGACTAATGTGGTGCGATTTAATAATATCATCGTTGAGCCAACAAATATGCTGCGCGATCGCCCCCATCGCTAACTCCTGATGATTGGGTACACCTAACTTTCGCACCACCAAGAAACCAAGAGGTACATTCAGACTGCGGGCGACTTCTGCCGCGACAGGAACGCCACCGCGAGCTAACCCCAACACCCTGACATTCTCGCAGTTTTTGTAGTCTTTGAGAGCTACTGCGAGTTGTTGACCTGCATCAATGCGGTCATGGTAAATCATGAAACTTGAGCTTGAATCTAGCAATAAGGGGCATTTTACCCCTTCTGCTTTATTTAATAACCAAAACCGTCGCGATCGCCTCATGAGAAAGACAGATTTTCCCAAGGACGGTAAACCCAACCCAAGACATTCTGAGGACAAACCCGGTCTTATGCCATCATTAAATAAAGTTAAGTCACCTAAACATAGATGGCATTCGTTCACAAATTACCGAAGCCGCGATGAATAGTAACAACAACGATTGGATTCAACAATTATTAGTGGTTGGCATTGGCACAACCTCTCTCGTCGCTGAAAAAATTAGAGAAGCCAGCGATCGCCTGGTTCGGGAAGGTAAAATCGAACCCGAACAAGCCAGAGTCATGGTCGATGACCTTATGACGCGACTGAAGTCCGAACAAGGCAACTTTGAAGAAAACATGGAACGCCAGATGCGGAATATTCTCAGCGATTTGGGCGTTCCCCGTCAATCAGAAATGGACGAATTACGCGGACGTATAGATCGTCTAGAACGTCAAGTGCGCGATTTAGAAAATAAACACTGGCGTTAGCGTAGAATGAAAGACCGAAACCTGGGTGGTTTTCCCCCTTTGAGTAATTAAGCGGGGAAGTTTTCACTTGTTTGGTCATCTCGGCTTACAGTACAAAACAGATTGAGAGGAATATTAAATGCAAGAAATTTTTATTAGTTTTGGAGTTGTCGCTGTTTGTGGTTTGATTTTAGTGGTAGGTTTGCTGTTTGGCAGTGGTTCGTCCAACAACGCGATCGCGGCTAACCCCACTCAGCCTCAAGAGACAATGCAAATCGCTATGGATAATTCAACGGCAAATAATATGGCAGAAGATATCGTAACCACAGACTCCGGACTACAATACGTCGAGATTGTCGAAGGAGATGGTGCAACCCCCAACCGAGGTGATACCGTCGTCGTCCATTACACCGGGACTCTCGAAGATGGCCGTAAGTTCGACAGTTCGCGCGATCGCGGTCAGCCCTTTTCCTTTAAAATTGGTGTCGGTCAAGTCATCAAAGGCTGGGACGAAGGCGTAGGCTCAATGAAAGTCGGCGGTCGTCGCAAACTCATCATTCCTCCCGATTTAGGATACGGTGCTAGAGGGGCAGGCGGTGTAATTCCCCCCAACGCCACCTTGATTTTTGATGTGGAATTATTGCGGATTGCTTAATTCGAGCCAAGCCCAAGTTCGTAACCCCTTGAGTAACCCAAAATCACACCCCCAGTAACTTCAAGTGTAGTGGCGTGACACAGCTAAAATGAGGCTTTGATGTAGGGTGGGTTAGGCGGCTAAAACTTCCGCTATGACTGCAATCTAGCTATCCGCCGTAACCCACCGTTTAAAGTGTGTCACGGCAGTAGTGGCGTGACACAGCTAAAATGAGGCTTTATCGTAGGGTGGGTTAGGCGGCTAAAACTTTCGCTATGACTGCAATCTAGCTATCCGCCGTAACCCACCATCTCTATCTAGCGCGCGAGCCTATTCTTGATGTCCCAAGTAGCGATCGCAACGCCATAACTCCCCAACATAGCATTAGTTTTAGATCGATAATTAAGACTTTTTGCGATTAATCTCAATAAATCTCCTTTCTCTCTATACTCTGGAAGGAGCATAATCGAGCAAGCAGAAAGTGGGACAAAAACAATGACGACGTTCTTTGATGCCTTTATTTCTTACGGACGCGCCGATAGTAAAGCTTTTGCCCAAAAACTTCAGGCACGTTTAGCCGAACAAGGGTTCAAAGTTTGGTTCGACTTCAACGACATTCCCTTAGCCGTCGATTTCCAAAATCAAATTGATGACGGCATCGAAAAAGCGAGTCACTTCCTGTTTGTCATTGCACCCCATGCCGTAAATTCGCCCTATTGCCTCAAAGAAATCAAATTAGCAATCAAGCTCAATAAACGCATCATTCCCCTGCTTCACGTGATGCAAATCAGCCGGGAAACCTGGCAGGAAAGAAATCCCCACGGCACATCAGCAGAATGGGAAGCGTATCAAGCCAAAGGATTACACGAAAGCTATCAAAATATGCACCCCACCATTCGCAAACTTAACTGGGTGTACTTCCAAGAAAATCAAGATGACTTTGAAAAATCTCTAGCCGATTTAGTCAAATTACTCCGCACTCATAGCGAATACGTCGAACAGCATACTCAGCTTTTATTGCAAGCCTTGGCGTGGGAAAGAAATCAAAAACAAACCAGTTATCTGTTAGTCGGAGAAGAAAAACAAAAAGCAGAAACCTGGCTCAAAATACGCTTTAAAAACGAACAACCCCCTTGCCTCCCCACAGATTTACATTGCGAATTTATCACCGAAAGCGTCAAGAACGGCAATAACTTGATGACCCAGGCCATCATCTCCTATGCCGATGAAGACCGGGCATACATGGAGAAAATTCGTCGCTGTCTCAGACGAGAAAGTATTACCGTTTGGACAAACACCACAGATATTCAAACCGGGGAAGGATTTGCCGAAGCCATTAAACGGGGCATCGAACAGGCGGATAACTTAATTTATCTCCTTTCACCCGATTCGATAAAATCTGATTTCACTCGCCAAGAATTAGACTATGCTGTATCTCTCAACAAGCGAATTATCCCCGTATTAGTGCGGGAAACCCCCTCGCAACTATCACCCGAAGCCCTGCGAGACTTACAATATATCAACATAACAGACAGCATTCAGCAAGACGATACTTTATTCGACGACAGCCAATTGCTGAGAATCCTCCATCAGGATGCGGCTTACTATAACGAGCATAAAGTTTTGCTGACCAAAGCCCTCAAGTGGAGACAGCAACATGATAACCCCAGCATTCTACTTCGAGGGTACAACTTGCGGAGTGCCGAAGCTTGGTTGAAAGTCGCCAAAACCAGAACTCAGCAACCCCCAACAGCCCTACAAGCAGAATTCATCACCGAGAGTCTACGACAACCCCCCTTAGAAAACCTAGACGTTTTTATTTCCTATTCTCGTGCAGATGCAGATTTAGCCAGAAAGCTGAACGATGCCCTACAAATGCAGGGAAAAACAACTTGGTTTGACCAAGAAAGTATTGCATCAGGCACAGATTTTCAGCAAGAGATTCATCGAGGCATTAAAGCTTGTGATAACTTTCTGTTTATCCTCTCGCCTCGTTCTGTAGCTTCGCCTTATTGCACCGACGAAGTAGAATATGCAGCGCAGTTGAATAAGCGGTTTGTAACGGTGCTACATCGACCCGTCAACACTGCCGATTTACCGCCGGAATTAGAAAAGGTGCAGTGGCTTGATTTCAATCAAAATCAGCGAGATTTTAATGCTAATTTTAACCAGTTAGTAAGGACTCTCGATACAGATAGAGAATATATCCGCAGTCACAGTAAATGGTCGCAGCGTGCCATTGAATGGCAACAGAAAGAAAAAAGTGCCGATTTGCTATTGCGGGGTAGTGAATTCTCCATCGTGCAAAACTGGTTAGAGAGAGCCGAGCAAGAAAAGAAAAAACCGGGCGTAACTGGGTTGCAGAAAGAGTTTATCGAAGCGAGTCAAAAAGCGATTACCGCCGTCGCAGAACAGGAAAAGCACCGACAAGCGGAAATGCTACGGTTGCAGAAGGAACGCACCCAAGAAGCCGAAGCACGATTAGCTGAAAAAACCCAAAGTGCCAAACGACAAAAGCTGTTCCTCGCGGCGGTGAGTGCAGCCTTAGTTGCAGCTATTGGTGTAAGTATCGTGGCTTTCAAGCAATGGCAACGAGCCGCTACAGTAAGTGAAGGTCAAATCAAAGCTTTGAGTCGTTTTTCCTTGGTATTAGCTCAGTCCGATCAAAAGTTTGATGCTTTGCTTGAAGGCATTAGGGCAGGCGGGTTACTGAAGAATTTGAGAACGGAAACACTGGAACTGCAAGTACCAATTGTGACTGCGTTGCAAGCTGCCGTTGAAGGAGAGAAATATAAAGAGCGTAATCGGTTAATAGGGCATCAAGGTTGGGTGAACAGGATTGCTTTTAGCCCCGATGGTCAAACCCTGGCTTCAGCGAGTGATGATAACACGATTAAACTCTGGAACTTACGAGGAGAAGAACTACACAGCCTTACGGGACATCAAGATGAAGTTAATCGAATTGTCTTTAGCCCCGATGGTCAAGTGTTGGCTTCGGCAAGTAAAGATGGCACGATTAAACTCTGGAATTTGCAAGGACAAGAACTACACAGTCTCGCGGCACATCAAGACGCAGTAAGCAGTATTATCTTTAGCCCCGACGGTCAAACCTTAGCTTCGGCGAGTCGGGATAAAACCGTTAAACTGTGGAACTTACAAGGAAAAGAGTTACACAACCTCGCGACACATCAAGATGAGGTCAGGAGTATTGCTTTTAGCCCCGACGGTCAAACCTTAGCTTCGGCGAGTCGGGATAAAACCGTTAAAC
>JAWQFT010000014.1:34611-35607 GCA_035968055.1 Jaaginema sp. PMC 1080.18 | reverse complement strand
TGTGGAACTTACAAGGAAAAGAGTTACACAGTCTCGCGGGGCATCAAGGACAAGTTAATAGCATTGCTTTTAGCCCGGATGGTGAAACTCTAGCTTCGGCGAGTAATGATAACACGATCAAATTGTGGAATTTAGAAGGGAAAGAGCTACACAGTTTGACAGGACATAAAAATTTTGTCTACAGCATTGAGTTTAGCCCGGATGGTAAAACTTTGGCTTCAGCGAGTGCGGATCAAACAGTCAAACTCTGGAATTTAGAAGGACAAGAGCTACAGAGCCTTGCGGGACATCAAAGCCCTGTCAATAGCATTGCTTTTAGCCCGGACGGTCAGACCCTAGCCTCAGCCAGCGACGACCAAACAGTCAAACTCTGGAATTTAGAAGGACAAGAGTTGCATAGTTTTACCGGGCATCAAGGGCCAGTCAATAGTATTGTCTTTAGCCCGGATAGTAAAATTCTGGCTTCGGCAAGTACAGATCAAACGATTAAACTGTGGAACTTGCGGGGCAATGAGATGTACAATTTCACGGGACATGAAGATTGGGTCTACAGTATTGCTTTTAGCCCGGATGGTGAAACTCTAGCTTCGGCGAGTGCAGATAAAACAATTAAACTCTGGAATTTACAAGGAGAAGAATTGCACACCCTGACAGGGCATCAAGGAACAGTAAACGGTATTGCCTTTAGCCCGGATGGTGAAACTTTGGCTTCGGTGAGTGCGGATAAAACGATTAAATTATGGAATTTGCAGGGAAAAGAGTTGCAGAGTTTCGCGGGGCATCAAGATGAAATTAATAGCATTGCTTTTAGCCCAGACGGTGAAACTTTGGCTTCGGCAAGTCGGGATAAAACGATTAAATTGTGGAACTTGCAGGGGAAAGAGTTGCATAGCCTCGCGGGGCATCAAGATTGGGTTATGGGCCTTACTTTTAGCCCGGATGGTGAAACTTTGGCTTCGGCAAGTCGGGATAAAACGATTAAATTGTGGAACTTGC
>JAWQFT010000014.1:0-34511 GCA_035968055.1 Jaaginema sp. PMC 1080.18 | reverse complement strand
TGTGGAACTTGCAGGGGAAAGAGTTGCATAGCCTCGCGGGGCATCAAGATTGGGTGATGAGTGTTACTTTTAGCCCGGATGGTGAAACTTTGGCTTCGGCGAGTGCGGATAAAACGGTTAAATTGTGGAATTTGCAAGGAGAAGAACTGCATAGCCTCGCGGGGCATCAAGATTGGGTGATTGGTGTTGCTTTTAGCCCGGATGGGAAAACTTTGGCTTCAGCGAGTGGCGATAAAACGGTTAAATTGTGGCGGAATTTGAATGATTTGACCGTGGATGCGTTAATGCAGGAGGCTTGTACTTGGGTGGGGGATTATCTGAAGTACAATGCCCCACAGAGCGATCGCTATCTCTGTGATAATGTTGGGCGTTAGGAAAGGGCGATCGCGTTTTGGCTTGACTGGTTTTTAATACTCTGGCGATCGCACCATATTTCTAAACTTGGTAAATTCGGGTTTAAAGTTAAGTTTAACAATGCCTGTGGGGCCGTTGCGGTGTTTGGTAATAATCACTTCGGCGGTATCGCGATCGGGGGAATCGGGGTTGTAGTATGAATCTCGATACAGCATGATAATCAAATCTGCATCTTGCTCAATGGAATTATGTACGATCGTGTTGTTGGCAACAAAATTGTGATGTTGCGGCACGCTGAGATCGTAAACCTCGGTTTCGCCATCGGGAACAATCTCAACAATTTCATCCCAGTAGATATCGCTATGTGCCAATATAGATAAAGGTTCTGACTCTACGATTGTTGCTAATTTTGCGCCGCGATCGCGACTAACATTTTGACGATACAAAGACGTACCGCAATCAAAACTCGGTAAATAACGAGGGATTGCAATGCGATCGCCTTTCCTGAGTCGATCCAAACGTTGCCATTCCGTAAAGGTACGAAATTTATGATTTGCTGTTGCGCGAATGACTCGACCTAAGCGAGTTTTAAGACGAAATACGGGCTTAATTCCTGTTGCAAAAGCATGACTTACTATAGCTCGTTCTAGCTTCATATTGCGTTCATTCATTGCCCACACCGCAAAACCCGATCGCCCTACCAAGTCGCGAATCGGCACGGGTTCATTGCTATCTGCCAACATCACCAAACTGCCACCGCTCAAACAGCCCGATTCCCGTAAATCCGACATCATGGGGCGCTTATTGTTGCGAGCTTCGACACCGCGACTGAGTTGAGAAAGGGCGATAACAGGAGCGTTGATTTCCCTTGCCATGCCTTTGAGCGATCGCGTAATTTTTGCCAACTCCTGCACCCGATTATCGCCGCCTCCTTCCATCAATTGCAGATAATCCAGCAAAACTAAGCCCAATTTACCGCCTTGCTCGGCTTGTAATCGTCGGACTTGCGATCGCATCTGCATAACTGTCAAAGTGGCAGTATCATCGATAAAAATGGGTAACTCGGAAAGCGTCCCCAAGGCAACACTCAACGGCTCTAAATCATTTTGCGCCAATTTACCCGATCGCAAACGATTACTGTCAATTTCGGCTTCGCTGGCAAGGAGGCGTTGGGCTAACTGCTCTTTCGACATCTCCAAGCTGAAAATCGCCACCGGGAGATTGTGAATCCGGGCAATATTGAGGGCAATCCCCAAACCCAGCGCCGTTTTCCCCATCGAGGGACGACCTGCTAAAATAATCAAATCCGAACGCTGAAAACCACTGGTCATGGCATCCAGGTCGTAAAAATCGCTATTTAGCCCCGGTAGCACAGCATTTTGTTGAAGATTGTCAATTTCCTCAAAAGTCTGAATCAGGGTTTCAGAAATTCGCACCAAGCCTTGTTGGGGGCGTTTTTGGGTTAAACCAAACACCTTCTGCTCGGCGCGATCGAGTACCATCTCCAACTCCGTCGCCGTATCGAAGCCCAAATCGACGATATCATGCCCCGCTCCGATGAGTTGACGGCGCATATACTTATCCATCACCAACGCCGCATAACGGTCGATATTAACCGCCGTAACGGTGCGATCGATCAGTTGAGCTAGTTTGCTCGTTCCTCCTACTTTATCAAGGCGATCGCGATCGGCTAACCAACTGGTAACCGTCATCAAATCCGTAGGTTTACCGTGACGATGCAAATCCAGGGCTGCCTCAAAAATTTCTTGATGATCCTGAAGATAAAACGCCTCTGGAGTCAAAATATCCGCGACTCGACCCATTGCTTCGGGATCGAGCAAAATCCCTCCCAAAATCGATTCTTCGGCTTCTACATTTTGGGGGGGTAGGGCGCGATCGTTCATTATTTTGGTTATTAGTTATTAGTTATTGGTTATTGGTTATTGGGTTCGTTGTACGCCAGTTGCTCGTTTTTTCGATGATTTATTGGCTTTTTGTTATTTGTTATCGGTTGTTAGTTATTGGTGAATTAAAAAACTGATAACTCTCCAGAAACTTAATTTTCCTTTTTGAGGCTGAAACCCTTATTTATTCTAGACTTTAGCCATTTTGAGAGTCTGCTATAAGGCTAAGTTTCTTACATCTTTCTGGGGAACAACACCTCCCGCAAAATATGGGAAACAAATAACTAATAACTGGTGCGACCCCGCGTCGCCGAAAGCGCCGAGACCCCGCGTCGCCGTAAGGCGCAAGGGAACGCGCACCAGAAATAACTAATAACAAAAAACCAGTAAACTAGCGGGTAAACGTTTCCCTTGGGTGCTGATTACTGTTGACTCTCTCTTGAAACCTTAAATCCAACTTTTGAGGTTGAAATCCTAGTACATTCTAGCATTGAGCCATTTTAAGAGTCTGCTGTAAAGCCAAGTTTCTGACATCTTTGGAGGGGCATAAATTCAATTCCCCCCCGACTGCCGACTGCCGAAGAGCCGACTGCCCAAAACTACTGCCTACTGCCCAAGACCTACTGCCCCTTAATCGCTGATAACTGAACTAAGCCACTTCACCTTTAGCCGGAGCAACTTCAAACTCAACTTCAGCCGTAACTTCTGGATGCAGTTTAATTTCGGCTTTGTACATCCCCAAAGTGCTAATATCGGGGACAGTAATGCCGCGACGGTCTACTTCTTGTCCGGCTTGCTCTTGAATTGTGTCTGCCACATCCTGAGCCGTGACGCTACCAAAGATGGCGTTATTTTCGCCCACGGTTTTGCGGATAATTAAGCGTCCTACCGTAGTGAGGGCGACTTTTTGGGCTTCGGCTTGTTGTTTGATATCCAGCAATCTTTGACGCTCTTGTTCCCGGCGCATTTCGACTTGTTTAATAATACCGGGGGTAGCGTTAACGGCTAATCCTTGGGGAACAAGGTAGTTGCGAGCGTAACCGGGAGCTACATCGACGAGATCGCCAGAGCGACCGAGTTTACTGACATCTTTATTTAATACGACTTGTACGCGATTCGCCATGTTGATTGAGTTAATTTATGTGCAAAACATTTAATTTTAAAACGTTGAGGCACTTTGGGTCAACAGCTATTGGCGATCGCCCCTCAAAGATATTTTTACAACCCCCAAACTTCCACAATCGGCTAAAATGCAGCAAACGTTGAGCTACTGTACAAGTAAATAACACGAAGGAAGAGAGTAGTTATGGGTGAGTCAGATCGCGTAAAAGTAGGAATTATTGGGGCTTCGGGTTATGGTGGCGTACAACTTGTTAGATTGTTGATCGACCATCCGAAGGTAGAGCTTGTTTATATTGGTGGTGATAGTAGTGCGGGTAAGGCTTATGCAGATTTGTATCCGCACTTGGGTCATCGCGTCGAAATGACGATCGAGAAAATCGATCTAGATGTAGTGGGCGATCGCTGTGATGTGGTATTTTTGGGCTTACCTAATGGTTTAGCCTGCGATATGGTTCCTACCCTGATTGAGAAAAAATGTAAAGTTCTCGATCTCTCGGCGGATTATCGCTTTGAAAACCTCGATACTTATACAAATTGGTACAAAAAAGAACGTCGCGATCGCGATCTCGCAGCCACAGCCGTTTACGGTTTACCCGAACTTTATCGAGATTCAATTCGCGATGCTAATCTCATTGGTTGTCCGGGCTGTTATGTAACTGCCAGTTTACTCAGTGTCGCTCCTTTGCTCAAACAAGGGCTAATTGTCCCGGAAACGGTGGTTATTGACGGTAAATCCGGTACATCTGGGGGTGGCCGCCAAGCTAAGACCAATTTACTCCTGGCTGAGGCAGATAGCTCTTTAACCGCTTATGGCGTTGCCGCTCACCGTCATACCCCAGAAATCGAGCAAGTTTGTAGCGATCTCGCCGGCCATGAAGTTATGGTACAATTCACACCCCACCTCATTCCGATGGTGCGGGGCATTCTCGCAACTAGCTATGCCACCTTGCGCGATCCGGGTTTGGTGCGCGACGATCTCCTGACGATTTACAATGCGTTTTATCGTTCCTCGCCGTTTGTGAATATTCTCCCGAATGGCGTGTATCCGCAAACTAAATGGGCAGTAGGCACGAATTTATGCTACATCGGCGTAGAGGTAGATGTCCGTACCGATCGCGTTATCGTGATGTCAGCCATTGATAACTTGATCAAAGGTCAATCAGGTCAAGCGGTGCAATGTCTCAATGTGATGATGGGTTGGGAAGAAACCCTCGGTTTGCCACAATTGGCGTTTTATCCCTAAACGACTCAGGGGCGGGTCTTCTCGCCCCCAAATTCCCCGATTAATTTACACTGGGTTTAGCGACAGCGGCCAAAGTCCGCAAGGCAAACTGCGGTAAAACCAGCATTCGTCGCCAGCGCCAGGGTTCTTGATACAGGCGATACAGCCACTCTAGGTTATTATTGCAAAACCAAGTGGGGGCGCGTTCTTTCGTTCCCGACCAAATATCAAAACTGCCTCCCACGCCAATCCAAGTTGCTTGGGGACACAAAGCGCGATGCTGTAATATCCAGTTTTCTTGACGGGGTACGCCCAAACCCACCAGAATTAAGCGGGGTTGCTGAGTTTTTAAAAGCTGACAGAATTGCTGTTCTTCGCTGACAGAGAGATAGCCGTGAGCGGCGAATAGGGTTAAATTCGGGCATTTTTCTCGCCAAAATTGAGCAGCGCGATCGCTAATTCCCGGCTTACCGCCATAAAAGACAATAGGATGGTTACTTTGGCAATCATTCAGTTGTTCGAGCAGCGTAGCGGCTAGTTCAATTCCCGGACAACGTTGCTGACGAGCCGCGTGTAAGCGTAAATAAAAGATGACACCTGCCCCATCCGGAATGACCAGTTCCGCTTGGCGAATAATGTCAGCTAAATCGTGACTTTTTTCCGCCATCATCGCCATTTCAGAATTCAGCGTCACAACATGGGTATACAGCCCGCTTTCAATGCGCCTTTGCAACCATCCCACATAATCCTCTGACAGATGAACTGGCAACCCCAATACAGATGCTTGTTTGAGTCTTTCCCACATGACCTAAATGGTTTAAATCCTTGCAGTAGAATGTGCTATTTTTATTATCCCTTGGCAAGTCATCCTATCCGTTTATCCTCTGAATTTTCTCAAGGAATTATAAACCGTTTGTTGTCAAGTTTTTGTTAAACAAATTCAAGAAATTAAAACAAACTTAATTGTTGGGGGGGTAAATCTAACTCATTCCAGGGCAACTTGGGAATAGGAGCATTCTCCATCTCCAACATCTCCTGAAAATCACGAGCCGTTTGGGGCGAAAAATCTTCCACAGGACAATGGACGAAAAAATAAACCTGCGTCCCGCTTTGTAACCAGTTTTTGAGTCTTTGCGCCCATTCTTGCAAATAAGCTTGATTATACTGCCGTTCTGGATGACTGATAAAGCGGACAAAGGTAAAAGGAGCAGTACAGTCAGGATAAAGGGGAACTTTGGGTTTTTGGCGTTCTGAGGCAATTTGCGGGTCGTCGGGACAATTATAAATGGGTCGCGTATCTAGCAATACCCTCGCAATGCTCGCTGATTGCAAAAGCTCATTAAGGCGGGTGTTGCCATCGGCTTGAAACCAATCTGGATGACGTACTTCTACAGCTAGAGGCGTGTTTGGGGATGACAAGGCTTGGAGAAATGCCCGCAAATCTTCAAAGTTTGCCGGGCTGTAAGAGGGTGGCAATTGGATAAAAATTGGCCCGAGTTTCTCGCCAAATCTCTGCATTCTTTCGAGAAAGGTTTGAGCGGCATTGAGATGATTTGCCAGTAAACCGTCGTGAGTGACGGCTTTAGACATTTTAGGGCAAAATTTAAAGGCGGTTGGGGTTTGGGCTGTCCAACGGTCGATTGTGGTTGTTTCTGGCAAGGCATAAAAGGTGGTATTGCCTTCTACGGTGGTAAAGCGACGACTGTAGAGGGAAAGGAAGTCTTTTGCTGGGGTTTTGGGGGGATAAAATTCTCCAATCCAACCTTGATAAGACCAGACGGCACAGCCGAGATAGAAGTTTTGCGTCATGGTTGGTTGGGGGTTACTCAAAGGGTAGGGTACGACTAACTTTTGCCGGACATAGGATACGATCGCGATCGCGATAACCGATAAAGCGAATATATACCATCTCCCCCGGTTGGATGTCAGCCGTATCGGGTTGATGCACTTGAGGATCGTAACTGACTTGCAGCCAAGGTTCGCCAATTTGCTCATAGCCCCAAGAGGCAATTAAATTGGCGAGAGGGTCAAATAAGGCGGTCAAATTTTTGGCGGGTAGGGTGGGCTTTTTTTCTGCCATCATCTGGGCGGTGGGAAAGCTGATTAAGAGGCTTTCCAGTTGCTCAAAACTGGCTTTTTGCCAATCTTGTTGGCTTTTTGCCGTACATTCGGCTAATTCTTGGCGCAGACGGCGACATTCGGATTCTAAGGCGGTAACGCGATCGCCTTCAGAATTAGGGAATGATGAGGGTAACGCTTTGTTCTCTTGACGTTGTTGACCCCAAAGATAAAAAATGGCTGATGTTCCACTCAACCACATTAATAAACCAAACCAAAAGTAATCCGTGTGTTGCATGGTGTAATAACCGGAAAAAACTTTAGATAGCGCTACTCAATTCTTGGGTACTCGGCCAGGGTAAATCCTTCTCCGCTAAGATAACCATAAGAATCGCTCCAGCGTACTGGCTGAAGCCAATTCTCCCAATTAATATACCTTGCAAATTCTCTACTCGCGAAATTATGGTTCGGATTCGATTTTATCTACAACGATCGGCGATCGCTACAGCTTTTTTGAGTGCGATCGCTATTTTCGGAAATGTACCTTCGGGCATTTTACCTTTCAAGACTGCCGCGATCGCCCAAACCCCCGATATCTCAACTCTAGAAAGTCAAGTTTTGGCGGAAATGAACCGCGTGCGTACTAATCCCCAGGGTTATGCGAACTGGTTAGCACAAACGAAGCAATATTATCAAGGCCGCATTCTTCTTTTACCCAATCAGGATGCTCTACCGACTCAAGAAGGGGTTGGGGCTGTGGACGAAGCGATCGCGGTTTTGCAAAATATGTCTCCTCTCCCTCCTCTAACCCTATCCCCCGGAATGTCTTTGGGAGCGCAGGATCACGTTAACGATCTCGGTAGTAAAGGCAATCTCGGTCATTATGGTACTGATGGCAGCCAATTTAGCGATCGCCTCAGTCGTTACGGCGAATCTCAGGGAGCGCTGGCAGAAAATCTCACTTATGGGGTCACTTCTGCCGAAGCTATCGTGATGCAAATGATAGTCGATGACGGTATTACCGGGCGCTATCATCGGAATAATATTTTGTCGGATGCGTTTAGTTTCGCGGGGATCGCTTGTGGAGAGCATCAACGCTATCAACAAATGTGCGCGATCGCCTATAGTCAAGAGTTTCGCGATCGCCTAGCCGCTAATCCAGAGACTCCAGAAGTAGCAGTTCAGCCCCTCCCCGTGGCCAATCCTCCCGTTCAAATCACTCCCCCCAATCCAGAAATTACCGTTGTCGAGCCGTCTGAAACTCTCCCAGAAACTCAGATCGAGGAGCTACCCACAGAAAACTTACCCGAAAATACGGTTGAGTTACCCGAAACTCTCCCCATTGTTCTTCCCCCAGAAACTCAGATTGATGAGCCTTTACCGGAAAATACCACGGCAGTCAATCCTCCTCCAGCCACTCCTCTAGAAATTCTCAACGAACAAGGTATCTTAGAAGACGGAGATGGCGTATACGAACAGGATGGCAGTTTGTACGATGTGCATCAATTTAACGGCAAAGCCGGACAAGTGCTGACTATCTTGGTAAAAAGTAGCGAATTCGATACTTTCTTGGCAGTTTTCGACGATAATGACCTAATTATTGACCAAAATGACGATCTTAGCGATACAGACACGAATTCTTCCGTACAAATCACCTTACCCCGCGATGGCACATACCGGATATTTATCAACGGCTATGATGCGGGCGATCGCGGACGCTATCAGATAACAGTCACAGAATCTTAAAAGAATTCTCGCCAAAACTGTATCGTACAGTACAACAGTATAACGATAAAAGCACAAAAATAGACTGATTTGATTCCCACCGAAAGAGCAATAATATCGTGGTTGACACGCTTTGGCTAATTGCTTGCTCTGGCTTGGTGTTCCTGATGCAGCCAGGCTTTATGTGCCTCGAATCAGGATTGACGCGATCGAAAAACAGCATCAATGTTGCCGTCAAAAATCTGGCGGATTTTGGTATCTCAGTCGCCTTATTTTGGGCATTTGGTTATGCTCTTATGTTTGGCGCAACCCAAGCCGGATGGTTTGGATCGACAGGGTGGTTTCTAAGTTTTGATGCTGTGCCAGAGTTGGCTGCCTTTTTTCTATTCCAAACAATGTTTTGCAGCACCGCCACAACCATCGTTTCTGGGGCTGTGGCCGAGCGGATGCGCTTTGGTGCTTATTTTATCGTCTGTTTAGTGATTTCCGGCTTAATTTACCCCCTATTCGGTCACTGGGTCTGGAATGGCGCGAACCAGGGAAGTTCCACGGGCTGGCTTGGTCACATGGGCTTCGTGGACTTTGCGGGTTCGACAGTCGTTCACAGCGTTGGTGGTTGGGTCGCTTTAGCCACTTTACTGGTTGTCGGGCCTCGGCTGGGACGTTTTGAATCCTCTCGAACCAATGGTCAAATTCACGGCTCGAATTTACCTTTTTCCGTATTGGGGGCAATGCTGTTGTGGATTGGTTGGTTGGGGTTTAACGGTGGCAGTACCCTCGTTTTGAACCAGCAAGTGGCGGGTATTATTGTCAATACCATTATCGCGGGATCGGCAGGGATGTTAACCGCCGCAACGTTGAGTTGGCAAAGCCGCAAAGCCCCCTCCGTCGAATCCATGCTCAATGGTTCAATTGCGGGGTTAGTCGCCATTACCGCTTCTTGTCACGCCGTTTCTACCCCCCTCTCGGTCATTATTGGCATGGGTGGGGCAGCAACGATGATGTTAGTAGTGTATTGCCTCGAATCTTGGCAGATAGACGACGCAGTAGACGCGATCGCGGTGCATACTGGAGCAGGAATCTGGGGAACTCTCGCCGTTGCTTTGTTTGGCAACTTAGAAGTGCTAGGAACAGATTTAAGTCGCCTTCAGCAACTCGGCGTGCAAATTCTCGGTATTATTGTCGGTTGTGTTTGGGCTTTTGGCAGTGCTTGGATCGTGTTGTCGGTATTGAATCGCTTTTTCCCGCTACGGGTGTCAGCCCAAGCCGAAGAAATGGGCTTGAATGTGTCCGAACATTATGCCAAAACCGAGATTTACGATTTGTTTCAGGTGATGGAACAGCAAGCTGTAAGCCGCGATCTCAGCTTGCGCGTCCCCGAAGACCCGTTTACCGATGTGGGACGGATTGCCAGCCGCTACAACAACGTCATGGACTCGATGGAACAAGCCGTCACCCAAACCGAGGCCATTGTTCGTACCGCCAGCGATGCGATTATTACCTTTAAAACCCCCATGCTGGAGATTTTGACGGCGAATCCCAGCGCTGGGGTAATTTTTGGCTATAATGCCCCCGATTTGGTGGGGAAGTCCTTGGTGGATGTGGTGGGTTGGTCTAACGAAACCCTTAGCGATCGCGCCAGCTTACTTTCTAAGTTACTCAATCGCGGCCCGGTGGAAGTCGTCGGTCGTCGTCTTGATGGTTCGGTGTTCCCCGTCGAAGCCACCGTAACTCATGCCGATTTAGGAACGCGATCGTTTTATACTGGCACATTTCGCGACATTACCGAACGCAAACAAGCTGAAGAAAGTCTGCGACATCAAGCCAAAAGCGAAGAACTGCAAAAAACCCTCGAAGAACTGAAGCGGACGCAATCGCAACTGATTCAAACTGAAAAAATGTCCAGTTTGGGGCAAATGGTTGCCGGAGTCGCTCACGAAATTAACAATCCCGTTAACTTCATCTACGGTAACTTAGCTTATGCCAAAAGCTACACCCAAGAATTATTGAGTCTGATTGCTTTATATCAAGAGCATTTACCCCAACCTCCCCAAGCCATCCAAGCCGAAATTGAGCGTATTGAGTTAGATTTTCTACAAGAAGATTATCCCCGCTTGCTCGATTCCCTTTTAGTCGGGTCAAAACGCATTCAAGAAATTGTCGCTTCTCTCCGCACCTTTTCCCGGTTAGATGAAGCCGAAGTCAAGCGAGTCAACATTCACGAAGGCATCGATAGCACATTGATGATTTTGCAAAATCGCTTTAAAAACTTCGCCCGGATGCAGAAAATCGACCTCGAACAAGCGGGAATCGAAATTATTAAAGAATACGGCAATATTCCTAAAGTGGAGTGTTATGCAGGACAACTCAATCAAGTATTTATGAACTTACTGAGTAACAGCATTGATGCGCTAGAAGAAGCTTGGGCTAACCATCACTTTGACTTAGAAGCAACACCCCCCCACAAGCCCCTAATTCGGATTCGGACAACGATGTTAGAAGATAATTGGCTCGAAATCGCGATCGCGGACAATGGTCTTGGCATCAAACCCGAAATTCGCGAAAAGTTATTCGATCCCTTTTTTACGACCAAAGGCGTTGGTAAAGGCACGGGTTTAGGACTATCGATCAGTTACCAGGTTGTCGTGGATCGCCATAACGGTCAAATGCTTTGTCAAAAAGCAGCAGATGGCGGTGCCGAGTTTATCATTCGTATTCCCATTCAGCCGCAAAATCGAGAAGCAGAAGTCGCAGCAAGTTAATTGAAAAGTCGGATAAATATACCTTAACTAACCCGCAACAATAGCGGGTTTTATGGTTTCTGGAAAGATGAAGTAGACAAGTGTTGAATAGGGAGAATTATCGTCAATGTAGTTTGGTTATTTTGCACTTGACAATTCAGATCGCCGCGATGCTTTTTAACAATAGTTTCATAGCTGGTATAAAGTCCTAAACCCGTGCCTTTACCGACGGCTTTTGTGGTAAAGAAGGGATCGAAAATTTGGTTTTGAATTTCAGGGGGAATGCCACCGCCGTTATCGGTAATTGAGATAGCAACGCGATCGCTTTCTAGACAGTTTGTTTTAATTTCTATGACTCCTGAAGTCGATGCGATCGCGTCAATAGCATCGAGAGCATTAATAATGATTTGCATGAAAACTTGATTGATTTCTCCGGCAAAACATTCTACTTTGGGAAGTTTGCCATAATGTTTGAGGATTTGGATCGGCGATCGCCCGGTTTGCAAACCACTGAATCGATGTTGTAAAACTAATAAAACACTATCGAGTCCTTCGTGGAGATTAACCCATTTGAGTTGGGCTTCGTCGAGACGGGCAAAGTTACGAAGACTTAATACAATGCGTTGAATACGATCGGCTCCAACTTGCATCGAATCGATTAATTTGAAACAATCTTCTTGGATAAAATTAAAGTCTATACTGTCTCGCAATTCGAGAAGTTCTGGCTCGGCTTTGGGTGTTTTTTCTTCATATAAAGAAACTAAATCTAGCAAGTCTTGAAAATATTGTTTCGCAGGATTGAGATTGCTATAAATAAAACTCACAGGATTGTTAATTTCGTGAGCAATTCCCGCAACTAACTGACCCAAACTGGTCATTTTTTCATTTTGAATGAGTTGGGCTTGGGTTTGTTTGAGTCGCCGTAAAGTTTGAGCGAGGGAATCGGCTTTTTCGCGGAGATGAAGTTCTTGGTGCTGTAATTGTTCGTTGGCTTGGAATAATTCCTGGGTACGTTCGATGACTCGCGATTCGAGTTCGGCTTTGGCTTGGTTTAAGCCTTTAATGGCAAAATGACGCTCTTGTAAAACCGCCATTAATACTAAAGTTGTAACCGCAATAACGGCAATAAAAGACTCTAGAAATAACAAAGAACTGTTAAGATTATCCTTGACAAAAACACTCTTTCCGGCGATAGTGCCAGCGATCGCCATAGCTGCCACCAACGCGATCGCGAAAGTTGTCCAGGGAGGAGAAAATCGAAATATCGACCAAACTAACAAAGGAATAACTAAATATTCGATAGTAAAGCCACGCCAAAATGCCAAACCAATAACAACATCAAATAAGATAAACCAACTGAATTTTTCCCAAGAGAAATTCTGCCATTTTAGTTTTACTTTAACAAAGTTAAAACGCCAATTTTCAGTGAATATATTGCGAAAAACCGAAGACCAAGTTAACAAAACCGGAGTCACCACCAAAACCCCTGTTGCATTAGAAACCCACCAAGTCAGCCAAGCAGCACCAAAATTAACCCAGGGTAGCAATTGACTAACTGACAACGCCGTGACTCCCATAGTTGCGCTCAGGATTTGACTCGCGATCGCCCCCCAAAAGACAAACTGAAACACCTCACTCGCCCGTCGTAGGGGGTAGGAGGTGCGAGCAAAGCGACGAATACCATAAACTGCCAAAATAGGCGTTAAGGTATTGCCAATCGCCGTAAACGCACCAACAGTAAGACTTACGGGAGTGGGTTCTATCGCCACAGAAATGCCAAAAGAACCGAGCCAAATTCCCGGCCAAACTTTATGACCACCTAAAAGAACTGCCCCCAAGCCAATTCCGGCAGGAATCCAAACTGTAGTGACATTACCCGGTAAAACTGCTAATTTAAGACCAAAAACTCCAAATAATGTGTAAAAAAAGGCAACTATAGCAATTAAAAGAAAATTGCGCCCCCAGCGAACTCGCTTATTTAATTTTTGCATTAATACCTTAGTACGTCGATTGATTAATTTAAGTAAATAAAAACCCCAACCTTTCGTTGAGGAAATCAGAAAGATTGGGTTACAAACAATACAGAAAGTTTAACTAAAAGCGGTCGATAATTGCTTGGGCAAACTCCGAACACTTCAGAGGTTTTTCCACCGCAGGAGTCATCATACGCGCCAGATCGTAGGTTACTTCACGATTCGCGATCGCGTCCCCAATGCCTTTTTTAATCAAATCTGCCGCTTCTTGCCAACCCATATATTCCAACATCATCACCCCAGAAAGAATCACCGAACCGGGATTAATGCGATCGAGTCCGGCGTGTTTGGGGGCAGTACCGTGGGTGGCTTCAAAAATCGCGCAGGTATCGCCGATATTTGCCCCAGGACCCATGCCTAAACCGCCAACAATGGCCGCGGCTGCATCGGAGAGATAATCGCCGTTGAGGTTCATTGTCGCGAGGATAGAATACTCATCAGGACGGGTCTGGATTTGTTGGAAAATACTGTCAGCGATGCGATCGTTGACCATAATCTTATCTTGCCACTGCCCGTTACCGTGACTGTCCCCAATGGACTCTAAAACCGCTTTCACTTCGTCGCAGGCTTGTTGTTTTTTCTCAGGAGTTAGGGAATCATAACCCGGTTCGACCATCCGCGCATTCGCTTCTAAGCTGATATCCGGGTTTTTCTCTTTGTTGCTGAGAATCCAAGACTCTCGTTCCGTGACGCATTGTTCGCGAAACTCACTGGTTGCCAATTCGTAACCCCAATCCCGAAAAGCGCCCTCGGTGTACTTCATAATGTTGCCTTTGTGTACCAAAGTCACCATTTGCTTTTCTTTCGGGAGGGTGAGGGCGTGTTCCATCGCCCGACGCACCAAACGCTTAGAACCCGCAACGCTAATGGGTTTGATGCCAATCCCCGCATCGAGAGGGATTTGTTTTTTACCGTGTTCGGGAGTCCCAGGAATTAACTCAGTATTGAGGTATTTAATCAGCGTTTCAGCCATTTCTGTGCCTTGTCGCCATTCAATCCCCAAGTAAATGTCTTCGGTATTTTCCCGATAAACAATCACATTCAGCTTTTCTGGGGATTTGTGGGGGGAAGGAGTCCCCGGATAGTAGCGACAAGGACGCACGCAGGCATAAAGGTCGAAAATCTGCCGTAAAGCGACATTCAGCGAACGAATCCCGCCACCCACGGGGGTTGTGAGGGGGCCTTTGATAGCGATGCCGTATTCCTTGATAGCGGTGAGGGTATCGTCGGGGAGATATTGAAACTCGCCGTATTGTTCGCAAGCTTCGTCTCCAGCATAGACTTTAAACCAGTTGATGGTGCGATCGCCACCATACGCGGCTTTAACGGCAGCGTCAAAGACTTTTTGAGCAGCAGGCCAAATATCGACTCCCGTACCGTCACCGCGAATAAACGGCACAATGGGGTCATCGGGGACGATGGGTTTACCATCTTTGAAGGTAATTTTTGTGCCAACGGTGGGGGGTGCAATCTTTTCGTACATACTTTAGGTTGGGTAAAAACGCTATCCTGGTAGGCTATCAGATATTAACCTGGATTGAATGTTTATGATTTACAGCTTGGAGGAACTGCAATGTGCGATCGCGTCAAACCCGGAAAAATGGCGACCTTTGGCGTTTACGAATGGCTGTTTCGATCTCCTTCATGTGGGTCATGTGCGCTATCTGACTCAGGCGAAATCTTTAGGGCGATCGCTCGTTGTAGGATTAAATAGCGATACATCGGTACAACAACTCAAACCCCCAAAACCCGGTTTTCCAACTCGTCCGATTATTCCCGAATTGCAACGGGCTGAAGTCCTCGCTGCGTTGAAGCCTGTGGATGCGGTGGTGTTATTCTCGACAATTACCGCCACACCGTTAATTGAAGCATTACAACCGGAAATTTATATCAAAGGAGGGGATTACACCCCAGAAACATTGCCAGAATACCCAGATGTGATAGCTTATGGCGGTCAGGTAGAGTTGATTTCAGTTGCGATTCCCACTTCGACAACGGGAATTATTCAGAGCATTTTAAAGTCCTCGCTGCCCCTAACCCAAAAACAATAAATCATCGGGAGAATGATTTCCCGATGAGACTAACAACATAAAACTCAACCTATTTTTTGAGGTTAACGTTGGGCTGATTTTCACTGTAATGCCAAACTTAGAAAACTGATTCTTTCACAGAATCTAACCCTTTTTGGATTTGTTCGCCAGCATTTTTGGTGTCTTTTTGAGTATTGGGCGTGACGTTGTTATCTTGAGAGCGCTGTTTGATAATTAAGTCTGCCGTTTCAGGAATTTTGTTGGGCAAGTTATTGATATTTTTGAGTCCAGTATCGCCAATATTTTCACCGCCAAAATCTTCCGCTTTTTGTTGAATGCGATTGACTGTACCGGGACTGGCAGTATCTGGGGCTGCGGTTGCTGCTTGGGCTGAGGCAATCGGCGCAATCCAAAGGGCGATCGCGGCAATTCCTGCTAAGATAACACTCTTAATTTTTAAGGTTTTGAGTTGATTAATCCAGCGTTTCATTGATTGTAAATTGATTCTCCAAATGCTTGTTTTTAGTCATTATTCTGCTTAAATGCTAAGAAATTTGGTTTTGTTTATTCTCCGTCCAAAGAAGGGTTTGTCAAGTCAGATTTCCCTCTCTAGGGGTTGATGGCCTGGTTATTGAGATTTGTGGCGGTTTGCTACTGAGCTAAAACAAGTCGAAACGATAGCATGAGAAATGCAAATACTACGCAGATTTTTTGACTTATGTCTACAGCTTTAATTACGGGGGCTTCGTCGGGAATTGGTGAGGCTTTTGCTCGACAACTCGCAGCCCAAAAGTACAATTTGGTTTTGGTAGCGCGATCGCGCATCGTACTCGAACAGTTAGCCCAAGAATTGCGCGATCGCCATCAAATTCAAGCAACGGTTATTACTCAAGATTTGACTGAACCTAACGCCCCGACTCGCGTCTGGGAAACTACCCAAACTCAAGGAATCGCGGTGGATTTTTTGATTAATAATGCCGGATTTGGCGATTATGGGGCATTCGTTGATAATTCTCGCGAAAAACAACTAAATATGATTCAACTGAATGTGACGGCCTTGGTCGATCTCACCACCTTGTTTCTACCCCCCATGCTCGAACGCGGTTCGGGTCAAATCATTAATGTGTCTTCGATCGCGGCGTTCCAACCCATGCCTTATTTAGCCATTTACGGAGCGACTAAGACCTTCATTCTGCATTTTAGCGAGGCGTTGTGGGGGGAATATCGCGATCGCGGGATCGCAGTTCTCGCGGTTTGTCCCGGACCGACTAAAACCAACTTTTTCGATGTAGCGGGTTTCGATCCCTTCAAAACTCCTCAAGAAGCTGAAAAAGAAGCCGTTTCTCCTGAATATGTCGTTCGGGAAGCCTTAGAAGCCCTCAAACGCGGCGAGGTGACGATTGTGCCTGGGGGATTGTCTAATCAGGCGATCGCCAATGTTCACCGCTTTCTACCCCGTCAACTGACAGTAAAAGCCATCGAACAGCAATTTCGACCGGCTTCGCGATCCCAGAATTCCTGACTCTCAATCAGAATGTCAAGATTTCTTGACATGGCGGACTCCCTCAGAGACAGCTTTTGGGGCTTATGTCAAGATTCTCTGACATAAGCCCTTGACGAAACCCGGTCGCTGCTTGTTAACTGTTGGTGTAAGGCGATCCCAACCGATCCCAAAGGGATTGTTATAGCGAGCGGGAAAACATTTCCCGACAAAGTAATTAGGGTTGCTCAAAACCAAGTTACCCTTCCGGGATCGTTGCTCAAAGCCATAGCTCAAAATTGTTTTCAATAACTTTTAGTAATGTATGGCGGCATCTCGCTCAACTCAAGTAGATACAGATACCCGTTCATTGATTTGTTCGTTAACATCTGACTCCATTTGGTTCGGCGATAAAAGCCCATAATTGCTGCTTCTTTCTCTCACAGTCACTTACCCTGTTTGTTCACATTAGGTACTGACTCTCATGGCCCAAGAACGCCAACCCCTAGAAGAAATGACTTTGCGGCAACTGCGTAAAGTCGCGAGTAAATACAACATCTCTCGCTACAGCAGAATGCGAAAAGCGCAACTTCTCAGCGCCATTCAAACTGCTATCAAAAGTACGACTCAAACTCAAATTTATTCCCCTAGTCCATCTGCATCGGAGGTACAAGAAACCGTGGAAGCATCCAAATTTGAACTCGGTCAAGACGATCCCATTGGCGGTACTTTAGCATCTGTAGATGAAGGACTTGCCGATTTGCCTGAAGGCTACGGTGAAAGCCGCATCATGATTTTACCGCGCGATCCCCAATGGTCTTATGTTTACTGGGATGTTCCCAACGAACACAAAGAAGAATTGCGCCGTCAAGGCGGTCAGCAATTAGCATTGCGCTTGTACGACTCGACGGATGTTGACTTAAACTATCAAGCACCCCACAACGTCCAAGAATATCCTTGCGACGAACTTGCCAGAGAATGGTATTTACCGATTCCCGTGAGCGATCGCGACTACATCGTTGAAATCGGCTATCGTTGTGCTGACGGTCGCTGGTTGATGTTGGCCCGTTCGAGTGGCGTTCGCATTCCCCCTGTTTATCCTTCGGACTGGATTGAAGATATCTTCATGACCGTTGACTGGGAAGAAGAATTAGCGGGCAAAACCGTCTACAAACTCGTTCCTCCCACCCATCGCGTGGCGGGTGCGACAGCAACGGCCCAAAGCAACGAGATTTACGACGAAATCTTCGGTATGACTCAATCGGCAGAAGCCCAACGGGTTGCGGGTTCGATGTTTGGCTCAATGCAGCACGTTGCGGGTTCTGTACCGCCTCAAGAAAGCCTCAGTTCTTATGTCTTCCCCTCTGGCGTAGGAATGTGGGCAGTTCCCACCATGTCCGGTGCGGGTTTAACCATGTCTGGTGCGGGCTTAACCATGTCTGGTGCGGGTTTCTCGGCTTCTGCACCGCCTATTCGTCCTCGCAAGTTCTGGCTAGTCGCGGATGCTGAGTTGATTGTCTACGGGGCAACTGAACCCGATGCTACAGTTACCATCGGCGGTCGCAAGATTCAACTCAATCCCGACGGTACTTTCCGCTTCCAGATGTCATTCCAAGATGGCTTAATTGATTATCCCATTGAAGCGGTTGCGGTGGATGGCGAACAAAAACGCTCGATTCACATGAAGTTTGAGCGCGAAACCCCTTCTCGCAACACCAATACGAAAGAAGATGCGGTGTTGGAATGGTTATAAGTCGTTGCTCCTAAAATTATAAATTGGTGTACTTCCCTCAAACTGTCAGGTTTGGGGGATTTTTTTAGCAGTCAGACTCTAAGGGGTCGGAAGAGGGGTGAGGAAACCCCACCCCATTTCATCGTCGGGAATTGCCCAAATTGTTAAAACTTAGGCATTCGGCACTAAATCTAAGAAAGCATCAAAATCTTTCAACGCCTCAATATACTGTTGTCCGGCAATATCAACGCGATTCGCTTTAGCTGCGGTGTCGATTTTTTCAAGATGCACAAAAAGCTCTTTGGCTGCTTCTTTAGCTGTATCTTGGTCTTTGGGTAGTAAATTGCGGGAAATAAAGCCCATGCTGCCGCGTACTTGCCCTAACGGCCCGTGGATGAAGTTTTCGACATCGATCCAATTTTTACGAGCGATTAAAGCTGCTAATTCGGGCATTCGCTGACGGGCTGTGGTTACAGGGCCTGCATATTGTTGGAGTTGAGCGATTTTTTCGGGGGTGTAAGTGGGAGGGATTTTAGCTTCGGGAGCGCCACAAGCGGTTAAGAAGGTGACAACAAAGGCCAAAATCAGGGGTAAAAGGGAATGTAAACGTTTGAGCATTTTCAAGAAATATAACGAAGCAACAACAAAAAGAGGATATCAAGGGGCGATCGCCTGACGACATCTTGAGAGATTGTCAGTCTTTTTCTACCCTTTTTATATTCCCACAGAATAGGAATTCTGCGACTCTATCGACAAGTAAATCTAGCCAAGCTGACGACGCAGAAAGTTAATTAAGTCCGGCCCAATTTCTTCTGACCAATGTTCTTGGGGGTAATGACGGGCTTCGGGGAGTGGGGTGAGTTCGATGTTGGATTGCGAGTTGGCTAGAGTTTGAGCCGTATCTATCTCTAACCAAGGGTCTGCACAACCCCAGAAGATTTGAACGGGTTTTGTCCAGTTCTGCAATCCCGTGGCGATTTCGGCCGTACTATTAGCCAGATTGAGTTGTTTAATTGTAGCCAGTAGCGATCGCCCTGATGCCGAAGTTTGTAAAAAAGGTTTGCGGTAAATATCCAGGTTGCGATCGCCGATCTGAAAGCCACTGCCTCCTTCTAGGGTACGATCGACAAGCAAGGGGTCTTGGGTGAGCATATCTCCCACAAGGGGAATTCCCCATTGCTTCATTTTCCAAGGCAGTTTCGCAGTAGGACTCAAGGGAGTATTGAGAATAACGAGGCGCTCAATTTTTTCAGGATGGCGTATTCCATACTGTAAGCCCACCGAGCCTAAAAATCCCTGCACCACCAGGTGAAATGTGCCAAGCTCTAAGGTATTTACGAAATCTTCTAGGGCTTTGATGTAAGTATCTGGCGTGTAGTCAAAGTCGCGACGTTCCGGTTTACTCGAAAAGCCATGACCAATCCAATCAGGCGCGATCGCTCTCCATCCGCGATCGGCAACTTGCGTCATTATCTCACACCAACTCAAACTCTGAGACGGTAACCCATGCAAAAAAAGAATTGGCGGTTTGTCTGTTGTGGTTTCGGGTTGAGCTTCGCGATAAAACCACTCTAGCTCCCCAATGATGATTGATTGTTCGTTTACTGAACCCACGGTTTTAGCAATTTGTTCTACATTTGTTTGCACCAGAGTTTACCTGTTTGCTGGAACTTTGGCCAAGATTTTCTCGTTGTAGTATACAGACTACTTTTCGTAATATTAGTTGTAGACTGATGACTGATAACTGTATAGACCAAGCCATAACCCAATACGCCCAAGCCCTTAGCAACATCGAGCCGATGGCACAACCGCCCCTCGAACCCATTTTGGATGTTTTGCTCGTGCGAGACACCATCCAGGGCATTTTAGAGGACGCTGAGGCGATCGCATCTCATCAATTGAGCCATATTGCCAAACTTGACGATCGCTTACATCAGTTTGCCAACCGTATTGCCCTAAATCCCGACGTTGCACAATGTCGCGAAAGTCGTCAGCCCCCTCAATCGGCTTGGTGGTGGTATCTCGAAGCTTCTCCTCCTCCTCCTCCCGTACAACCCTGGTGGGCAAAACACGATTGGGTGTGGAATGTCGGGACAGTGGCTTGTTTGGTGGTTTCAACGACATTTTTAAGCCAAACGGTTAAAGCCTTTTCGGCGGCTCAGGGCTTTGATTTTTTGGGGGTACTGAGTACCATTGGTCAAGGAACGGGGTTGGTTTTAGTGGCAGGAGGAGCTTTAACCGATCGCGGCAAAAAGGTTATTGAAAAAGGCTTAACTCGTTTTGAATTTCCTTCTTATCTCCACGCTGAGATTACGTTTCTGGGGGCGTTGTTGGTGTTGGGATTGTCCTACACTGTTAACCAAAATTTGCACTTAATTGGGGAGTTATACTATCAACAGGGGTTGCGGCAACAAACGGATAATCGTTGGTCGGAAGCCAGAGATAGCTACGATCGCGCCTTGAATTTTATTCCTGACGATCCGCGTATTTTTGTGGCGACAGGCAGCATTTATGAAGCGTTGGGCGACTTTGATGCAGCGATCGCGCAGTACGAAAAAGGCGTACTGGCTGGGTATCCCGGAGCGATGAATGCCTTAGCAAGAGCGATGGTATGGCGAGATTGGGCTCGTCGCGATTGGCAAACCGCGATTAATGAAGATATTGCCCAAGAAGCAGAATTGCTTTTAGAACGAGGAAGTAAGCTGATTAGCCAAATTGAAGGAAATAGCGATTTGACCCGCTTGCAAGCCGAAATTCGCATTAATCAGGGTATTTTAGATTGGGCGCGATCGGGTTGGAAGAGCGAAAATGGTTTACTCGATCGCACTTGGTTATTTGATAATGCGGTGGCTTTAAATGAGGCTATTCCCGAAGAAGACCGTTTTCGTTACGAATCTTGGCCGTTTCGCGGTAATTGCTACAGTCAACTTTCTCTTATTCTGCGTTTTGCCTTTGAAGGTACGGTTGCGGGTATCGATCCGAATCTGGCTTATCGACAGTTTGATTGGGCTTGTTTTGATTTATTGCGGGGCGATCGCGCTACATTGATTTATGATTCTCGGGTTGTGAGTACAGCCATAGATTTAGCCCCAGTTCGCGCCTTTTTTCAAAATTTACAAAATCAGGCTCAACCCAGTTTAATTCGCGATTCTCGCCAAATTCAGCAAGTACAACAACAACTTGAAAACGCGATCGCAGCCAATCTTGATGCTTTATTTGCTATCGAAGAAACGGTAATTTTGCGGGTATTTGTTAACGAGAAAGGTCAAGTCGTACAATACTACGCTTACGACGAAGATTCTGCTAATTTAGCTTATGCTACTCCTATTGACAGTTTGTGGTGGCAATATCGCAACCAAGATACTACCACGACCGCACCGTTAGCCGATTTTCGCGTTACTTTTTCCCCCGATAGTACCTACAGTGTCACACCTTGGTCTCAGGCCGTGAGCGATTTTGAGAGAAACAATCTCAGCGTTATTAAGAGTCTTTTGTTTGAACAACTCGACCAAAATACTCCCAGACATTTTACTCTTTCTGGGGCTTGGGCAATGGGAGATAGTACCACTTTTTCGCCGCCGTTGCAGTATCGAGTAGGCTTAACAACAGCAGGCAAAATTGCGACGATTGACTCTCTTACCCCCGAAGCCGAAACTAATTTCGAGGTGACTCCTTTAGCCAGTATTGAGCGGGTAGAAGTGACTCAACAACCTTTAGTGAATTTTATTGTTGAGTTTCGAGGAAGCGATGTTTTTCAGATTGTAGAAGTCCCTGCGCGATCGCAATAACCTTTTTACATAAAATTGGTTTCGCTAACTCAGACAAAAGAAGAAATATCCTAACCTCTACCTTGCGATAGGTGCGATTTTTGAGTAAATCTGATAAAGTGAAACGCTGAATAAACCGCCGTGAGAATGTGTAAACTCCAAGAATGTATATTATTATCGTTGGTGCTGGTTTAATTGGCCGTAGTTTTGTCAATTTAGCGCTCAAAAACAATCATAATATGACAGTTATCGAAGAAAATAAAGAAAGAGCGCGATCGCTTTTACAAAAATACGATATCACTGTTTTAAATGCAGACATCGCCACAGGTGACATTTTTCAAGAAGCTAATATTCAAAAAGCTGATATTTTAGTTGCAACTACTAGCGATGATTCTGTGAATTTGATGGCCATGTTTCTCGGTAAAGAACATGGTGTCAAAAACTTAATTACTTTAATTAATAACCAGCATCATCAAGCTATATTTGAACGCTTGGGAGTTAAAGTCGTTGTGAGTCCCGAAAAGATTATTGCTCAACAACTGTACGACTTTATGAAAGAAGCTGACGATTAAACTCCCCAGTACATGAAAATTAAAAAATACTTGGCAATTTCCCCCTATACCAAAACTATTATGCGGGACGTGGGTTTATTTCTGCACGTCCCTGGCATTATGGCTTTAATTTCTCTTTTTGTGAGTCTTTTAGCCCAAGAATACTATGCCATTTTGCCCTTTGGTTTAACCTCTGTTATATCCATCGCGTTAGGCCAATTTTTCTATCGCTTTCGCAAAGGTGCTTCCCAGGCACGGTTGCGTCATGCCATGATTACCGTAGCCCTAAGTTGGGGCATTATTCCCTTAATCGGTGCAATTCCCTTTGTCGCGATCGCCCACAGCATAGCAGATAGCAACAATCCTGTCCCCACTATCTTAATCTTCCAGCAGCCTTGGAACGCCATTTTTGAGTCCTTTTCCGGCTTTACCAGTACCGGACTTTCCATGACTTTTGACCCCGCAGAATTACCCTACAGTTCATTGCTTTACTACGAGCAACAACCTGGAAATTTAAGCGGTTAATGGTTACACCTCATCAACTTTTGCGTTACCGCTTAGAAAATCGCATTGTTTCGGAAACCGAAGCTAACCGTCACATCGAATCTGTAGCAATATTAGCCCTATTGTGGTTATTTGTTTTACTCGTGGGTGTCTTTGCTTTACTGGGTTTAATTCCCTCTAGTTATACCCTCAGCGATGTAGTTTTTGAAGCCACTTCAGCGTTGAGTAGTGTGGGACTTTCAACCGGGATTACCGATCCCAGTTTAGCTTGGGGAGGCAAATTGATACTGATTTTATTTATGTGGATGGGACGCTTAGAAATTATGCCTGTTTTGTTGTTATTAATTTTACCGTGGCGATCGCTTTTGCGAAGATGGTAGTTGGATATAGCAGTACATTTTTGAATTAGGACATTTTGTGTGTCATCAGCCCTCATCCCAAACCCTTCTCCCACAAGAAATAGGCTTCTAAATTGAGATTTTTACAAAGTGTACCGATGCTTTATTGTAGTTTGATACGATCGAAACGAATGGAAAACAGATGATTGGTACGAATAATAGTTTACCGGATCGCCGCCGTTAACGGGCGCAAAAAACTATGTTTTCCACACAATCAATCGCTATATATTCCTCTCGATATAAGGAAAAATAGCGAGTAATAATAATAAACCATATCCGACTAAAGCTTCCTTAAGATAACGAGAATTGGCTTGGTATTCGCGATCTGACCAAAATCGCAATTCCCCGTTAAATCCCCGCGAAATGAGTCCCAAAGAACAAGCGCGATAGTTCTCCAAAGTCCGCCACAATAACTGCGAAACAATAATCCCTAAACTCCGCAATTGCGATCGCCTATTATGATATCCCAGACGCGACTTTTGGGCAGTGATGAGTTCTAAAACCGTGTCGGTGAGGACGAAAATAAAGCGATACATCAACGCCAAAAGTTCGATAATAATAGTAGGAAAACGCCAAACTTTGAGTAAATTGAGGATGTCCGCAAAAGGCGTGGTGAGGAGGATAAAATACAAACAAGAACTCAACGCGATCGCACGCATTAAAATAATTTGTACTTGGGAAATGCCCTGCTGACTGAGATAGAAATAACGCGAACCCCAAGCAATATCAGCAGTATTAACATTCCCCGAAAAACTAATCCCCAATATCAAAGCCGGAACACTTAACAGCCAAAAAGTCAAGGGAATTAATAACAATTGACCGTAAATTTTAGCCGGGATGCCAGCATAGCAAATAATCCAGATTGCCAACCAAATCGCGATCGCCCCTTGTACCCCCATCCAGCTTACAAAACCTAGCATAAACAGCGCGATCGCAAAACCCACTTTATGAGACGGGGGGAGCGATCGCAAATGATTTGTATAAGCTAAACTGTCAATTTGATGGTGCATTAGGGCTTATCTGAATCAGACGGTTTTTGCGTCCGTCCCTTATAAAAGCCAATCGCATAACCGATCAAACCCGCCCCCAGCGCCGCTTGCGAGACAAACAGCAAGTTTTCAATTTCGCTGCTAGGAGGTTCAAAAACCGGCTTAAACCAGGGTTTATATTGGGGTTCAATTTCTGTAATTACAGCTTCCGCTTCCCCGTCAGCCCCGCCAAATTCTCCTTTGACCAAGATAAGCGGTAAAATCGTCAAAGCCAGCACTATCCCGACCAAACTCCAATTCCCTAACTTCGGTGTAATTCGCTTCATGATGCCACCCCTGGTTCTTTCATACTTTTCAAGGTTTGTAACTCCGGTTGAGCGTAAACTTGCAGCCAATTCCATACCAAAATCGTCAGGAAACCCTCGCTAATCGCCAAAGGAAGCTGCGTCAACGCAAAAATACCCGCAAACTTGCCAAACGAAGCCAGAACGCCCCCAGTCGCCGCCGGAAACGCCAAAGCTAACTGTAGCGAAGTTACCAAATATGTGACTAAATTGCCCAAAGCCGCAGCCAAAAAGATGCCAATTTTAGGCTGCTGACGGCGCTCAAACAGACGAAACACCCCCCAAGCCACCCAAGGCCCTACAATTGCCATAGAGAAGGCATTTGCGCCCAATGTGGTGATGCCTCCGTGGGCTAACAATACCGACTGAAACACCAACACTAAACTGCCCAACACCGTCATCACTCCAGGGCTGAACAAAATCGCCCCTAACCCCGTCCCCGTGGGGTGAGAACAACTCCCCGTCACCGAGGGAATTTTCAACGCCGATAGCACAAAACTAAACGCCCCAGCGAGTCCCAGTAATAACTTTAGGTTAGGATTTTGTTGGGTAATGCGGTTGATAGAGCGCAACCCTAACCCAAAAAACGGTAACGCCACCACCCACCAAAACACCGCCCAACCCACGGGTAAAAACCCTTCCATAATGTGCATCGCTTGGGCAGGACGGGCAGCCCCAATCACCCAGTATAAGCTCAAACCCGCGATCGCCAGCAAGCTCAAGCGGCGCGATTTTTTGTTCATTTTTTTGTTGTCCTTCGTCAATGATGATTTGTTCTTAGTTCGCAAACGCTGAATGACTCAGGACAAAAATACTAAATTAACCTTCATCCGTACCTCGCAGATGACTAAAGAACAGGTTGTTTTTTGGCGGGCATTCTGACTAAAAAAGGGTTAATTCCTTTACTCACAGTTGCGGGACAGCGCCGGATTCGCACCGAACTTTCCCCGTTACCTCTATTGCTAGAACCAAAAAATCGTGCCGCCATTCTATCATCTTCTGAGGAAACGCGATCGCGACTTAGAGAAAAATACCAGGATACACCCGTTTTTTTACCAAGCTGATTCTTGTACAATTTAAGGTGGAATTAATGAGGGTAATATGAGCGGTAATTTGAGCGCGATCGCCAACTCACAATCAACTATAAATAAACAAAAACAACGCCTAAGTATTGCCCCCATGATGGATCGTACCGATCGCCATTTTCGTTATTTTATGCGGCAAATTACTCAGCGCACTTTACTCTACACCGAAATGGTAACAACGGCGGCTATTTTGCATGGCGATCGCGAAAAACTCCTCGGCTTTTCCCCTCTTGAAAAACCCCTGGCTTTACAACTCGGAGGCGATAATCCCCATGACCTTTATACCTGTACTCAAATTGCCGCAGATATGGGTTACGACGAAATTAATTTGAACGTTGGTTGTCCCAGTTCGCGAGTACAAAATGGCAATTTTGGGGCGTGTTTAATGGCGCAACCGGAAGTGGTAGCCCAAGCCGTTGAAGCAATGCAAAAAGCCACAAATTTACCCATAACCGTCAAACATCGCATTGGTATCGACGATCGCGATACTTATGAAGATATGCGAGAATTTGTCAAAATCGTAGCCGAAGCGGGTTGTCAGCACTTTAGCGTTCACGCCAGAAAAGCCTGGTTGCAAGGTTTAAGCCCTAAAGAAAATCGCGATATTCCCCCCCTACGTTACGAAGATATCCACCGTCTCAAACAAGAATTTCCTCACCTCTTTATCGAGATTAATGGCGGCATTAAAACTCTAGAACAAGTCCGCCAACAATTACAACTTGTGGACTCAGTAATGGTGGGTCGCGCTGCTTACGATAACCCCTATTTATTCGCAACAGTTGACCGAGATTTCTATGGAGAAACCGGGGCAATACCATCTCGCCATAAAGTCATAGAATCAATGTATCCCTATATCGAATACTGGACAAATCGAGGCGTAAAATTAAACGCGATCGCCCGTCATTTGTTACAGTTATTCTCAGGTCAACCAGGGACAAAAGCCTGGAAACGCCACATCAGCGAATACGGTTGTCGTCCTGGTGCAGGAGTCGAGGTGATTCAAGCTGCCTTAGCCAAAGTCCCCCAAACCCCAATTTTAGTGCTGTAAAACCCATCAACGAACAAACTTAGACCCAGACTGATATCATGGATCGAGGAATTGTCAGCCTCAGTATGAATCGGGCTTATTCGCTAAATCATGGAAGAATTTTTTCAGAACGTTTCCCGTTATCCTCGGTACTTCATTACCTTTACTTTGGGGATTTTTTACTCTATTTATGAATGGTTGCGGCCATTACTCAAAAATCCCGTCACCGCGATCGCCCTCGTAGGATTTTTAATCGGAGGCTTCCTGTTTCTCTACTTTACCCTAAAAGCCATGCTTGGCATTGCCTGAATCCCCTACACTAAAAAGAAAGAAGGGTTGATGGTTTGACTCCTCAACTTGAGTCGAACCAGACTTCAGCAAAAATTGTTCCCTATATTTATCGCAGGTGGAAATCATGGCTACCAGTCGTCGTGTTTCTAAAGTTTCTTCGCTGATTAAACGCGAAGTGAGCCAAATGTTGCTCAATGATATCAAAGACGATCGCGTTGGTGCAGGTATGGTCAGCGTTACCGATGTGGATGTGTCGGGGGATTTGCAACACGCTAAAATCTTCGTCAGCATCTACGGGGAAGAAGACGCAAGGGCTGAAACGATGGCAGGATTGCGCTCCTCAGCGTCTTTTGTGCGTCGAGAATTAGGCCATCGTATTCGTTTGCGACGCACTCCCGAAGTATCGTTTTATGAAGACCGTTCTCTGGAGAGGGGCGATCGCATGGTACATTTACTCAATCAAATCAGCGCCGATCGCGACGAAAAAGCAAGCCCCGATCCCGAAATTACCGCCGAAAACGACGATTAAACAACTTTCCTCCCCCTCTCCCTCAAACTGATGACTCTCGCGTGAAACTTAATTTACTTTTTTTCGGCTGAAACTCTAATATCACCTAGCTTTGAGGCTTTTTTAGAGTCTGCTGTAATGCCAAAGTTTCTGACATCTTTGGAGGGACATTCATCCCACTCCCCCCGACTGCCGATTGCCGAAGAGCCGACTGCCCAAAAACCAATCCCTACTGCCCAATGCCTACTGCCCCTTAGTCGCTGATGACTGCAAACCTCCCTCCCTGGCAAGAATTTTCGCTCAAACAACAAATCGGTCAAATGATTGTCGCTCGCACTTCTGGTCATTTATTTGACGGACAGCGAGAATATCCTCAATGGGAAGCTCCCAACGACAAACTGCAATATTGGCTACAAGAACTGAACTTGGGGGGTGTTATCCTGCTTGGAGGTAGTGCTGTTGAAGTCAACTGGCGATCGCGTCAACTGCAAGACTACGCCAAAGTGCCTCTTTTCATCGCAGCCGATATCGAAGAAGGCGTAGGACAGCGTTTTGCCGGAGCGACTTGGTTTCCCCCTCCGATGGCTCTCAGCGCGATCGCATCTCGTCAAGATGCCGTAGCCCTCGCGACGAAAATGGGGGCAATTACCGCCCAAGAAGCCACCGCAATTGGCATTAACTGGCTACTAGCCCCCGTGGTGGATGTGAATAACAATCCCCACAATCCCGTGATTAACGTCCGAGCCTTTGGGGACAATCCCGCTACAGTTGGGGAATTAGCCGCCGCTTTTATCAAAGGAGCGCAGTCCTACCCCATTCTAACCACCGCCAAACATTTTCCCGGTCACGGCGATACTGCTACCGACTCGCATCTAGAGTTACCCACCCTGGCTCATTCTTCCCAAAGACTGCAACAAATCGAATTACCGCCTTTCGAGGAAGCGATCGCGATCGGTGTCGATAGCGTCATGAGCGCTCATCTCCTCGTCCCCGCTTGGGACGAAAACTACCCCGCCACCCTTTCTTCAGCAATTTTAACTCAGCAATTGCGCGATCGCCTCGGCTTTTCCGGGTTGATTGTCACCGATGCTTTAATTATGGGGGGCATTACTCAAAACCGCGACCCCGCCGAAATTTGCGTGCAAGCCGTCCAAGCCGGGGCTGATATACTCCTCATGCCTCCCGATGCCGAACAAGCCGTCAACGCCATTTATCGAGCCGTACAGCAAGGAATAATCGAACGCGATCGCATTGCCGCATCTGTGCAACGGATTTGGCAGTACAAAGCCAAAATCGCCACAACCCCTCCTCGCGATCCCGCAACCCTGTTAACTCAAATTGCCACCCCCACCGCGCAAAACACCGTCACTGAGATTACCCAAGCATCCCTGCAAACTCACGGTAAATTGCCCCTCAAACCCGTGGGCGATCGCGCAAAACTCAACCTTATTGTGGTCGATAATTTGCTAAACTGTGACTTCCTGAGTAATTCAGCCCCTGCGGTGGCGATTCCCAGACAATTCAGTTACAAAACGCAACTTATAGAGCAGCAAGCGCTCGCAAGCCTGAATCCGAACCAAATTGGAATTTTACAAGTTTTTAGCCGGGGAAATCCTTTTCGGGGCAACACTCAACTCGCTCCAGAAATTCAAGAATGGTTTAAAAATTTATTAAGGTTCGCATCTCTAGAAGCTTTGGCGATCTATGGTAGTCCTTACATCCTCCATTGGTTTCGTCCTTATCTGCCGCCAGATTTACCCTGGGGCTTCACCTATGGTCAGATGCCATCGGCGCAAACCTTAATGAGTCAATCTTTATTTGTTGTATTGCCCCAGACCCATCACCAAAATCAGGTGTTTACATAAATAAATTTTCTTAATCTATCCTGAATAGTTTTTTGGTGTATTCCTAAAGAACCGAGGCTAAAATAGTTCTTTAGGGTCAAGAAAAGGACGTTTGTCGAAGAGGCTTAAGATTATCTAGCTAAGTAGGAATATTTATAATTCTTATTTAGGTGGCAAAAAATCTGTAACTTAGTATACTGAAAAAAGATTTGCTATGACCATAGCAGACTCAAACTCAGCTCAACTGTAGATAGATTATTTGACAGGTAAGTTTTTATGACTGTAAGTACCATTCCATCTCCTTCCCTTCCTTCCTTGTGCTATACCATTGAAGCAATCCGCGATGAAGCCCGTCAGTTGCTAGACTGCGGTTCGATTAGCCGTCAACAGCCCATTTATGTCCTTTGCCAACATATTCCCGCTCGCGAATGGGTGGGTGTAGAATGCGAACTTGAAAGATGCGACTATTTGTTGCGCGATCGCATTGGTGATTTAGTTGGTACCCAACACTGGGATAACGACTAAACGAGCGACAGTGTGATATAGCTGCAAACTCGAACTTAAAATGCAGTTTGCCGAAATAACTACATACTGAAGCATACTTTCTTTCTAGCAACTCTAATTTCGAGCTTACCTATAGCTCTGTTAAAACCTCGATGCCGCTATCCTAAGTGGCAAGTCGATTAAAATATAAAGTCCGATTTTTTCTATTAGTCCAGAATACCTTAAGCTACTTGCTACAAGATAGAGGTTGCGCGATCGCGTAACCTCTATCTCTTTTGAACAGAAGCTAACTTTCCGAACATTGTTCGAGATAATGATTAACATCCTCCAAAATCCGGGTCAACTCCGCTTCTGTCGTCAAACGAATGCGATCGTCTCGTACAGTAATCAACACCTTAGCCGCAAAAGGACTCGGATAAATATTAGGATTACAATAAACCTCCAAAAAGACCTCTCCCCCATGACGGTATTCCATCGTTGGCTTAGGTTTAGGGCGTTTTCCCCCACTAGCAACTCTAGCCGCAATGTTCTTGAGGCTTTGCATCAAAGTCGTTAATTCAGCCTTTAACGCCAAAGCTGCTTCTGGAGAAAAATTGAAAATTACTGAACCCTGACTAATATTGAGTTTGAGTTGAGACATTATTTTTATGGATGGTTACAAAGTGTTGCTTTTTGTCAAAATTGATTTTACAGATTGGGCATAAATTTTAACAAATCGCCACGCCCTCTAGCCGTTCGGTAAAAGTAAAATTTAACTGCGGCCCAATGTGTTAGCCCGAAGCTGATAAGAGGCGTAGAGCCGTTATTACTACAAATCCTACAGGTTATGACCATCTTGCAACTTCTTTTGATTGATGATAACCCAGACGATCGCCTCCTAGTTCTACGAGAACTGAGTCGTGAATTTCCCAACTTACAAGCTCAAGAAATCAAAGATGCGATCGCCTTTAATCGCGCTCTCGAACAAGGAGAATTCAACTTAGTTATTACAGATTATCAGTTGCAATGGACGAATGGCTTAGAAATCCTCCATGCCATCAAAGATTACTATCCCAACTGTCCGATTATCATGTTCACCGGGACAGGCAGTGAAGAAATCGCCGTCAAAGCCATGAAAGCCGGGCTAGATGATTACGTCATCAAATCCCCCAAGCATTATATCCGCTTGGCCAGTGCCGTGCGCTTAGTCTGGGAGCGCAGCCAACAACGCCTAGCATTAGAAGAATCCGAAAAGCGCTATCGCCGCTTATTTGAGGGCGTTCCCGTAGGATTGTACCGCGTTAGTGTAGATGGCAAATTCATCGATGCCAATCAGACCCTCGTGCAGATGTTAGCCTATCAAGACAAAAACGAACTGCTCGATCGCGCTCGTTGGGAATATCATCTCAGCGATCGCGACTGGACGCAATGGCAACAAAAAATCCAAACCCAAAACACGATCAAGGACTGGGAAACCCAACTCCAGCGTTGCGATCGCAGCACCATCTGGGTACGCCATAGCGCCCGCGCCATCCCTGACGAAGAAAACCTCTCAACATTTTTATACTACGAAGGCGCACTCGAAGACATCACCGCCCAAAAACAAGCCGAAACCGAACGCAGCAAACTCCTCACCAGCGAACGAGAAGCCCGCGCTACTGCCGAATCTGCCAACCGCGTCAAAGACGAATTTTTAGCCACCCTATCCCACGAACTGCGTACTCCCCTCAATGCCATGTTGGGTTGGATGCAGCTTTTACGCAATGGTAAATTAGGCTCAGAGCAAATTAGTCGCGCCCTCGAAATCATCGAACGCAACGCCAAAGCCCAAGCCCAACTCATCGAAGACTTACTCGATGTGTCGCGTATTATTCGGGGCAAAATCAGCTTATCAGCCCAACCTCTACAACTCAAAAATGTGGTTCGGGCGGCATTAGATACCGTGTCCCTAGCCGCAGAAACCAAGCAAATTACCATCTACACCGATTACCAAGACCAAGGCAAGCAAGTCTATGGCGATCCCGAACGCTTGCAGCAAGTAGTTTGGAATTTATTAGTCAATGCTGTCAAGTTTACGCCCGAAGGGGGAACAGTTTGGGTCGAAGTGGGGGCTGATGAAACGAGCATCTTTCTTAAAGTGGCAGATACGGGAATTGGCATTGATGCCGCCGTCGTTCCGTATTTATTCGAGCGTTTTCGGCAATCTGAAGGCAGTAATCGCCGCCGACACGAAGGTTTGGGTCTGGGGTTAGCCATTGTGCGGCATTTGGTGGAATTGCACGGCGGTAAGGTTGATGTTGCTAGTAAAGGATTGAATCAGGGTGCAACCTTCACCATAACTTTACCCCAGTTGAAGGTTAGGACATTACGAGAGGCCCAGAATAAGGGAGAGACCTCAGCATTGCTGAAATCCCAGAAACTGGCGAATGTTAAAGTGTTGTTGGTGGAAGATAACCAAGATACCCGCGAATTTTTGACGTTGATGCTCGAAGAATACGGCGCGATCGCCCTACCTGCCGAATCAGCCGCTACCGCCTTGCAGCTATATACAACCGAAACCCCGGATATTATTGTGAGCGATATTGGGATGCCCGAAGTCAACGGCTATGATTTCTTGAAAATGCTACGCGATCGCGACCCCAACCGCCAACTCCCAATCCCCGCGATCGCCCTCACCGCCTATGTTCGCCCAGAAGATGTTACGAAAGCCTTAGCAGCCGGATTCACCGCTCATCTTGCCAAACCCATCGACACGACTCAATTTCTGAATACTTTGACCAACTTGATTTTTCCTCAACGTCCAACGGAGTCTTAGTTCATCTCTTGCCCTTCAACTCCAGGTTCGATCGACACCCCCCCCGCCAAACCCTCGTTCTTTGCTTCATGATGAGCAGCGCGATCGCCTTGGATTTAGCCATCGGCGATGTCGCGTTTTCTGCGTCAGAATGGGGTCGAGCCTTGGTAGGACTGGGGACTCCCGACACCGAATACATCATTTGGATACTGCGCTTGCCCCGGTTACTCTTGGCAATGGGAGTGGGAATGAGTTTGGCGATCGCCGGCACAATCGCCCAAGCCATCACCCGCAACCCCCTAGCCAGTCCCAGTATTTTAGGAGTCAATGCCGGGGCTTCTTTAGCCACTGTGGGGTTAATCGTCGGCTGGGGCCAAGCCCCCCTTGTCCTCTTTCCCCTGGCGGCTTTAAGCGGGGCAGGGGCGATCGCCGTTCTACTCTATCTCCTCGTCGGACAGCATCCCCTCTCCCCCCGTCGCCTCATCTTAGCCGGAGTCGGTTGCCAATTAATCGCCAGCGCTGCTACCCAAGGACTCCTCGCTCTAGGGGATTTGCACAACGCCTCCCAAGCTTTGGTGTGGCTGACGGGTAGCGTTTACGGTCGCAGTTGGCCGCAAGTGCTATTATTCTGGCCGGGGGCGATCGCCTTGAGCTTACTAGCAGTTCTCAAAGTCCGCGAACTCGATATCTTAAGCTTAGACGACGACGTAGCCCTTGCCCTCGGCAGTTCCCTCAGCCGCCAACGCTTGCAACTTCTGGGGATCGCGATCGCCCTAGCTGCCCTCGCAGTAACCGTAGCCGGAGCGATCGGCTTTGTCGGCTTAATTGCCCCCCATCTCGCCCGTCGTTGGGTCGGGCCAACCCACACCCATTTACTACCCACAGCCGCCCTATTTGGGGCATTGCTCGTCATTTTAGCCGATACTTTGGGGCGCTGCCTCTTTCCTGCTGTCGAACTACCTTGCGGCTTAATTATCGCCCCGATCGGCGCACCTTATTTAGCTTATCTGTTACTATCTTTCAATTCCAAAGCGCGATCGACAAACAAAATCCCGTCGAGATGATCCAATTCGTGCTGAATAATACGGGCAACAAAACCCTCAAAAACTTGCTGCTGTAAATTGCCGTAGCGATCCTGATAAGCCACCGTCACGGCAGCGTAACGCGGCACTAAACCCCGTTTTCCCGGTATGCTCAAGCACCCCTCATTCCCCAAAGTTATCGTTTCGCTGTGGGCAATAATTTCAGGATTCAGCATCGGAGTTGGCGGCATTTGTGGCGCTTGGGGATATCGAAAATTCGGATGAGATGCCACAATAAACAAGCGATACGGTTGAGCGACTTGCGGTGCAGCAATACCCACTCCCTGAGACGAGATCGCCGTCTCTATCAACTCATCAATCAGTTGTTGCAGCCAAGCTGCCGCGAAATTTTCCACAGGTTGAGCCATTTGTCGCAAAATAGAGTTACCTAGGGCTTGCTGAAGAAAGTACTAAGCCAGACAGCGAGGGCAAACCAACGGGCA
>JAWQFT010000013.1:0-57863 GCA_035968055.1 Jaaginema sp. PMC 1080.18 | reverse complement strand
GAGGGGGAAGAGGGGGCATAAATTCAACTCTTTCCCCCAATCCCTACTGCCCCTTAATCGCTAATAACAAAAAACCAGTAAGCTAAGGGACAAACGTGACCGTGATAGCGCTAATAACAAAATTATGACTGAAACAGAAGGATTAAGCCCGGAACAGTATAAAAAAAAGATGCAGCAGCGTAAGGCGGTGCAGGATGAGCGTTTAAGAGATAAATCTGCGGAAAAAGGCTTAATTATCGTACATACCGGGAATGGCAAAGGGAAAACGACTGCTGCTTTAGGGATGGTAGCGCGATCGCTCGGTCATGGCTACCGCGTGGCGATTATTCAGTTTATCAAAGGGGCGTGGGAGCCTGCCGAGAAAGCTTTTTTTAGTCGTTGGGGAGAGCAAGTTGTTTTTGAAGCGATGGGAGAGGGTTTTACTTGGGAAACTCAAGACCGCGATCGCGATATCCTGAAAGCTAAAGCTGCATGGGAAACGGCTCTAGATTACATTCGTAACCCGGAGTATCGTTTGGTGTTGCTCGATGAGGTTAATATCGCGCTCAAATTGGGCTACCTCGATGGGGAGACGGTAATCGCCGGATTGCAGGAAAAACCGCCCGCAGACCACGTTATTTTGACGGGACGAGGTGCGCCCTCAGAATTGATTGCCGTGGCGGATTTGGTGACGGAAATGACGCTGGTGAAACATCCTTTTCGCTCTCAAGGCGTGAAAGCCCAAGCGGGGATTGAGTATTAAAGAGCGTTTTGGCAGGTTTGTAACAATTCGCGATCGCGATCGCTGAGGGTTTCGAGAGCGTGATAACCTTCTAGTCCGGCGACAACGGGAGTGCGATCGCGTCCGGCCACATCTCCTTGAGCATTCATGGCAATTTCGTAGGAATAAACCGCATTATCAAAAGGATCGACAATGGCCAAATTCATCGCTTCGTAATTAATATCTGCGGTGAAACAATTAAATTCTGACTGAGGATAATAAATTGCACCTTGGGCAACGCCCTCTTTAACTTCAAATACTAAATATTCGCTATTAATAACTTCCGGTTGGGAGGCTTGTCCGTAGAGGTAAACGCCATCAGCAAGGGGAGATTCAGAAGCTAGTGCGGGCGTTCCCACTGTAGAGAGTAAGCTGACCCCCGCTAGGATAGCAATATTCGCTTTAGCCATTAATGAAGCGCCAATTTGAGATAACATTTTTAACCTCCCCTCTTAATTTTTGATTTCTGTAATTTTGACTTTAACTAATAATTGATGTGGAACACATCACCCGAACGAGCTAATTTTTAAGGTGGATTTTGACTTTTTTTCTTAACTTAAAATTAAGGGAAGTCGCGATCGCCTCCGGGCTGGGACGTGACAGTTTGAATAGCGAACATATTTTTCCCTACACATCCCTAATGCGTGATTTCGTAAACTTCATCGAGACTCACCCGATAATTTTGCCCAAATCGCGCCGTTGCTTCCAAGGGGGGACAATCTCGCCCTATCATAAGAAACGAAACCAACCTCCATCATCTAGTTCTGACGGCATGGGAAAAACGATTTGGGAACTCGACCTCTACTCGCGTCCGATTCTCGACGAAAACAAAAAGAAGCTTTGGGAAGTTCTAATCTGTGAAAGTCCCACCGATTTAGATCGAGACCCCGACAGTTTATTTCGCTACGCCAAATACACCGATAGTCGTAATGTCAACTCGATTTGGCTGCGCGAAGCGATTGAAGAAGCAATTTCTCTTGCCCCCCAGCCCCCCAGTCGCATCCGCTTTTTTCGTCGCCAAATGAATAATATGATTGCCAAAGCCTGTACCGACGCAGGCATTCCCGCAAGTCCCAGTCGGCGCACTTACACCCTCAACCGTTGGCTAACCGAACGTTTGGAACGGGTTTACCCGCAACAGGAAGGCTATGATGAGAGTGCTGCTACCGTCGTTGGGGTACAGTACCCGACAACCACCCCCGTACCCCTTCCTGACCCCTTACGAGGCGACAAAGCCGATAAATGGGCGTTGGTGAGCCTACAAGCGGCGGATTTTGCCGATATGAAGGAATGGGACATTGGTTTTGGGGAAGCTTTACCTTTAGCGATTGCCGAACTTGACCCCGATACCAAAATTCCAGGGTTGATTATTTTTTCCCCGCGAGCGACTCCGATTGCAGCGTGGATGTCCGATCTAGAATTAAGTTACCTCAGATTGGAAACAGGCGATCGCCCCCGCTTGTGTTTGGAAACAGGTATTAGCGACAGTTGGATTCTTGCCAATGTTACCGACAAGCAAACCCTCGCAGAAGCCCAAGGATTTGAAGCCACCCAACAACAAGCCAACGGTCTGCATTTCCTCGCGATTCAAAGCCGTCCTGACTCGGAATCTTTTGCTGGTTTCTGGATGTTGAAGGCGGTTTAAGGGGTTAGGGAGTTAAGGTGCTGGGTGGGTATCGTCGAACTTAGGGCGAAATGGCTTGACGCGATCGCGAAACCAAGGCAAAAAGACGAATAGAGCAAATTTAGAGGACTAACTATCAAGGAATCAAGTCATTAATTTCCGATACCCAACGTCGCCTTTCTTGATGCTCTAACTTTAAAATGTCTTCTAATTTCCAGTGAAAGTGAAATGCAATAAAAGCTACCTCTTGGTATATTTGCGCCAAAGGGTAGCTTACAACTCCCCCGACGACAAAAACTCCCCTTGATATTGATTAACTCGATTGTAAAACGATTGCAAATAAACAAAATCGGGTAAAAACAATTGCTCTAATTCTTCAGGTTTTACAGCAGTTAATTCACCGATTTCAGTAACAACTCTAGCCAATAAAACAAAAACGCCATATCCTGAATTTTCTTGAACGCGGGAATCTCTTTGCACGGCCAATTCATCTTCACCCGTAGTTAAACGCATCTTTCCCTGGCGGTACAATGCTCCTGTAGAACTAAGCCAGCCTTTGGGTAATATAAAAGAAAATTCAGTACCAGACATTTTATTAATCAGCGATTAAGGGTCAGCAGGCAATCGACTTTTCAGAACATTAGCCTTTCTTTAGCAACTAAAAATCAATATATTTATGATTCTGCGGGTTTTTGGGACAAATCAGTTTCTATCGCTTCGTTATTTTCATTCAAGCCATTAATTTGGCGATAAAATGTTTGGAGATAGCTCAAATCCGCCGCAAAAATATTTTCAATAATGGCGGGATTAACATCATCCAAAGCCCCCAACTTCGTAATCACCCTAGATAAAATAATCACCGTTGCATAAGCCGAATTCGACTTAACCCTAGGATCGCGCATCGGGATAATTTCGTCGATCGCGCGCGATAAACGCATGATTCCAGTACGATGTACATTACCATCTTCATCGAGATAGCCCTTGGGTAATGTAAATTCAAACTCCGTTTGAATCATTTTAATTATTCTGTGACCCGATAAAATTCATCCACAACCAACTCCAACTCCTCAATTTGAAAGTCGCTACTTCCCGCTTGTAGATCGGAGATTTTGTAGCGAATCGGCCAAGCCCCCGTAAAGCGATATCTAGCGCGTTCCACTGCACCTTGGTCGTAAATCGTGATATCGCCATCTTTGCGTTCTTTAGCCCATTCGCCTTCTTCGACGCTTTTAAACCATTTCCACATCGTATCAGAAATCGTCAAACCAAAGCGCAATTTGAGATTATCGCTTTTGGGAAGACCGGGGATTTTGGTACGAACCACGCGACCGTATTTATTATTAACACTACCCCATTTTTGCGGTGTCACTTCGCAGATTTCAATCACATCTTGCGATCGCTGAAATCCCTGACATTCCATAAAGTAGCCATCAATCAAAGATTGAGAACCCGCCAAATTTAATTCTAAATAAAAACGAGAAGTTGTCAGAATTTCATAATCTGGATAATTATTCGCCATAACAACTCCTTTTTTATTTATCTACCTTAAAAGCTACTGAACTCGGTGACAAGTTTCATAAATAAAATCCACCGTTTCCGTAAACAAATCGGTGCTACCCGGTTCTAACTTCGATGTTTTGTAAGTAGACGGCAAACAACCTGTAAAATTCCAACGAACTGCCTCATCTCCCCCTTGATTATAAACAACCAAAGAAGCATTCTTACGCTCCCCTTTACTCTCCGACCCCCCCCTGCAATCGCGCCCCCAACTGAGTGAGAAGCTCGATACCAATCATGCAAAGATTGGTCTTCTTTCGTCGCTACAAACTGTACGGTAATAGTAGCACTGGTTACCCCTGCTACTGTAGCTTGCATAGCACTTTTTGCCCCTTTCGTCACCCCAAAAGCTTTCATATCTCCTGCGGCATCTAAATCAATTTTGAGACCGCTTACTTTCTGCACAATTAGATCGGTCATGCCATCAATTTCTAAATAAAACTTAGAATTTCCTAAAAGCTCATCGGCTGCCATAAACTAAACTCCCAAACAATTAAAAAAGACAATACAATTAAGGTTGAACGCGACGGATATCTTCACAAACCAACTCAAAAGTTTCCACCGCAAAATCTTCGCCATCAGCAGAAAACTCAGACACAGAATAGCTTTTTACCCAAGCATTGGTGAGTTCCCAGCGCAAAATTGCTTCATCGGCGGGATCGTAAGCCGTAATCGCACCATTTTTACGATTCTCAGACCATTTCCCTTTACCACCATAATCACTCGGCATTGTGGCTTCCATCCAATCGTACATTTCTGTATCGCCTTCAGTGAGATAGACTTCAATGGTAATATTGGGGTTTTCTTCAAAGCCCGTCGAGGTACTTTGTCTGATAGTTTTACCACCTTTTGTAGACATCAAAGCTTTATCATTCCCTTTGACTTTGCCCGTAAAAGAAACTTCTTGAACGCTTTTGATCATTTTCTCGGTCATGTCGTCAAATTCGCAGTAAAAGCGACTGGTGGTGATAGGAGTAAGATCGGCCATCGTTAAATTTTCCTCAGCAATTTATGACATAAAAAATGGGTTGCGAACGGGGACTTCTCCTGACATTTTTGTTAAAAATCAGTGAAAAAAAGAAGGAGTGACCTGACGATTCAAGCCACTCTCAATCGCGATTTATTGATTCGGGGCCCACTGACTGATGCGGAAGATCACAAATTCAGCCGGACGTACCGGGCAAACGCCAACCTCGACATACAAACGTCCTAACATCATGGTTTCGTGGGTGTTAAGCTCGCCGTCACACTTCACATAAAATGCTTCTGCGGGCGATGAACCAAATAATGCACCATCGCGCCACAAGCGAGTTAAAAAGCCCGTCACGGTGCGATTGACTCGCGCCCAAAGGTCTTGGTCGTTGGGTTCAAAAACCACCCACTGCGTTCCCATTTCAATGGATTTCTCGATGTAGCTAATCAGGCGACGAACGCTGATATAACGCCATTGCACATTATCCGGTTCGACTAATGTCCGCGCCCCCCAAACTTTGTAGCCTCGGTTGTAGTTAGCGAAGTTGCGAATACAGTTAATACCGAGGGGGTTGAGGAGTTCTTGTTCGCGCATATTGGTGTCGTAGGCTAAACCGATAACGCCACGGGGGGTTTCGTTGGCTGGGGCTTTGAAGACACCGCGCGATTCGTCGGTACGACACCAGATGCCCATCATGTGACCGGAGGGGGGGACATAAATGGGTTTGCCGCCTTTGCGGGGGTTGGCGACTTTAATCCAAGGGTAGTAGATTGCCCCGAACATGGAACGCCGATTAAATTCTTTGAGCCATTGGGCGGCAAATTGCGGTTTTTGTTCTGCGGGGGCTACGGCGTTGTTTTCGTTTTTGCCGATTTTGACGGGGGGCATATCCAGGACAGCCATGCGGAAGGCAGGCCCGGGGAATGAGTTTTCGCAGTTGCTAATCATCATTTCCATGATGCCGTGAACTTGGTCGAGATCGACTAAGCCATCTTGGTAAAGGCGCATGAGGTCGGGACAGGCAATCATGGCAATTTCATCGACCTCGAAGTTGCCTTGGATGCCTGTACGGTCATCTCGTTGCCCTTGGAGGTCGCGGGTTTCGCGGCCTTCTGGGGTGATGTAGGGCGGGGGGATAATTTCGTAGAGACCGTTGGTGGGACGACGGGTGAGGGGTTGTCCGGTTTGGGAAATGTCTTCTATGGTGATAAATTCGGAGTCTTGGACGGCGGTGATGACATAATCCCCAACGGCTTCTTCCACGTCTGGGTTCATGCTGAGGTGGGGGTAGCGTTCTAGTTCTTCGCCGTTTTGTTGTACGACTAGGGTAAAGAATTCTCCCGTGTCGAAGGGGGGTTCTGCGTCTTCGGGGGCATCTTCGGGGAGGGGTTTGGGTTGACTTTCAAAAATAGCAACGCGAATGCGTCCGCCATTGCTGTCGCTGTCGGGGAGGGCGGGTAGGTCGCCGTCTTGGGGTTTGAGGTAAAGGGATAGGGATTGTTTGCCGCCAGAGGTGATGAGTTTGGTGGCGAGTTCTTCTTGTGGGGGGGGTTCGGAACCGGGGAGTTGCGTGCCAATGCTGGTGACCCAACAGCGTCCGCCGCCGTTGAGAAACCAGCCTTGGACGGCGAAGGGGAGATAAGCGTCGAAGTCGGTAAAGCCGTCGGAGCGAGGTTTGGCGAAGTATTCTTTGTATTGTTCCCAGTTGGTGACCATCATGGGTTGAAAGAGTTCGGCATCTCCCCGGACATCTTCGGTAAAGCCGATAAACCCGGCTACGCTCATGCTGACTCCTTCGATGGGGCGACTTCCCCGATCGACTTCTTCAACATAAACCCCAGGTGCAAAATAGTCGAGTGCCATGAATCAGTTTTCTCCAATAGTTGAGTAAAGTTTATGTGGTAGTGCAGGGGGTGAAGCTGGACATGGGTTGTTGAGCTTCTGGTGCGATTGGGTTAGTAGTTGAGCAAAATTTGGGGTTGGGAAATTGGCAGTTCTCCACGTTCTGGTTCGGTGTGAAAGGGGACGGTTATGGTGACATATAGTGCCGGACGTAGCGGAATGCCTAAAGCAGCCCAAAATGCTGCTGTTTTCATAGCAGTATTGGCGGTAATTTTCAGGGGTAGTTCTCGATAGCTTTGCAATCCAGAAGGCAGGAATTTTGCGGGGATATGAGAATGGCGTAAAAGTAGTTTTAAACTTTCTGAGAGCAGGTGTTGCTCGCTCAAAACAGTACAATCCCAAGCGGTGACGATAAAGTAGAGATCGAACCAGGTTGTGAGTTTTGTTTCTTGGGCGATCGCGTCTGGAGCAGCGCCAGATTTATTTGTATTTTTACATAGTTGGTAGAAGTAGAGATTTAATTTGGGATTGGGAGCAGTCGAAGCTCCGGGATGCCCTAAATCAATTTGCTCTGTGCTAATCTGAGAACTTCCGTCTACCAAAATTTCTGCCAATGTCTGGGTGATAGCAGCGATCATCTACACTGTATGATTAGGCTATATTTCAAATAGGTTAGACAGATTTAAGGACAAACGTTACTAGACTTTGGTCTAGAATTGCAGCCCATCAGAGTATTCGAGATCGCAATGTCGCAATTGCTCGACTTTAAAGTTCTTTGCCAAAAGCAAGCTCAACAATTGGTTAACCTCTTGACTTTAGTCAGTGTTTGGGGTGTTTTTCGCGAAATCAATGGGCAGCAGCCAGAAGTTATTAAAGTCTATCGTTCCCAAGATTTTAAGGGCGATCCTGCAATTGTTTGTTATCTTGAATCGGCAGCTTGGTTGGCAGCTTCTTTGCCAGTTTTTGAGTTGACGTTATTGCCTTTTGATGATTTAGAAAAGTTCTCGAATCGGCCTTTTATTTATGGCTTTTTCTTTCCTGAAAAAGATTGTTATTTTGAGGCTGGTTTGCCGGGCGATCGCTATTTTCTGTTTTGGTCGAATAGAGAACTAAATCCCCAAGAACGAGACATTTTAGAATGCTATAGCCAAAGTTGGGTTGATTACTTTTTGGCTTGCCAGGTCTGGGAACAACAACGACAAGAGTATCAAGGTTTGAAAGAGGCGATCGCGAAAAGAGAACATCAACTCCGTAATGCTCTCGCTTTAATTCATCTTTATGCTGAAAATCTTTGTTTGGGGTTGCCTTCCGGGACATGGCAAAAGCAAGCGGCGGTAATTCGCGAAACGGCAACTCAACTCAGTGCTAATTTACAGAATTTACTGCATTACGATCAGTCAAAAAAACTCAATTTAGTTGTTATTGATTTACAAAAAGTTTTACAAGAAACTTTAGAATTACTAGCTCCTCAAATAGCCCAAAAGCAACTAACTATTGATTATCCTCAAAACGCCGCCACTTTATTAGCCGATCGATGGCAAATCAAACAAGTATTTGAAAACTTACTGATTAATGCCATTGAATTCAGTCCTCATGGAGAGAAAATAATTTGTCAATGGCAGGTTTTTCAACAAGAAATATTAGTTAAAATTGGCGATCGCGGTTCGGGCTTATCTCCTGAAGACTTTGTGAAAGCATTTATCCCTTTTTATTCCCGACGCAAAGGCGGAACCGGACTCGGTTTAACCATTGCCAAAAAAGCAATTCTCGACCACAAAGGCAATATTTGGGCAGAAAACTTATTAGAAGGCGGTGCAATATTTTCTTTTACTTTACCGCGCCATCTACATTAACCTTGACAAATTTATCAATATCTACGCGATCAAGCGTAAGTTAACGCGATAATAAGTGAGTTGAAGCGACCATAACCGAATTACTCATCCGTGTTAGACATCAAACAAATCCGCGAAAATCCCGAATTAATACAAGAGCGTCTCAATCGTCGCAGCAGTAGCGGTGAATACGACTTAGCTGCCCTCAGCGACTTGGATACACAACTCCGTCAAGCCGAAACTGAACGCAACCAACTCCAAGCTCGCTCTAACGAAATTGGTAAGCTGATTGGCCAGAAAATCAAAGGAGGTAGTAACCCCAAAAGCGCAGAAATCGCAGCCCTCAAAGCAGAAGGCAACGAAATCAAAACAAAACTATCTAACCTTGACGAAGATAAGCGAATTAAGCTGGAAATTGATGCCTTATTACTACAATTGCCGAACTTACCCAGCGACTCAACTCCCCTCGGCAAAAATGAGACAGAAAATGTGGAAGTGCGACGCTGGGGTGATGAATATATCCCCCAAAGCGCGAATCTCAAGCCTCACTGGGAAATTGGGGAAGCTTTAGGCATTCTTGACTTCAAACGAGCGGTAAAAGTCGCCCAAAGTCGCTTTGTTAGCTTAATCGGTGTGGGAGCGGCGTTAGAGCGAGCTTTGATTAATTTTATGCTGGATAAGCAAATTGCGGCGGGTTATATCGAAGTTATGCCTCCGGTTTTGATTAATACAGACACCTTAACTGGAACGGGACAACTGCCCAAATTCGCTGAAGAAAGCTTCAAATGTGCCGAGGATGACTTATGGCTCACACCGACAGCCGAAGTTCCCCTGACGAACTTTTATCGAGGAGAAATCCTAGATGCGGCGGAATTGCCGATTTATCACTGCGCTTATACCCCTTGTTTTCGTCGCGAAGCTGGCAGTTACGGCAAGGATACACGGGGGTTAATTCGCTTGCACCAATTTAACAAAGTTGAAATGGTGAAGTTAGTCCACCCAGACACTTCAGACGCAGAACACCAAAAGATGTTAGACAATGCCACCGCGATTTTAGAAGCATTGCAGCTACCGTATCGGGTGATTGAGTTGTGTACGGGGGATTTAGGCTTTAGTGCGAATAAGTGTTACGACATAGAGGTGTGGCTGCCGTCATCGGGAATGTATCGCGAGATTTCTAGTTGCTCAAATTGTGGCGATTTTCAAGCGAGACGGGCTGATATTCGCTTTAAGGAAAAGGGGCAAAAGGGAACGCAGTTTGTCCATACCCTCAATGGTTCGGGTTTAGCTGTGGGACGCACAATGGCAGCGATTTTGGAGAATTATCAACAGGAGGATGGGACGGTGAAAGTTCCGGAAGTGTTGCAGTCTTATCTGGGACGCGAGGTGCTGACGCAGTAGCACAAAAGTTTTTGCTCTGGTTTCACAAAATCCTCACATTTTGTTTTTACACTAGGGTCAGATTCGGTAAGTCTAGATAAATAATGAGATCAATGCCGCCAGTCGCCCCATATAACATGGCTGGCTTTTAAGATAATTAGCCCCGCGCACTGTGCGAGTAGTGGTGGGGTTATTTGTGTGGAGGGGTAATCGTCTCCCATTGAGTCTAAAACGGAGAACGGAGATTAGATTGAGCCGGAATCGTCAAGCTGTACATCGAGTTCCATGCGTTGCTCCATTTGACGTAGGAAGTAGCCTGTCATCATTGCTGAAGCTAGTAGGTTGGCAATGTTTTCCCGATTGGTAGTGACTTGAACTTCAAAATCGTCGCTGGGTAGCATTCCTAATAAACCTTGGACATTTTGAGCCACAATTTGCTGAACTTCTGGGGTTGCAGATTGGGCGATTTGTTCTAAGGTTTCTGGACGCTGTTGCTGTAAATATTGTAGTAATAGGTTTTCTGGCGATGTTTCTTTGGCTTCGGAATTGAAGAAGTTGGGGTTAAAAACCATTATTAATTATCGAGAACGAACTTACTCTCTACTGTAAACGATGCTCAAGTTTTGTGAAGAAAGGATGCTAAAAATTACTGGAAAGTGAAGGGGTGAGAGTTGTGGAGGGGGCGATCGCACTTTTGACAGATTTCAGTGCTTTTTAGACTGCCAAATCCTCGTCTGACAAGGGTTCTAGCGCTAAGTCCGCCGTTGCCAGCATTTTGAGTTGGTCGTCAATTTCAAAATATTGGTGAAATTTATTCGTTACTTCCAGCCAAAAAGAACGACCATCAGCTTGACGGCGTTTGCGAATTAGGTTTAACTCAACTAATTCCTGAACGTGCTGATAGGCACTACTGCCGCGCAGTTCGATGAGTTCGGTTTGTAGTATAGGGCTTTTGAGGGCGATCGCGGCCAAGGTTCGTAATGCTCCCGTTCCCAGTTCAGCCGGAACGAGATTTTGAATTAAATCTTGAAAAGAAGACCGCAGTTGTAAGCTATATCCGGTGGGGCTTTCAACGACTTCTAAAGCGCTATTGCGGTGGGCATAATCGTTCATTAAATCTAAAAGGGCATCTTGTACTAAGTCGCGATCGCACCCGGCATATTCGGCAATTTCGGCTAAACTGAGGGGCTGGCCTTTGAGATATAAAATTGCTTCAATAATCGGCGCTAAATTAGTAACAACTGAAGATTCTAGGGGAGATTGCGTCATACTTAAGGGAAATTTCGGGTTAATCCAATTTACGTCCGGTTAACTGCACAAAAATGTCTTCTAGATTCGATTCGCGAGACATCATGCCTGTTTTGTCCGGCTGGTTATCAAGATATTGATTCGCGGCTTGGAGGGTTGGGAAAAACTGGGACTCGATGCGATCGCCATTTTGGGAAATCACTAAACCCTCGCCATATTTTGAGCGTAACTGCTGGAGCGTCCCCAATTCAATCAACTCTCCAGCTTCCATAATGCCAATGCGATCGCACAAAAATTCCACTTCTTCCATGTAGTGAGTCGTCAACAACATCGTTACCCCGCGCTCGTTGAGGTCGCGAATAATCTCCCACAAGCGGCGGCGATTCTGGGGATCGAGGCCCACCGTCGGCTCGTCGAGAAACAGCACTTGTGGCTCGTGTAACAGCGCTCTGGCGATTTGTAAGCGGCGCTTCATCCCCCCCGACAAAGTTTTAACCAAATCCGCAGCGCGATCGCTGAGTTGGACATAATCAAGCCATTGGGCGATCGCTTTTTGGCGCTTCGGGTTGGGGATATGGTGCATCCGTCCGTGAAACTCCAGATTTTCCCATACGGTCAAATCCCCATCGACACTGGTTTGTTGCAGAACCACCCCGATATTTTGCTTCACTTGTACCGGACAGCGACGTACATCATACCCCGCGATCGCGATTTTGCCTTCTGTGGGTTGAGTCAACGAAATCAGCATCCGAATCGTCGTTGATTTTCCCGCACCATTCGGACCGAGCAAACCAAACACTTCTCCCGTCTTAATCTCAAACGAGAGATGCTTCACCACAGACACTTTATCGTAAACCTTAGAAACGTTTTCGAGGGCAACAGCTACCATTTACTTGTTATTAGTTATTAGTTGTTGGTCTTTGGTTAATCTCAAAAATCAACCCGTTGAGACATTTTAAACTTAATATTACTCATAAAAAATAATCTCCTCATCCACCGCTTCCGGTTCGTTCATCTCGTGAAGAGTTTGCCAGCCGGCTTGCCATAATGCTCGGTCTTTGAGCCGACGAGGTGAGGAAATTTTTGTTTTTTGCCCATTTACAACAGATTGAAACCTTAGAATTTACAAACCCAAATCATTTTTCCACTGTTCATTTTGACGTTGAGAACGACTGCGTTTACCAATAAAGCGAGCCGCTAAAACACCGCCCACAAAGCCAAATAAATGCCCTTGCCAAGAAATACGCGGGTCTGAAGGTAAAACGCCCCAAATGATACTGCCATACAAGAAAAAGACCACTAAAGACAAGATAATTGAACCCAAACTGCGCTCGTAAAATCCCCGCAGCAGCAAAAAGCCAAAATAGCCATAAATCAAGCCACTCGCGCCAATATGAACTGCATTTCCTCCTAACAGCCAAGTACCTAAACCACCAACAAGCATCACAATTGGCGTAACAATGAAAAAGTCGCTGGTGCGCTGCCACATAACCAACCAACCCAGCACTAAAAACGGTACAGTATTGGCGATCAGATGACCCAAACCACCGTGTAAAAAGGGCGCAAAAATAATCCCGCGCAAACCGATTAAAGTGTGGGGCATAATCCCAAAGCGATCGAGATTGCCCTGAAACAGAACAAGATCGAGAATTTCAACAACCCAGAAAATAGCGACCATACCGCCAAGAATACTGCCTTGGAGCAGGAGTTCGCTAGAAATCGAACGTTCGTCTGGACGACTCATAATGTGCGATCGAGTATAAAGTTTAGTATTTTTACGGTAGCAAGTTCTTTACCCCGCTAAAAAAGTAGAGAACTGCCAATCGCTACTCTCTACAAGAAATTTCCCAGGGTTTCCCGACTTCCAAGCCAGAAAATCATTAAGTTAACGACTGGCTCATCAAATGATCGATTCGTCTTTGGAAGTGAGCGAAATCACACCTGGATGTTGAGATAACTTCGAGACAGAATCAATCTAGGCTGTTAATGTGATAGCCATCACCATCAGCTAAAATTAGACTTGATGCCTTGATACAACCAGGGTTTATTGCAATACCGCAACAATAACGATCGCAGAAATTTCTAGTTTTAGGGGCAATTGTACCGAGAGTTTAACTCTGAGGCGATCCCCATGTTGGTAAAACTACAGAAACTGCTTACAATAGAAGTCACAAACCATGAGACTGCTTCAGCGCTAACCCCCGGTCAGCGCCAACAATCAAACTTTTTGGCTCAGTGTTAAACATCTGTATCGGTTCTCGTTGACTCAAGACCGATCGCCACCCAAAATACAGAACTATTGAATATTGAAGCTTCAAACCACCCATGTCTAGCGATCAGGATTTATTTAAGGTGACCTTTTGGGGCGTAAGGGGCAGTATTCCCTGTCCTGGCGCAGAAACGGTTCGTTATGGCGGCAATACGCCCTGTGTGGAAATGCAAGTCGGCGGCCAACGCCTTATCTTTGATGGAGGGACGGGCTTGCGCGTCTTGGGTCAATCTCTCATGAAAGATTTGCCCGTCGAAGGTCACATCTTTTTTACCCATTCTCACTGGGATCATATTCAAGGATTTCCCTTTTTTACCCCAGCTTTTATTCCCGGTAATCGCTTTAATATCTACGGTGCTGTCGCTCCCAATGGTGCAACAATTAAGCAGCGACATCACGACCAAATGCTAGACCCAAACTTCCCCGTCCCACTACAAGTGATGCAAGCCGATTTGCAGTTTAATAACATTGTGCCGGGAAAAACCTTGCATCTGGATGAGGTGAACATCGACAGTGCCAAACTGAATCATCCAGGGCAAGCTGTGGGTTATCGTGTGAGTTGGCGGGGTCGCTCGGTGGCTTATGTAACAGATACAGAGCATTATCCCGATCGCCTCGATCCCAGCGTTCTGACTTTAGCCCAGGAAGCGGATGTGCTAATTATTGACGCGGCTTACACCGACGAAGAATATTATTCGCCTAAATCGAGTAAAGAGGGTTGGGGACATTCCACTTGGCAAGAAGCGGTCAAAATCGCTAAGGCCGCGAAGGTGAAGCAGTTGGTAATTTTCCATCACGACCCCCTACACAATGATGATTTCTTGGATCGCATCGGGGAAAAAGTGGCTGTGGCTTTTCCTAACTCTTTGTTAGCTCAAGAAGGAAAATCTTTGGTACTGCGACCTCAAGGGGATGAACCCCACAATGATGCTTAAACGGTTTCAGTTTCGGCCTAAAAGGATTAGAATTCTTTAAAGTTCTGTAACAAAGTATGAAGCGTGTGGGTTACATCAACACCAGAGACCGCCTTAACGCCAACGGCGATCGCCCTCGGTAATTTTGACGGCGTGCATCGGGGCCACCAACAAGTTTTTCAACCAATTCTGAATGTTCCAGTTCGGAGTTCGACGAACGCGGTTTACCCGACTGTGGTGAGTTTTAGCCCTCACCCGCGAGAATATTTTACGGGTCAACCGCAAGCTTTACTGACTCCCCTACCCGAAAAAGTCGAGCAACTTCAGCAACAAGGTTTAAAGCAGTTAATTGTATTGCCCTTCGACCGCGAATTGGCGGCTTTGAGTCCCCAAGCCTTCGTCGAAGATATTTTAATCGAGCGACTCCACGCTCGGATAATTAGTGTGGGGGCGGATTTTTGTTTTGGACGCGATCGCACCGGGACGGCGAAAGATTTACAGCGCATTGCCACCGCATCGGGCATTGAAGTGGCCGTTTCGGCGTTACAAACCAACGGTGGCGATCGCATTAGCAGTTCTGCCATTCGTCAAGCCCTAGAAAACTGCCAAATCGCCACGGCTAATAGCTTACTCGGTCGTCCTTACAGTCTCACCGGAACAGTCAAAACCGGGCAAAAACTGGGACGCACCATCGGTTTTCCCACTGCGAATCTCGAACTCCCCGAACGCAAATTTTTGCCGGGAAACGGCGTGTACATTGTCTGGGTGAGTATTGAAGGAGAAACTCGATCGCGCCATTTGGGAGTGATGAATTTGGGTCGTCGTCCCACCGTCGAAGATCGCGATCGCCCCCTCCCAGAAATCCACCTGATCGATTGGAGAGGCGACCTTTACGAGCGTACCCTCACCGTCCATTTAGAGGGCTTTTTGCGCCCCGAACAGAAATTCGACTCCCTCGAAGCTCTCAAAGCTCAAATCAGCCGCGATTGCCAAGCAGCTAAGGGAATGCTGGACTTTGAAATGTAGCAGTGCTAATCCTTTATTTTCCTGAAATCCCATGAATCCAAGCCTCCAGGCCTTGATCGACAATCTCGCACAATCCATTGTGGGCAAAGAAGAAGCCATCCGTTTGGTTTTAGTCGCCCTCCTCAGTGGCGGCCATGCCTTGTTAGAGGATGTTCCGGGGGTAGGAAAAACCCTTTTAGCTAAATCCCTGGCTCGCTCGATTCATGGGGATTTTGGGCGCATTCAGTGTACGCCAGACTTGCTACCCAGCGATATTACCGGGACAAATATTTGGAATCCCAGCAGTCGCGAATTTGAATTTCTCGCCGGGCCTGCCTTTAGCAATATCCTCCTCGCCGACGAAATTAACCGGGCTACTCCCCGGACGCAATCGGCGCTTTTGGAGGTCATGGAGGAGCAGCAAGTGACGGTAGATGGCGTTTCGCGCTTAGTGCCAAAACCCTTTTTCGCGATCGCCACCCAAAACCCCATCGAATATCAAGGCACATTTCCCCTCCCTGAAGCCCAAATGGATCGCTTCACCTTGTCTTTGAGTTTGGGTTATCCCACCGAAGCCGAAGAAATCAAAATGTTGCAGCGTCAGCAACATCACCAAGCCACTGCCGACCTCAAACCCTGCATTTCCCTCGAAGAAGTCATTGCCCTCCAACAAGCGGCTTTACAGGTCAAAGTAGAAACCTCTTTGCAACAATATATGCTGAACTTAGTGCGGGCATCGCGGGAGGACTCAGACGTTACCCTCGGTGTTAGCCCTAGAGGAACAGTTGCTTTACAACGAGCAACCCAAGCCCTGGCTTTCCTAGATGGTCGCGATTATGCCATCCCCGACGATGTAAAATACTTGGCACCTTATGTGTTAACTCACCGTCTGATTCCCGCAGGGGGACAACAAGCTAAAGCTATTGTCGAACGGCTTTTAAGTACTGTTCCCGTTGCTTTGTAAGGGTAAATTCATGTTTTCTAAAATTTCTTGGCGACCTAAAGTTAAAATCGCGATCGCCTTCTGGGGGATTATCACTCTGATTGCGGTTTGGGCAATCCTCCTGGGTGGAGGGATGGCGAAAGTGCTGGCGCAAAATCCCCCTGTGACCACCACCGATCCCGTTCCCGAACAATATCAACTCGGCCAGAGTTTGTATCTAGAGTATTGCAGCACTTGTCATTTAGCCATTCCTCCGGCAGTGTTTCCTACCCAAACCTGGCAAGAATTATTAGAAAATCGCGATCGCCATTATGGGGTAAGTTTACCCCGCATCATCGGCCCGGAATTGGTGACGATGTGGAACTATATCCAAGTGTTTTCTCGCTCTTTGGGAGGGGAAGATTTTGGTATTCCTTTTCGCTTTGACGATTCGCGTTATTTCCAAGCCCTTCATCCCGATGTTTCTTTCACTAATTCTCCCTCGGTCGATAGTTGTAGGACTTGCCATCCGGGAGCAAATCAGTTTAATTTTCGCGAGTTTGTCGGAGAAACAAAGGCGAATTAGCCACAAAAAAAGGGAGCCGACCTCGCTCCCTCGATTATTCTAAACTATGCCAGCTTTAACTCAAAGATTCGAGATAATCCCGCACGCGGTTGCGACGTTTGGGTTGACGGAGTTTTTGTAAGGCTTTGGCTTCAATTTGGCGGACTCGTTCGCGAGACAGTTCCAAAGCCCGACCGATTTCAGCGAGGGAGTAAGCCGTTCCGGTATTGAGACCGTAACGCATTTGAATGACATCCCGTTCGCGTATGGTCAAGTCAGCGAGAAGTTGATGAAGTTCGAGGCCTAAAGATTCGCGCATCAAGGCTTCTTCTGGAGACATTCCTTCGGTTTCGAGTAAGTCACCCAGTTCGGTGTCTTTTTCTTTGCCAACTTTGATTTCTAAGGAGACAGAACGGGGAACGCGAATCAGGACTTCCCGCACTTGGTCGGGGGTCATGTTGAGTTCTTTGGCAATATCTTCTGTCGTAGCAGTGCGACCTTTTTGTTGAGAGATTTGGCGCTGGGCTTTTTTGATTTTGTTGAGTTTTTCGGTAATGTGGACGGGGAGGCGGATGGTACGGCTTTGGGTCGCGATCGCGCGGGTGATACCTTGACGAATCCACCAGTAAGCGTAAGTGGAGAAACGATACCCTTTCGTGGGGTCGAATTTCTCTACCGCACGTTCCAAACCTAGGGTTCCTTCTTGAATTAAGTCCAGCAGTTCTAAACCGCGTTTTTGGTATTTTTTCGCCACCGATACGACCAAGCGTAAATTCGCCTTGATCATGTGTTCTTTAGCACGAACTCCGGCTTTTTGGACTCGATCGAGTTCGGCAAGGCTCAAGCCTGCCAGTTCTGCTGAGATTTGCTTGCCTTGGGTCAGAATGGTTTTGAGGGTGCTAACTTCTAAAGTGGCCGCAGCAGCCCAACGTTCCCAGGATGGCCGATGACCCAGTTGGGCAGCGAGGCGGTCGTGAATGGCGATCGCCGCGACGTATTGAGCCATAATCGGTTGTACGAGTGGGTCGTTGAGTTCCCCACGCACTAAGGTGTCAAAAACCGCCGCCGCAATGGAATTTTGAGATTCTTGCAGACAGTTTTGGAGAACCATAACCCACCAAAACGGTATTTTGTTTTTGGTGCTGGCCGCTTCCTTCCGCAAAGCCAGTAAATTCATGTAGCGTTGAATTTTTTGGGCTTCGGATACCTCCTCATCGCGCTGAAGTAAGGGGACGCGGCCAATTTCGCTAAGGTATAACCGCACGAGGTCTGTGGTACTGCGATTCAGTCCTTTGGCTGCTTGATTGTCTTTCGCGTCTTCTAACTCTAACTCAATCAAGTCGTCTTCTAGGAAGGATTCGGGGTCGTCATTGGCAGTTTTGTCGTCTACCTCGGCAACGGGGGTCAAGGAAACATTGTTAGGATCGGGATAAGAAGTAGCTGGCATAATATTTATCGGTGGCAATCGGTGGCAACTGTTGGTCGATCGAAGTGCAACGCGGTGAATTCCGGTCGCAACTTGTAACTTCAATCGAAATTTATTGACATACCTGTCTGAAACATTTTTTCCCAAGGTGAGCGATCGCTTCAGGGATAGTCTGAATCCTGAATTGGAGTCTCTCGCTTAGGAAAGTTATAATGCAACCCCTTATCGCTCAGTATAGGAAGCTGTCAAGTCAGAAGAAGTGACCTTGGTCAAGGGTTAGGTATAATCTACGTCACTATCCCTTGTGATTCCTGATGAATTCCGTGTTTTTAGGGAAAAAATGCGAATTGTTGTTTGGTATGCCGTTGCGTTGGGCGATCGCTGTTAAAGTTAGAGGTTGAGTTTTGGGCAAGCTCTCAAATTGAACGTCCTTACCTCATCACTAACCAATCACACCAATCACGATTGCTATGTCTATTTTAGCCACCAATCCAGCCTTACTGGTGCTTGCCGATGGTACGACTTATCACGGCTACTCCGTCGGAGCAACGGGTACAACTTTGGGCGAAGTCGTTTTCAATACTGGGATGACGGGTTATCAAGAAGTCTTGACCGATCCGAGTTATTGCGGTCAAATTGTCACCTTCACTTATCCTGAGTTGGGTAATACAGGAGTCAATCTCGAAGACGAAGAATCCAACGGCCCCAAGGCCAAAGGACTGATTGCCCGGAATATCTGTCAGCGACCGAGTAACTGGCGTTCGACACAATCGCTACCGGATTATCTGCGTCAATATAAGATTGTAGGCATCTACGGCATTGATACGCGATCGCTCACCCGCAAACTCCGGTCAACCGGAGCGATGAATGGCGGTATTTCCACCGAAATCCTCGATCCTGAAGAATTGTTGCGACAAGTCCAGGCAGCCCCCAGTATGAAAGGGTTAAATTTGGTCAAAGAAGTCACCACCAAAGAAGTTTACGAATGGGATAACCCCACCGATACTTGCTGGGAATACTGTCTTTCTGAGCGTCACTCCTCAGAGCCAAAATTTACCGTGGTTGCCATCGATTTTGGTATCAAACGCAATATTTTGCAACGGTTAGCCAGTTATGGTTGTCGCGTCATTGTCGTTCCGGCTAATACGCCCCCAGCAGAAATTTTGAAATACAATCCCGACGGTATTTTCCTCTCCAACGGCCCGGGAGACCCGGCGGCTGTGCGCGAAGGCATTGAAACTACTAAAGAACTCCTCAAAGCCCAAAAACCCACGTTTGGCATTTGTATGGGTCACCAAATTTTAGGATTGTCTTTAGGGGCAGAAACCTTTAAACTTCCCTTTGGCCATCGGGGCTTGAACCAACCCGCCGGTTTAAAACAAAAAGTGGAAATCACCAGCCAAAATCACGGTTTTGCGGTGACAGCAGATTCTTTGAGCGCGGATGTAGAAATTACTCATCTCAATCTGAACGACCAAACGGTGGCGGGTTTGCGTCATAAACAATTACCGTTCTTTTCGGTGCAGTATCACCCAGAAGCCAGTCCCGGTCCCCATGATGCTGATTATCTGTTTGAGCAGTTTGTCAAGCTAATGGATGACCCAAGGGCTGCCGCTACTCCAGTCTAGTTGGGCTTGGCCCGAGCAAGGCGGTGTTGTTGAGATGTTCCGCTCCCAATCCTAGAATTTCACTCCCCAAAATGGCGATTTCTCGATATACTAGAGCATTGACTCAAAAACGCTACAGTGTAGGAGGAAATTATTTCTGAGCCACTTAAGTTGACCGTGAGTTTGCGGGGAACTCGCGAAGTTAGAGAGAAAGACAATTGTCAAATCTTTCACTTAACTGGATTGCTGGATGCTTTCTCTGAGCCTGTTTTCCGGAAGACGATCGGCAAGTTTATTGAGGAAGGACCTCCTAATACAATTTTGGTACTTTCCAATATTGATTTTGTGGATAGTTCGGGTTTGGGAGCATTGGTTCAGCTTGTGAAAAAAGCGCAGACTGCGAACGGGACTTTACAAATTGTTTCAAATCCCCGCGTCACTCAAACAGTGAAACTCGTTCGCTTAGAGAACTTTCTGTCTTTACAACCTTCTCTTGACGCAGCTATCGAAAAGGTTACCCAAGCCTAACTGTGACTCAACAATTAAATAATTCTTGACAACTGCTGTCTGATTTTGACGATCGGATAGCGCTTTTTTTGATTGTCCGATGGGGTTTTCTGCCGTTCCTGGTAAAATTAAGCAAGCCAGAAATTGAGGAATCGGATTGGCTCGACGAGATCGCAAAAAATTTCTAGGGTCGCAACAGCGCTCTCAAGTCCGTTTGCAGGCGATCGCGACGGATTCAAAAATATCGGCAGATTTGTCGGCAGTTCAACAATTATCGCCTGTGGCGTTAGCGTATCTCGGAGATGTGGTTTACGAACTTTACCTTCGCACTCATTATTTATTACCCCCCCAACGCCCGGCAGCCTATCACCGACAGGTGGTGGCTCAAGCGCGAGCCGAACGGCAAGCGGAACACTTACAAGCGCTAGAATTAGAGTTCACCGAAGCCGAACGGGAAATTTTACGGCGAGGACGCAATGCGGCGACTCGCGGCCCTCAGCGTTTAGCGGCGACAGTTTACCGCCAAGCGACCAGTTTAGAAACTTTGATTGGTTATTTGTACTTAACCGATCCCAATCGCCTCAACCAGTTATTGGCAAAATTAGAACTGGATAATCTCAAATCTTAATCGTAAAAGTCATTAATCCTTAACAATATGGCGCAAAAGCCAAGACCCAACAACAAGTCTTTTCGGGACAAGCAATCTCCGAAATACCCTGCTCGCGATCGCGACTCCTATCAGGAGGAAGATAGCGATCTGATCTACGGCCGTCACTCGGTTTTAGCCGCTTTAGAAGGCGATCGCCAACTTAATCGCATCTGGATTACCCCGCGCTTGCGCTACGATCCCCGCTTCCATAACTTAATTCAAAATACTAAAGCCAAAGGCTGTATTGTCGATGAGGTCGAACCCCGTCGTCTCAGCCAAATTAGCAAAGGCGCAAATCACCAAGGAGTCATTGCCCAAGTTGCTCCTTATGAATATCTCGATCTTGCAGATTTAATTGCCCAAGCCCAAGCTGCTACCCAAAATCCAGTGATTATCGTTACCGATGGGATCGTCGATCCCCATAATGTAGGCGCAATTATTCGTACAGCCGAAGCCATTGGCGCACAGGGCTTAGTGCTACAACAACGCCGAGCGGTGGGGATTACTTCTACGGTGATGAAAGTGGCGGCGGGTGCTTTAGAAAATTTTATGGTTGCTAGAGTTGTCAATCTCCGCCAAGCCCTAGAAGAATTGAAAGCGGCGGGTTTTTGGATTTACGGAACGACAGCAGACGCGGAAAAACCCCTACACACCGTAGATTATTCCGGCCCGATTGCCCTGGTCATTGGTTCGGAAGGCAAGGGTCTGAGTTTGCTGACCCAGGGGAATTGCGACTTTTTGGTGTCGATTCCCCTAAAAGGCAAAACTCCCAGTCTGAATGCCTCTGTAGCGGCAGCTATGACGTTATACGAAGTTTACCGTCAGCGTTGGTCGAGTGAAATTTATTTAGAAACTACTGACACAGAGACTTTAAAAAAACGAGAAGAAGAAGTATAAAGTAAAGGGAAACGCCATAATCGTTAACTAATGTAAACTCAACAGGCGCTATAATGCCTGGTTAAATTCTGCCAAACTGGGGAAAGCTATGAAGGAGATGTTGATCGAGATACTGGATTTCTTCGGCTGGGCTTACTGGGTGAAAATTGAAACCAAGAGTCCTGAGTGTATTTATTACTTCGGCCCGTTTCTTTCACTCACAGAAGCCAAAGCCGCCAATGGAGGCTATATCGAAGACATTAAAAACGAAGGTGCAGATATTGTCGGGGTCAGTTTTGAACGCACGCAACCCAAACAGTTGACCATTTTTGATGACATGGGGGAGATGTTTGACCGTGAGAGATTCTCCACTCTCAGTGGTCAGTGGTCATAGTTTTGGGGAAGTTATCCTTAAGTCGCTTTGAGAAATTCCCGGTCTGAATCGCCATCCTGTCGGGACTGACGATGCTGCGCGCTTCATTCCGAAGACAATATGACTGAATGCTGGTCTAACCAAGCATCTATGTCTTGAAGCATTTGTTCTGGGATTTCCCAAGGAAAAAGGTGAGCGCGGTGGGCGTAACAGTACCACTGACTGTGGGGTAGTTTCTCCGCCATGATGCGACTTGATTCTGCGGTGATATGGCGATCGCGATCGCCCGCTAAAACCAAGCAAGGCTGCGTAATTTGATGCAAAACATCAAGGCGATTGTAGCCTTGCTGAAGGGCTTGATTGAGCGCTCGTTGAGCGGCGGCTGAAGTTTGTAAATAAGCCGGGATCGCTGCTGTCGCTAGGTAACGGTAAGCTTCTGGGGTTTGCTGACCGAGTAAATAGCGAAACAAAGAGCGCGATCCAAAGGTTTTGATGTTCCAAGTCCAACTGGGTATAATCCAGTTTACGATCCCAGCGATCCCCGTGTAAAGTAAATCGTACCATTGAATGGGCGGATGGTTACTGCGGGGACAAGCTGAAGTCGCAATCAAGACCAGTCCGCGATAGCGCTGGGGATTTCGCAAAGCCAGTTCTAGCGCCAGAATGCCCCCCAACGACCAACCCAAAAGCAAGCATTCTGAGATGTTATGGGCATCGAGGAGGGCTTCTAAGTCGTCGAGGTGGTCGTTCATGGTGAAGTTTTGGCGCACGCGACTGCGACCATAACCGCGCAAATCCGGGGCTAGAGTCAGGAAACGTTGAGAAAGATGGTCGGTAAACACGGACATGGCTTGGGCTGAACCGGGATGACCGTGTAAGCACAGAATGGGGAAGCCCTGACCTTGGATTTCAACGTTTAATTTCATAAAGCGCTGTTAGGGGGTGGAGTTGCTGAGTGCGTTCTCTGTCCATTCCAGGGTATCGTCTAGGGTTTGTCCATTGTGGTAAGCCGCGAGGAGGACTTCGCTGGTTTTGCCCCAAGCAATTGTACCGGTCTTGTCGATGGCGATCGCGCCCAAATCCCGTTTATGATCGTAAGATTCCTGCATCGAGCGCTGCATGGCATCTGCCAGGGACAAACCATCCCCCACCCGAATCACAATTTTGGCAGCGAGGCATTCGTCGATAATGTCTTCACCAATGCCCGTACAACTCACTCCGGCATTCGTTGTGGCATAATTACCCGCAGGCATTGCCGAATCGCTAACGCGGCCAATGCGTTCCAAGCCTTTACCCCCCGTGGAAGTGCCTGCCGCAATTCTACCCTGGTTATCGAGGGCAACTACCCCAATCGTACCGCGTCGCGCTTCGGTGAGTTCGGCTTCGGCGACAGTTCCCGCCATTTTCTTTTGGAAATTATCTTTCCGTTCCTGCATCCATTCGTTGAGGCGCAAATCTGTGAGGGGATCGTAAATGGGAAAGTTGAGTTCCCGTAAGATTTCAGCAGCGCCATAATCTGAGAGGACGCGATCGCTCTCATTTTGCAGGAATTTTGCCAATTCAATCGGATTTTTGAGGCGAGCAGCATTAATTACACCGCTAAAGCGTTGAGTTGTGCCATCCATCAGAGAAGCACTCATGCGAATTTGCCCGTCAGACTGCAATACTGACCCCGTTCCCGCATTGAAGCGAGGTTCGTCTTCGAGGCGCTTACAGCCCTGGATAACGGCTTCTGTGGCACTACCACCGTTCAGTAGGAGGTTGTAGATATCTTGGACAATTTCGTGCAGAGATTGACGAACTGCGGCTAAACCGCCTTTGCCTTTGAGGGAACTGCCTGCACCACCGTGAATAATCAGCTTGGGTTGAACGGACATTGCTTTATTTTTCTTTTGGGATCGTTTAATTGAGCATAGCTATTCTACAGTTATCAGTCATCAGTTAATAGTCATCAGCATCGTCAGTTGGGGAGAAAGAAGGTTTTACGAAGCACTTTTGGGGTTTTGAGATGGCGTAATGATAACATCTTCGTAAATAGTATCGATTGAAATTGTTAAGCTTACACTCGCGAATTCAACCTCATCTCCTTCTGCGTAAGCAATGAACGACCAGAATCTGTTTGCTTCCCGTCGAAAAACTTCAACAGTCTTCGTTTCAGAACCCAATAAAACATATTCTTGCAAACTTTCTAACTGACGGTAAAGCTCAAATTTTTTCCCTCGGTCATAAGCTTCTGTGCTGGGCGATAATACCTCTACAATGAGACAAGGAAACTGGATGAATTCTGTTGCTGTGCGATCGCGTTCATCGCAACTAACGCTGGTATCTGGGTAAGTAAACGGCCCGGCTTCTGAAATTCCTACTTTACAATCTGAGTTAAAAGTAAGGCATTTTCGGTCTTGACTTTGAAGATGAGACTTCAGCAGTGAACTCACATTCAAACCGATACGACCGTGGGACAAAGAACCTCCAGTCATAGCAAAAACATTGCCATCAAAATATTCATAGCGAAGTGCTTGTTTGGCTTCCCACTCGAAATATTGTTGGGGGGTTAAAGGCTTATTTTCAGGAATAGCAATCATAAAATTGAACTACTTTTGTCAATAAGTAACTTCTATTCATTATTATAAGTTCGCAAAAGATAACTTTGTCTGCTAACTCTTGTTATCCTGGTTTTGCGATCGCCTGCGCCGACAGCGATCGGAACAGTATTTCACTTCATCCCAACAATCTGCCCATTTTTTGCGCCAAGTAAAAGGGCGATCGCATACAACACAAATTTTCGTTGGAAGGTCGGATTTTTTACGTTGACGAGCCATTTTTGAAAATAAATTAAGGTTGGATTAATCGCTAACTCGCCACTCTCAATACCAGTTAGGCTTTTTGATAAGATTGCGTACTAACTACCGACTCTCTAACATTTAAAAATAGTTGGCGGATCGCTTCTAAATCGTAATTTTGGGGTAATTTTACAGAGCGATAATCGCCACTGGATGAAGGAGCATAGCGCACGATAGAATTTAGAAGTGTACAAGATTTGGTGGTTAAATTAACACTACCGTGGGGAATAGAAGGCGGAATTTTGACTAAAACTGGATTATTTTCTGTGAGTAAAATGTACTCGTATTCGTGATTTTGCCAAACTACAATTACAGCACTGCCTCGCACGCAAAATAGTTGGTCGGTTTGGTGTTGATGCACATACAAATTATTAACAATTCCCGAAGGAAGGGTAATTAATGTGGTTTCTTGGCTATAAATTCCGGGGGATTCTAAAGGATTATGACGAGTTTGTACCGGACAAACTTCCATGCCTTTACCGGGATAAAAACAACCAAGGGGGACAACTTCAACATTTTGCTTTAAACTCATTTCAATTTCCTACTATTAGTAATTTTTGAGATACGAAAACTGACGAGGATCGTGCAACTAGAACAATAAATCCTCGCAGACTGATATCTCATTTTTTCCAGATATGAGCCAGTCAGACGTAATAACTTATGATGACTTGCAAAAATTCAAGAGAAAAATATGACTTTTCGATTAGTTGAATTAACTGTTTACTACGATCCCTGTGGCTCTCTTCTTAATTCTAACCCCGATTGTCACAAAGTTAATGAAAATGGATTAAAGATTAATTAAAGGATTAAAAATAATTATTTCGAGTAGCAAACTAATCGCGCAAAACATAGCCCACACCGCGTACCGTTTGAATTAGACGGCTTTCTTGTTCGGCTTCGAGTTTAAGACGCAGATAGCGAACGTAGACTTCAATAATATTAGAATCCCCCATAAAATCGTAGCCCCAAACCCGTTCGAGAATGCGATCGCGTGTCAAAACTTGACGAGGATGAGAGATCAGGTATTCGAGGAGGTCAAATTCTTTGGCGGTTAATTCGATAGGGCGATCGCCCCTATAAATTTCGCGGGTGCTACGATTAAGCTTGAGATCGCCAAATTGTAACTGATTGGGATCGTCTTCTTGGTTGCGTCGCAAATGCGCCCTCACCCTGGCCAAAAGTTCCTCCACACTAAAAGGCTTTACCATATAATCATCCGCCCCTGCGTCCAATCCCGCCACGCGATCGCTCACTTCATCTTTTGCCGTCAACAGGATAATCGGCACTTTATCCCCCGTATCCCGCAAACGCCGACAAATTTCCACTCCCGAAATTCCCGGTAGCATCCAATCGAGAATCACCAAATCGGGACGAATTTCTCTGGCTGTCGTCAAGCCGTTAAAGCCATCCAACGCCACTTTCACCTCATACCCTTCGTACTTTAGCTCTAACTCAATAAATTGGGCGAGTTTGGCTTCATCTTCAATCACCAGAATTTTTGCCGTCATAATACCACCGAGGATCGCGTCGTTTCAATTATGCGCCAATTAAAAATTTAGATTAAGTAGGGTGTCGTTAGCGCAGCGTAACGCACCGAAAGACAAGCAATTTAGAAGTGCATGACACCACATAACTTAAGTTTTAGACATTGAGTAGAGTAAAGCATCACGCACCAACTCTAGCTTTGAGCATCAATCTAACACCTCTAACCATCACTGTACCAGTTTAAAAAATAAGCCCACCTCCCGTGAGAGAAGGGTTTGGAATGAGAGCAAAACTCCGATTTGTAAACTTTTGTGAAGCCGCCCGTCGCGCCCTGACCAACTCCACCGAAGGTCACATCGTCATCCAAGATGCTACTGAAGGCGCAAAATTTGAGAGCAAAATGTCCTGGGAAAGCAACTTTAACTCTGGCGAATACAAAGGCGTAAAAACCGTTGACATGAACCCCGGAAGCACATTTGGCGTGATGCTCGTTCCCAACGGTACAGTTGAGCAAGTCGCTAACAACCCCAGTATCGGCGGTGCAACTCGTCCCCTGTTCTCCATGGAAACCGCCAACCCCGAAGATGCCTTCCACGTTGGTCAGATTGCCGATGTAACGGGTGACGGCAATACCTTCGTCATGGAAGACTTGCGTACAGACGGTTTTACAGACCAAGACTACAACGACATTGTTTTCCAAGTCCGAGGTGCAACTGCCGAAGCCAGTCTCATTGATGATCTTATTGATGCAGACCGAGATTGGACTCAAGGAGAATTAGGAGAAGCAATATCTGCTTATACCGATCCCTACTTAGTTCCAACTGAAGATACCGATATCTTCGATGAAGATTTGAGCGAAGATAACTACGACATCACAACCGAACTTGAAGACCCCGACTTAGAAGAAAGTTCAGCAGACGATAGCGACGGCGAGATAGCGACTGAAGCCTTCATTGATGAATTAGAAGCCGAGTTATTCAGCGAAATTGCTGCTTTAGAAAATGACCCAGATGCTTGGGGTAGCGACATCACAGCAGCCGAGACAGAATTTGCAACCGTACTGAGTCAACTGGAAAGCGATCCAGATGTGACAGCCACTATCTACGAAGATGCTGGTACTGAACTAGACAACCAACTCGCAGCCCTAGAAACAGAAATTCAAGAGATTGCTAACCAGCAGCAAGCAGAAAACGGTTTGAGTAATGCCGAACGGGACGAACTCTACGAAAGTTTGATGTCCGAAGTCAGCAGCGAACTGGACTTACCCTCTGCAAACCAACCCACAATCGGGATTCTCGATACAGGCTTTAACCTAGAGGATGCTGAAGTGACAGCGAATCCTGTGGCTTTGGGTTCAGATTTCGTCGCAGGTGACGACAACTCACTCTTAGCCGCAGGGGAAGGGGACAACCACGGTACAAAAGTTTTACAAACGATCGCGGCGAATAACGAAACTGCACCTCTGTGGTTAGGTCGTAGCGTTGGTTCTGGGAAATGGGCTGAGTCTTTAATCGAATTTGTTGATGCGGCTCAAGAATCCGGTCAACCCAACGCCATTGTCAACCTCAGTTTTGACCTGACTGAAACTCTACCAGACGGTCAAATTGTGGTACGCGATCGCCTTACCCCCGCAGAATGGGATGCTTTAGAATATGCTCGCAAGCATAATGTATTGGTGGTAGCCGCCGCCGGAAACGATAACGGTAAAATCTCCGCCTTGGGACAAGCCTCTCGTCACTTCGACAATGTTCTCACAGTCGGTGCTGCCGAGGATTGGGCTAAAGCTGACTATTCCAGCTACGGCGCAGGACTCGATCTACTCGCGCCGGGTAGCGATGGCGAAAATGCGGGTACATCCTTAGCCGCAGCCCAAGTAACGGGCGCTGTATCGCGAGTTTGGGCTGCTAACCCCGATTTAAGCTATCAGCAAGTTATTCAACTACTCAAGCGAACCGCAACCGATTTAGATGCTCCCAATTGGGATGCCCAAACTGGTGCGGGTGTACTCAATGCTGCGGCCGCCGTGAGTTTTGCTTCCCTGATTACTTGGCCGGAAATTCCTGGGACGACTCCAAATCCTGAAGGACTCACCGCAGAAACCACCAGCATCAACGAGCGTCCCGTCTTTCTCCGTCGTACCCTCAAAGGTCTGGTCAATGCCTCAAACCGGGTTCGTCGTAAAGTAAGTCAGGGCTTTGGTTCGGTGACGCGATCGCTTGCTCGTCATAGCAGCAAAGTCCGACGCACCTTCAGCAGCAACATCAATCGGACTCGTCAACGAGTAACCAGCAACTTCAACCGCCTGCGTCAGTCAGCTAGCCAGCGACTGCGACAATGGGCAAGCAAGACCATCAATCGCGCTCGTCAAACCGTGCGCCAGGGTGTCAGCTCTGCCAACCAACTGCGTCAGCGCATCAAGACCAGCTTTACTAACAATATCCAGCGTATTCGTAGTAGCGTTTCCAACTGGGTCGCTCGCGCCAAACAAGGATTCCGTAACACCGTCAGCAACATTCGCAACCGCGTCACCAACGCCGTCAAACGAGTTTGGACTCCGATTAACCAACGTATTAGCAACGCTCGTTCCCGCATTGTAGCCCGTGTATCCAGTTGGACAAATTACTTCAAAATTGGTCGCGAATCCCGCTCTCCTCGTCTTTTCCGAGCAGCTTACGACCGCATCAAAGGTGGCAGCAACGGTTTGACTCCTATCGGGAATGCTTATCGCTGGGGAAATGGCTGGACGCAGAAGTTCTGGGATAAGAACGGTAACGAAATGTTGTTGATGCTTGAAGATGGTGCCAACGAAGCCTTCTGGGTTTGGCACGGCAACTTAGCCGAGTACAAAATTATGGGGGGTGCAAAAGGTAAATTAGGTTATCCGCGCTCTAATGAAAATGTGTTATCCGGTAAGCCGGCTGGCTCGATTTGGCAAGCTTTCGCCGGATACGATGGCACATCCCGCATCCACTATTCGCCCAAAACAGGCTCGGTAGCAACCTGGGGTGTAATTGGCCGCAAGTACACTGCTCTCGTCGGTGCATATCACTGGTTAGGAATGCCTACTCGTCGCGAGTATGACGGCGGCAACAATACGACTTTCTCTGACTTTGAAGGCGGTCGGATTGCTTTCAACCGCACTAACGGAGCAACTGAGGTATTGCGTCCCGGATTCCATCCATCTTGGGTTGTCAAGAAAATTCTCGATCGTTTTCCGGGCTTGCATTTCTCGACCGTGGTCAGCGTACCCACCAATAAAGCTTTAGATGCTGGTGGTAATCACCATGAGGTTTACCCCCATTCATCCCCCAATGCGGGCAATAGTTTCCATCAGTGGGGTTTCCACAAGGTCGGCGACTACTATATGCTGATCAACAAAGCCACCGGGAAAGCTTTGGATGCGGGTGGTTCTAATGGGAAGTTGCCTTACGCTCATCCCGATCCCATGACGCACAATCCTTACCATCTCTGGAAGATTCAAAAAGATGGCAGTGGTTATCTCATCGTTAACAAAGCGACAGGTCGTGCTTTGGATTCAGGGGGCGCTCATGGCAATCAAATCTATATGTATCCCCATCCCATCTCAGGGAATCGTTACCATCAGTGGAAGCTCAACCTTCCTCAAGCAACCAAGCCAGGCTATGTTAATGGCAATATTGGTAATCTTCCTTTGAATTTCCGTTCTTCTCCCTATGTTGGTAACAACAAAATTGGTAGTTTGAATCAGGGTACACAGCTAACCATTTTGGAAAAAGTCACAGGGGGAACTTACAGCGGTCGTAATGATTGGTATAAGGTCAAAGTTGGCTCTCAAATTGGTTACGTTGCTGCTTACTATGTCAGCGAAGGAAGTGGTAACAATAATGGTGGAGGCGGGAATAATACTTCTCATACTCCCCTCCTGACCACACAAGGATACCAATACTTCAACACCCGTTCGCAATTCTATGGCACTAATGGTAATGGCTATGCAAAATATGGCTTTGGCTCTAGCGTCATGGGTACTAACAAATGGCGTGAAGGAAACTGTACATGGTATGCTTATGGTCGTCTGAAAGAATTGGGGTTTAATCCAGATAACGTCATGAGCGGCTATCCCAACGCAAATCAATGGGGTAGTGTGTTATCCAATGGCGCGAAAATTGTCAATAGTCCTCAGCCCGGTGATGTAGCTCAATGGACTAGCGGACAGTATGGTCATGTGGCTATTGTTGAAAAAGTTGAAAATGGCTATATTTGGGTATCTGAATCCCATGCTTTCAGTGATTTTGACGGAGATCTAGATGGTGACGGATTGTTTAAAGGCGATGGTACTTTGCACCGAATCCATAAGTATACTATTGGAAATCCCTCTCGATATATTCGGTTGCGGAAATAGTTGACCTACAAAGTTTTTGGGTGATGTAATTACATTTTTCCTCAACCCAAAAGAATATTTGTGACAAAGCGATCGCGCTTCCTTCCCCAAGAGTGCGATCGCGTTTTTGTTATTTTTTAGGGTAGTGCGATCGCTTTTTTGGAGTAGCATAAGAACAACTCTCTAAAAACCCTCGATCATGCCTGAATCCATTGAGCAAGAAGCTGAAAAAATATTACAGATTCTGGCATTGACTCCGTTTCAGGAATGTATTGTCCTATCCAAAGAATTTCGCGAACTGCCAATGAAGGCTGGAATTTACGCAGTTAAGCACCGCACTCTGGGAATCCTTTACATTGGGAAAACTCGAACTTTACGAGACCGCTTTCGCGGAGGTCACAAAGCCTTACTTTGGGCTTTTATCGAAGAATTGAACGCTCAAGACATCCGCATTACTTTTTACGTTCTAGATTTTGTTCAGTGGAGAAAGCTATCATTGGAATTAGAACGTCTAATTATTCAAGCTGTTAATCCACCTTACAACGTCAAAATTCCAGCGAGAGATTAATCTATGCAAACTCAACCTGCGGCTTCGGAACATCTGTCACCTGAACTAGCACAAATCTTTCTAGAAGGATTACCTGAAGCAATCCGTCATGGGTTAGAAATGCGAGCCGAAAATATGAATTATCCGGTATGGGCTGTTATTGAAATGGCTATTGCAGGCTACCTTGATGAAGAAGCATTATCTTTTGTTGATTGTTACCCAAAAGTCGATTAGTTACGGTGCAGCGCGATCGCCCCCCAGCAAGCAGTGTTAAACTCAAAGCAATTCGAGAAAAACGTGCATCTCAAGCATGAAATTCTTAATTGACCATAATTTAGAAGGACATAATGATTGCTGTCCCTCACCACATTAAACCCAGCGAATACTTAATCATCGATCGCGACAATCCCATCCGTCACGAATATCGCCAAGGATTAGTTTATGTAAGGGCTGGGGGAAGCGATGCTCACGCACGAATTGCGGTTAATTTGCTGACTCTGATTAACCCGCATTTGGGGGGTACATCCTGCCGTCTTTATAATGGCGATGTTAAGGTCAACTACGAGGAAGACTTTTATTACTATCCTGATGCTTTTGTGACTTGTGATGAAAGCGTGCCGCTACGCGGATCCCTTCGGGATCGCGCCGATCGTTTCGTTAAACGCTACCCTAAGTTTATCGCTGAAGTCCTCTCTGAAAGTACCGAAGCCTTTGATCGCGGTTTCAAATTCAGCGATTACCAAAAACTGGATAGCTTGGAAGAATATGTCCTCATTTCTCCAGACAGCCAGCGAGTGGAATGTCGTCGTCGTAGGGCTGATGATACCTGGGAAACGATTGTTTACGAAAAGGGTGAGATTGTGAATTTTGCCAGTCTCGAACTTGAATTTGACATCAAGCAGCTTTATTTTGATATCGATTAATGTTCTCAGCCCAAACCTCTCTCCCACGGGTTCAGAATTTCGATTTGGCAGTTGGCAAAGTCATCAACATTACGAGTAGCGAGCGCGTACCGATGAGTACGACAAATAGCGGCAATTTGAGCATCAAACTGAGAAATGGGGTTTCCCTGACGGCGACGATGGGCGGTAATGGTAGCGTAATGTTCGGCAGATTTTTGCTCAAAAGGTAGAATTCTGGTGGCAAAGTCTTCTCGAAACATGGCTTGGGCAAGACTCAGTAATCGTTTTTGCCGATTTCCCGCAGGTAAAATGGCAATGCCATACAAAATTTCTGCTTGGGTAATTGTGGTGATGTAAAGACTATCCCTCGGTTGTGATGCACACCAGGTTTCTACTGAAGACGCAACAATAGGTTTCATCAATTCGGAAACAACGTTGGTGTCTAAAATAAACATGATACCGCTAAAAAGTGGGTGGTTTTCTCACAGATTCCCGTGGGATTTCTGGAAGTTCTACCCCCCCGACTTCAGCAAAGCGTTGTTGAATTGCCGTGGCAAGATTGGGTTCAGTGGGTGCAGATGAATTCAAGACACTAACGAGAATGGCAGTAATTTCGGCTTCGAGAGTACGTCCGTTTTGTTCTGCTCTTTGTTGGAGGTTTTGGGTAAGTTGGGGGTCTAGATTTTTGAGAGTAATTTGGTTCATTTTTACTTATCTATCACAGCTAAAACATCTGTTCCTCGATACAAATCCGCGATCGCCATCTCTAATTCAATACTGGCAAACACCACCTGTTCTCCCGCATTAAATACCCGCAAATTCCACTCCTCATTCTCCCAACGAAACACCTCAACTTGCTGTATTTCCTGAGAAATCAAGACATACTCCTGTAGAGTCTCTAAACGCTGATAATCCTCAAACTTACTACCACGATCGAATTCTAACGTGGATGGAGACATTACTTCGGCAATTAATTTAGGATAACGCTTGATATAGGGATCGTCGCGATCCCTTGCATCGCAAGTCACGAAAGCATCGGGATAATAATAAAAATGCTCTGCATAATTGAGCTTCACATCCCCCGAAAAAAACTGACAGCGATCGCCTCTAAAATGGAGATTAAACGCCGTCAATAAGTTAATCGCAATCCGACTATGGTTGGCACTACCACCAGCGATCGCGTACACTAAACCAGAGCGAAACTCATGGCGAGTTAACGCCCGTTCTTCGAGTTGTAAATACTCCTCTGGACTAAACCCGGCAGGAATGGCAACCATCGATCTTAGGGGTAATGTGCTAAACTCTCTCGATCGTATCATTGCCAAGATTGCTGTGAGACCCAATCTGGTTAGAAAAACCCACCGATTAAGTCCGCGAAGCCGGACTTTGTTACTATTAGCCCCGGATTTCAATCCGAGGGCGGTTTATGGGATGGACGATGGATCGCGCAATGGATTGGGTATGCTACCTTGTAGCACTAGAGTAAAGCGTCGGTATACTTGTAAAAATCGGAATTGAGAAGCCCATCTCCCGTGGGAGAGGGGTTTGGGGTGAGGGCTGATGGCAACTTTTATGCCCTAAGTTTGCTGTGCTTCCCAAGCTTGGCGCTGTTCTGCCGCGATCGCGTACAATCCCAATAAGCTTGAGATATTGTGCTGGACGTAATCGATGCGAATCTCGGAGTGAGTCAAACTCTTGCGAAATCCGCCCAGAGATCGCGACGCATTTGGATAATACAGGGCAATTTCCGGGCGAATTTGGGTCTGGAGTTGAAATGCGACTCCTAAGACAATGGCTTCGAGGATTTGCTGAAGTTGGGAGGAATTACCGGAAAATTGCGCCAGACGATACGCTGCACATAAGCCCTCGGTGCGGGTTGCGGTGGGGGTGGAACGCGGGGGTTCTTGGAAGCAGCCCAACCAATCGGGATACATCGGATCGATTTGCTGACTTTGAATCATCGCGTCGGCAATGCGTCCGGCATAAGTTAAATATACCGGAACTTGACGCTGACGGAATAACTCGTTGAGGGCGTATAAAAACCAGTGGTCTTGGGGGACGGCTTTTGGGGAATTATTATGCTTGTTAATGCGGTATTTGGCGGCTTTTTCGGCAATATCGAGCCAATGCTGGTCTTGAGTGAGGGCGTGGAGTCGCACTAGGGCTAAAATGGCTTCACCGGGATAGTAACTGGAGCGAAAGTCGTCGGGTTCTTGGTCTTGGGCTTGTTTGTGAATGAGAAATTGCCCGGTTTCGTCCTGAACGCTCTCGATCCAGCGACAGAGATTGATAATTGTGGGGAGATATTGAGTATCTTGGGTAATTTCGGTGTATTTTGCTAGGGCGATCGCGGCCAAGGCATTACCCCCTAGTTTGACTTCTCCGGCTTCAACGACACAATCCCCTTCCCCGGTGGCTGAAATTGCCGTGGCACTTTGGATTTGCTGAAGTAAATAGGCGATCGCCCTCTGGATTGCCGTCAACAGGTCTTTATCCTCGGTTACCTCAAAAAGTTCCAAAAGGGCGTATATCGTCCCGCTATGACGCAAAATGTTGTATTTTGGGATAATTTTATCGGTCTTAGCGTGGTAGCAATAGATAAACTTGCCCTCAGTATCAATTTTGGGTTTTAGATACTCCCCTGCGGCGATCGCCCCCTCCAAAACCATTTCCTTCGAGAAGTCATTAAACAGACGATGACCGCGATATAAATTCACCGTTTCTGTGCCATCGGTGAAGAAACTCGAACAAATAAAGCGATAAACCTTATAGGATTTTGCCTGAGTCATTTTTTCAAACGCTTGCTGACTACCAGGCTGTTTTTCGAGGTATTTAATAATATTGCCAGGGTGTAAAGTTTGATTTTGTAAAACCAAAGAATGCGTTACCAATTCTTCCGGTAGAAATGCGATCGCGGATTCTTCTGCAAACGCCAACCCCTGCAAACTGCGTTCAAATCCCAAAGGGCGATCGCTATTGAGACGTACCGAAGATATGGCTTCTTGAACAATATCGATTTTTAACCACTGGGGGGTATAATCGGGAGAAAAGTTGCGAATCAGTCGTTCTAGCGCCGTATTAATCGCTCTGGCTAAACCTAAACCCTTACCGCGAGCCACAAAAGCGGGAGTTACGCGTGCCGCTACGCGGATCCCTGCGGGATCGCTCACCGACAAAAACACAATACGAGGAGCAACATCCGACTGTAAATGGTCGGGCAATTTTACCTCAAAATCGTGCTGTTGTAATGCCGTCAAAAGAGAAACAGAAAGCGATCGCCAATCAGCCTCCGTCAAAATCAAACCTTCCCGAAGCGCATCAAACCAAACCATAAGCACCAATATCTTCAGAACTCTAAAACTTTAACCCACAAAAAAATCCACAGAACCCAATCATCGTAAAATCGCGATTCGGGGACTGTGGACTAGAACCTCACCAAATTCAATCCAAAAGGACTACATCAAACTCTATACTCGGAGTAACTCTCCTGAATTAGACACCTGCATCATCAGGAGTTGTTGTGTCATCCGGAGTTGTGTCGGGAGTCGTTGTGTCATCCGGAGTCGTCGTATCATCCGGAGTTGTGTCGGGAGTCGTTGTGTCATCCGGAGTCGTCGTATCATTCGGATTTACACCATCAGCAGGCATTGTTGCATCTGAATCAGAGTTATTAGTAGGAGGCAATTCGCTTTCGTCAATTTCGCCTAAACCTTCGATACCTTCAACACTGGTGTTGTCGTCATCGTCGTCGTCGGTGTCAACATCGGTGTCGTCATCGTCGTCGTCGGTGTCAACATCAGTGTCATCGTCGTCGTCGGTGTCAACATCGGTGTCGTCATCGTCGTCATCAACATCAACATTGGTGTCGTCATCGTCGTCATCAACATCAACATCGGTATCTGGTAACTCATCCGGATTGATTTCCTGTAAACCGACCAAACCGGGGAAGAACTTACAGCCAGGGCCAACTTGAGCAAAAGCAGCCTGACGACGACCCAATGCTAAACCGCGACCGCGAGACACTACAAAGTAGCGTTGATTACCGCGATTAACGACGCGTACTTTATTGCGAGAATTGGACGCATAAATCTTGTATTGCGCTTCAGCAACTGCGCTATTACCCGATAGAGAGAAAACATCAGTATTCGCAGAGCTAGAACGTGCAATCAAGACTGCGGTATTGCTGCCTTCTAAGGTACTGCTAGAACTGCTGCTGGAACTACTGGAACTGCTGGAACTGTTAGAGAAATTAATCTTAGAACCGAGCCGGAAGCTAATGTTGGCGATCGTTAAATTGTTACCAATACTGAGATTGGTGTTGCTGTCGCAAATATTACACAAATCGCTATCGCCAGAGTTGGCACTTTGAACATTAGAAGTGTCAAAGTTGGTAAAAGTAACATTGCGGTCAATGCGAGAACCTAAACCAAACGAAGCAAAGAAATCAACAGAACCATCGCTGCGGCCTTCTAACCTCGAACCACCTTGTTCAAACTTAAACTTGGTGTCGCGACGACTTGCACCCGCAAATGCAACAGAACTCGGTCCGTAGAGAGAAAGAATCCCGTTGCTTTCCCCGTCGATTTTGTAATCGAGAGGTTGACTGGCATCAATACCCGTACCATCAGAACGATAATTAACGCGGCTCAAGCCACCCAGAGCAATATCAACATAACCGAAGTTACCATCGATTTTGAACTCGCGGTTGCGACCCCGACCGTCCCGTACTTCGATCTTGAATTCGCGGTTGACTTCCCCTGCAAAGCGCAAGCTGTTACTCGCTGTTGTGGTGCTAGAACCGCTACCACCTGTAGAAGAACCGCTACCACTTGTAGAAGAACCGCTACCACTTGTAGAAGAACTGCTACCGCTACCGTTGGTAACAAAAGCCGGGAAAAGGAACGTATCAGGAGTGACGTTACGACCTTCAAACTTGAACTTCACCCGCCGACCATAGCCATTACCCGGAATTGTCGGAGGAGTAGAGGTAGACCGGAAAGCTAGAGTCGAAGGTAAATCGATGACACCGCTATCTAATGTCGCTGAGAAATCACCAATTTGCATACCCCCTAGGGTTGCATCAAAAGCCGAACCCGAAGCGAGGGTAGCTTTGATATTGGGGAAGAATAGTAACGGTGCAGTTCCAACTTGTTGAGGGCTGATTAAAGTTCCTGTAATGTCAACTTGGCTGCTGAAGCTATCGAGAGAGAAACCGAGTAAAGTTTCGCGACCTGTGAAGATAACCGGGAAACCATTTTGAGTAAAGGCAGTTCCGGCTAAAGTCCCGCGTAAAAAGCCAGTATCGCCAGAATCCGGCTTGTTGTTGCCGTTAGCATCTTGGAATAAGGCAGCACCTGGGGTGAAAATAGCGTTGGTGGTCGTACCAATCGAAGTTTCTAGTTTCAGGTTGTCGATGTTGATATCAAACAAACGGATATTGCCGTTACTATCCGGGACGAAGAAGGCAGCTTGTCCGTCGGCTTGACCGCCGTTAACTTGAACTTGTGCATTGACTTCAGGGGCTGCCGCAAGGGCTAAACTGCCTGCTAAACCCCAAAATAGAACTGATTTTACTGCTTTCATTGGTTTGCCAATCATGTTAAAAACTCCGTGCGCGAGTAGTAAAAAAGATTAGATGTAGATTTGCCCCGACTCAATCTGTCGTCTGATTCGCTCTTGTTTACTTATGACGTTTGAGTCGGATAGTTTTCGCAATTCGGAAAAAATCGTTTGTAGTAAGTCCTTTAGGACTGACCTCAACTAAAAAGATAAAGTCGCTCGAACAGTACCGATAAAGACGGTATTGTTACGGGAATTATGACCGGGATTGAACACCGCGATCGCCCCTGGAGTTAGACTGATATTATCGCTGACTTGGAAGCGATAAAAGCCCTCCAAATGATACGCCGTATCCGGTTGACCCACGCGAGCCGAACCATTCCCCAAACTGTTAAATCCGGGGATGTTCAACCCCACCAAGCCCCCAATACTCGGCAAGCGACTCCCGGTAATTTTCGGCGGTTGACCGAAATACAATCCCGCCAGATTGCCTTCTCCCCCCAAGTCCGGGAAATTGAGATAAGCCATCCAGTTCCAGATTTCGACTTCTCCGCCAGTAATCGTGCCAATTGCCCCTTTATAGTCGGAATTGCTGTAACCGACCCAGCCTCCTAACGTCGCTTGGGGGGCAACTCGCCATTCGACACTCGCTCCCAAGGCATTGGTCAGCATCGGGGCGCGGGGTGCGGGAATGGCTGTAATATAATCTCCTACTCCCGAACCTAGAATGCCCGTGGGCGAGTAGGAGTTGATGTATTGCAGGGCAATGTCAAACTTGCGCGAAGGCGATACCACTAATTGCGCCCCTGCCGCCGTGTTGTTGCTCGTCCCCCCAAAAATACCCCCAACATCGGGATCGTTGGCATTACTAGCATTGTAGAAGACTTGGGCGCTGGCAAAGGGGGATATTTGCCAATCGAAGCCAATCCCCGCACCACTGCCTCCTGTGGCTATGATGGGGTTGCGTTGGGCAAAGCGCGATAAGGGTCCGAAACCCGCACTTTCGACTCGGTTTGACCCCCGAAAGACGTTCACTGCTCCTATGCCTACGGGGCCGACGATAACGGCAACGCGGTTGTTAATCAGGTGACGGTAACTCAAGTCGCTGATTTCGACATCGTTGTTGTTGTCTCCTTCATAACTCAGTCCGACATAGCCATCTCGGAAGGCGTTTTGACTTTGGGTGTTGCCGTCAGCGGCGGATAAGCCGGTCAGGAGGATGCTGTTGGGGCTGAATTGGGTGATGAGGCTGAGTTGGACGTTGGTAATGAGGTTGATGTTGTCCCCGTTGTCTGTTTGGGGGAAGCCGCCAATGAGGAAGGTTTCGCTGCTGCGTCCTTGTACCCCAGCGACTACTTGACCATATAACTTGGTTGTTGTTGAGAATTGGGTGAGTTCCAACTCTCTGGTGCGGGCTTCGATACCATCGACGCGACCTCGTAGAATCGCGAAATCGGTTTGAAAGTCTCGGATTAAGCGCTCTAGAACTTCTAGGTCGCTCTGAGGCACAGTTGCAGCATCGGGAGAATTGAGGAGACGAGTGATAACTTCAAAACAAGCATTGAGTCCCGCCGCAAATTCGTAACGAGTCAGAGGGCGATCGCCCTTGAATGTATCATCAGGATATCCTGCCAAACAATCATAGCGATCGCGCAATTCCAGTAAGGCTTGATACGCCCAATCGGACGGCAAGACATCCCGAAATTGACTTGCTGCTGGAATTTGAGCGGTGGGGTTCAGTTCTCCCGTGTCCTCAGTAACCATTACTGGGTCGAGTAACTCTTCTACCTCTGCGGCTTTCACCCCTGGTAAACTCACCCCAAAATCAGCCCATACCAAAGTACCCAAGACAATAATTTGGTGATATCTGCGTAACTGCACGGCGCGCTCCTCACTTACCCAAAACTAAGGGGAAGACTGGCTTCCCCCCTCAATACTACGACGTTTAGAAACTCAAAGTCGCTCGAACAGTACCGATAAAGACGGTATTGTTACGGGAATTATGACCGGGATTGAACACCGCGATCGCCCCTGGAGTTAGACTGATATTATCGCTGACTTGGAAGCGATAAAAGCCCTCCAAATGATACGCCGTATCCGGTTGACCCACGCGAGCCGAACCATTCCCCAAACTGTTAAATCCGGGGATGTTCAACCCCACCAAGCCCCCAATACTCGGCAAGCGACTCCCGGTAATTTTCGGCGGTTGACCGAAATACAATCCCGCCAGATTGCCTTCTCCCCCCAAGTCCGGGAAATTGAGATAAGCCATCCAGTTCCAGATTTCGACTTCTCCGCCAGTAATCGTGCCAATTGCCCCTTTATAGTCGGAATTGCTGTAACCGACCCAGCCTCCTAACGTCGCTTGGGGGGCAACTCGCCATTCGACACTCGCTCCCAAGGCATTGGTCAGCATCGGGGCGCGGGGTGCGGGAATGGCTGTAATATAATCTCCTACTCCCGAACCTAGAATGCCCGTGGGCGAGTAGGAGTTGATGTATTGCAGGGCAATGTCAAACTTGCGCGAAGGCGATACCACTAATTGCGCCCCTGCCGCCGTGTTGTTGCTCGTCCCCCCAAAAATACCCCCAACATCGGGATCGTTGGCATTACTAGCATTGTAGAAGACTTGGGCGCTGGCAAAGGGGGATATTTGCCAATCGAAGCCAATCCCCGCACCACTGCCTCCTGTGGCTATGATGGGGTTGCGTTGGGCAAAGCGCGATAAGGGTCCGAAACCCGCACTTTCGACTCGGTTTGACCCCCGAAAGACGTTCACTGCTCCTATGCCTACGGGGCCGACGATAACGGCAACGCGGTTGTTAATCAGGTGACGGTAACTCAAGTCGCTGATTTCGACATCGTTGTTGTTGTCTCCTTCATAACTCAGTCCGACATAGCCATCTCGGAAGGCGTTTTGACTTTGGGTGTTGCCGTCAGCGGCGGATAAGCCGGTCAGGAGGATGCTGTTGGGGCTGAATTGGGTGATGAGGCTGAGTTGGACGTTGGTAATGAGGTTGATGTTGTCCCCGTTGTCTGTTTGGGGGAAACCGCCAATAAGGAAGGTTTCGCTGCTGCGTCCTTGTAACCCAGCGACCACTTGACCGAATAACTTGGTTGTTGTTGAGAATTGGTTGTCTTCGAGGAAACCGACGCGCTGTTCGAGGGTGTCTACCCGTTCCCCTAGGGCAATGAGTTCGTTTTCAAATTCCATCATCAACCGCCGCAGGGTTTCGAGGTCGTCGCGGGTGACGAAATCTGCGGTACTCGCAGCGATGAGACGCTCGATTTGCTGCATACAGGCATTTAAACCCGCAGCAAATTCGTAACGAGTGAGGGGGCGGTTACCGCGAAATGTGCCGTCAGGATAACCGACTAGGCAGTTGTAGCGGGAAATTAGGTCGCTGAGGGCTTGGAATGCCCAATCCCCAGGGGAGACATCCCGAAAACGATTTGCTCCTTGGATTTGCGCCATCGGGTCTTCGGGATTGATGCCGTCGAGGGGCAGAATCATCGCTCCGGTAGGGCTTTCCGGCGTGACTTCCGTTTCTGGGGCGACTTCTAACTCTGCGGCATTTTCTTGAAAAGTTTGAGCCAGGGGAACAGTCGTATCGAGTTCCGGGTTGACCAGGGTATCGAGGCCGGAATCGAGTTCGGCAGCGTCGAGTTCCCAAACGAAGGTGTCGCTAGTGTTGTCGGCGACGGTCATGTTGGGGACGGGGGTTGGCGCAGTAATCTGGGAAGATTCGGATGCGGGTAGGGTTTGGGCTGTCCCATTCTGGGCATTGCTTAAACCGAGAACTGTTAAGAAAACAGTTGAAGATAGTAATTTAATGTTGGATAAATTTTTCACAGTATTTAACTCCTCAAAACACCAAAGAATTGCTTAAGATTCTGGCGATTTTTGACACACAAGGCGATCGCAGAATCTCGGAAACTTTTACATTCGGTAAAGCGTCATTAAGATGGCGAATACTCATAATAACGTTACGAAGTCCAGAAAAAACGGTTCGCATCGTCACCGAAGCTAAAACGTTATAGATAGCTGCTGGTTCGGCTTAGATGTAGATTTGTGTCAGCAAGTTCCTGAGATTTCGCAGTTTTTTAAGAAAAAGGCAGGATAACACCTGGTTGTTTTTTATTGGCGCTGAAATAATATTGACAGCGTTGATTTTGGTTAATCATTCTAGTGTTATCTCAAGTGAGCTATTTCGGCAAGAGGGGAGTCAGAGTTGATAATGTATATTTCTATACATTCAATAATGAGTCGGGAGAGTAAAAAGAGGACTGAGTAGAGTTAGACTTTGCCAAAGTTGAAGTATAACCGGGTTGAGTGGGTTCGGGGTTTTCCACGAAAAGAAGGGGGCGATCGCGCTATTCTGAACCGAGAATATACGGAGGCAAAGTTAGAGTAAAAAAGAGCGATAAGTCTCGGAAAATTCGGTGACTTTTGCTGCTATGGTGGTAAAAATATGTATCTCAACCCTATCGAGCGATGAAGTTACTGCGTTACCTATTCTTGACACTGTTGGTGTCAGTAATTGTACTGAAATTTTCTGCTGCTACTGCCGCTACCTCGGTAGTCGAAATTACGCCTTTAGGCAGCCATGATGGGGAATTTTGCACCCTCGATCGCGCTCTCGTCCTGGAAGACCCCAATGGCTTGCGTATACTTTACGATGCGGGGCGTACCGTGGCTGGGGCTGACGATCCGCGTTTGGGGGATATTGATGTAATTTTAGTTTCTCACGTTCACGGAGATCACTTGGGCGATCGCCGCATCGAGACTGTGAATCAAGGTACTTGCGCTCAACCCCAGACCGATATTGTGACGACTCCTAATTCTAATAGCGTTGAGATCGCGATCGCTAAAAATGCCAAGATTATTGTTGGTAGCGAAATGGCCAGCTTTTTCGCCAACAAAGTCGCCAACTTAGGCGGGAATGCCGACTCGGTACAATTAGTACGTTTCGGGGCTTCGCGACAAATCGAGGGCGTAAGTATTACCACTGTCCCGGCAGTTCATTCTAACGGACTCAGTGGCGATTTTATCGAAGGCGAACTGGGGGAACACCTCAACGAAGCTGGACTCACCGCTTATATCGGACCGCCGACAGGTTATGTGATTACCTTCTCTAACGGCTTGGTGGTCTATCTTTCCGGCGATACCGGGGTAACAGCCGAACAAGAAACCGTTGTCGCCAATCAATACGGAGCAGAATTAGCGGTAATTAATATTGGCGATATTTTCACCACCGGGCCTACTGAAGCGGCTTATGTTATCGATGAATTAGTGAAGCCGAAAAGTGCGATCGCGTCTCACGCCAATGAAGCCGCCACCAACAACGGCGAGGTCATTCCGGGGACTCGCACCGCCACCTTCATTGAATCCACCGAAACCCCCGTTTATGTGCCGTTGAGTGGGGTTACGATGTCGTTTGACGGCGAAGGTAACTTACAGTAAACATTCGTTCGTAGTAAGGGATAAGCGCCCTTGCTCAAGTCCAAAATTTAATTGAGTCAGCGAAAACCCCGTTCTACCGATTGTTGTCCTTTTTTGTGAGGTAATGATATTTGGAGTGAGGGCTAACCTCAATCCATCGCAGCCCACTCCCCCGACGGAATAAACGCCGCCCAGAAAAAAGGATGTTGATAAGTAGGGTCATTCAACATCGCCAACTGCACCTCCCGCAACGCCGCACTCCGCCCCTCTCCGTCAATCAAACGCTGGTAATAATCCACCATCAACTCCTGCGTCCCCCTATCCTTCACGTTCCACAAGCTAATCAACTGACTTTCTGCCCCCGCAATGGCTAAAGCTCGACGCAAACCGTACACTCCCTCCCCATTCGCTACATCCCCGACTCCCGTCTCGCAAGCCGAAAGCACCACCAACTGCGTCCCCCGCAAATTCAAACCCGCCACTTCTAACGCCGTCAATGCTCCATCCTCAGAACCACCGCTAGAACGAGTATTAAAGCCTGCCAGCGCCAAACCCGAACGCAAAAGCGGGTTTTCTTTGTTTACGGGTGCTGGGGGCGAAGTATCAGTATCAGGGCCAGCCTGTAACCCCAAATCACCAATGTTCTCAAAGGGATTGGCTGCGGGTGCAACTAAATCCACATCAACGAAAAAGCCGTGGGTGGCAATATGCAGAATGCGGGGGGCTTCGACTTGTTTAATCGCCTGTTCCGTCGCTTTTGCTTCTGTCAAAACTGTAACATTTGGCAGTAAAGGCCGAATCGCGTCCGCTTCCTCGGCAGTTCCCGGCAATGGGTCAAAAATCAGCACATCAATACCAGAAATAAGTCGATTGCTACCGCGAGTTGATGCTACTTGTGAGTTATTTACCCCTGGTTCGTCATAATTGGGATTGGCGACAATCACTGAGGATTGACGGGGTTGTTGTTGGTTCTGTAAACGCAGTAAATCCCGTCCTGTGGTGAGGTAGGTAATTTGATAATTCTCGACGAGATACTGATTATTTTCGTCCACCAAAGCCGCAAAGGGAATCAGGTTAAGCTGACTATCCGGGGAAAGCAGAATGTGAGTTTTATTGCCTAATTTTGCCCGAATCGGCTGCATAAGCATTGAATCGAGTTGACGAGCAGTTTCTTGCAAGACATCTAGACTACTGTCCTGACTTGCGAGAGATTCTTGTAAGTCTTTCGCAACTGCGTTAATGGGGGCTGCTTCCCCTAAATCTACCCATTGCGGCGTACCTGTAGCCTGGAGGATGTAAGCCGCATAACGAGGATGGCCAAATCGGTCGGTTTTTGCATCATAAGGATAATAAAGCGTTAATTCAACTAATGCTGCATCTGTGGGAATCTGCTGCTGTATGGCTGCAATGGTAACGGGTTGGCTAATCGTGCGAAACTCAGCACTACGACGAGAAAGTTCAGCTTCGAGTTGATTGGCTTCGGCTTTGAGGTTGGCGACTTGGGTTTTGTAGGCTTCCCCTCTCAGATTCTCCGGTTTATTGTAAATTAGGTTTGCCAGTTGGGTGCGGGTAGCGGCAAGTTGGTCGAGAATGTTTTGGTTTTCTGGGGTTAAGTTCTCGCGAATGAGTTGGATATTTTCAGTGAGGGCATCCAGAATACGTCCTTTACGTCGCAGCAGGGTAGTTAAAGCGATTTGAGCCGCTTCGGGGTTGTTAGGGGCATCTTGGAGATGTAAAGAAATTGCTCCATGAGTTGTACCAGAGAAGGTATTCATATAAGCCTGCTTCTGAGCTTCTGAACCCGTGGTAAAGATGAGGGAGAGGTTGTTTTCTCGGATACTGAGACTGCGATTGAGGTAGTCGGTGGCTGAAGTTATGTCTCCTTGGGCTTGGTACAGTAATGCCAAGCGGTTGAGGCTAGTAGCAACGATAGGATGGTTGTTGCCTAACACTTGTTCGACAATCGCTAAGGTACGTTGCTTTAGAGGTTCGGCTTCGCTGTAGTTTCCCATATCTTGGTACAGTTCTGCCAAGTTATGGAGGCTGTTGGCAACGTCAAGATGGTCGCTGCCGAGGGCTTGTTCGCGAATGGCTAAGGCTCGTTGGAAAAGGGGTTCAGCTTCACTGTAGTTCCCCATGTCTCGGTACAATGCTGCCAATCCGTTGAGGGTTCTAGCAATGGACGGATGGTCGCTATCTAAGGCTTGTTCTTTGATGGCTAAAGCACGTTGGTGGAGAGCTTCGGCTTCACTGTAGTTTCCCATATCTTGGTACAGTACTGCCAATCCGTTGAGGGTTCTAGCAACGTCAAGATGGTTGCGACCTGAAGCTTGTTCGCGAATGGCTAAGGCTCGTTGATACAGGGGTTCGGCTTCACTATAGTTCCCCATGTTTTGGTACAGTGCTGCTAAGTTGTGGAGGCTCGTGGCAACGGAGGGATGATCTTCACCGAAGGCTTGTTCGCGAATGGCTAAGGCTCGTTGCACAAGGGGTTCAGCTTCACTATAGTTCCCCATCCTTTGGTACAGTGCTGCTAAGTCGTTGAGACTCGTGGCAACGGAGGGATGATCTTCACCGAGGGCTTGTTCGCGAATAGCTAAGGCTCGTTGCACAAGGGGTTCAGCTTCACTATATTTACTTGTATTTTGGTACAAGTCTGCTAAGTTGTTGAGAGCTATTACTACTAAGGGATGGTCGCTTCCTAAAGCTTGCTCTGCTATGGCTAAAGCTCGTTGGTAAAGGGGTTCAGCTTCACTATAGTTCCCCATTACTTGATACAGTGCTGCCAAGTTGTTGAGGCTTCCTGCAAAGTTAGGATGATCTTCGCCTACAGTTTTTTTGAGAATTGTTAAGGTACGTCGCAAGAGGGGTTCGGCTTCACTATAGTTTCCCATTGCTTGGTACAGTGCTGCTAAGTTGTTGAGGTTACTGGCAACGGAGGGATGGTCGCTACCTAATACTTGTTCGTTGATGGCTAAAGCTCGTTGGAAGAGGGGTTCGGCTTCACTGTAGTTCCCCATATTCCGGTACAGGTCTGCTAAATTGTTGAGGCTGGTGGCAACAGAGGGATGATTGTTACCTAATACTTGTTCGTTGATGGCTAAAGCTCGTTGGAAGAGGGATTCGGATTCGCTATAGTTCCCCATTGCTTGATACAGCAATGCCAAGTTGTTGAAGCTTTGAGCAACGTAGGGATGATTACTACCTAATACTTGTTCATCAATGGCTAAAGCTCGTTGAGCTAGGGGTAATGCTGCTTCATACTGCCCTTGCTGATACAGTTGTCCAACTTGTTGAGTCAGGCGTTCGGCTTCTTCGAGTTGGGTAGTTTGTTCGGTAGTGAGAGTGGGATTGGGTTCGGTTTGAGCAAAGGCAGGAATACCCCCTAAGTGAAGGCTAAGGAGGAGGAAGCCGCCTGCGAGGTGTTTGAGGGGGTTTTGGGTAGATTTTGCCATGAGAGGTGCGGGGGAAAGCTACAACTTAGTATATGTCCCTGGCGGTGGAGGTTATGCAGTTTTTTTATACACCAATACCAAAATAGAGCGATCGCGCCTCAACGCGATCGCCAACTATACTATTCTTAGATTGAAGTTACGACTTTTCGGAAGTTTCGGCGGCGATTAAGTTCGTCTCTAACTTCAAACAATTACGACCGTTGATTTGCAGTTGATACTCCACTCTGTCCATCAACCGATTCATAATTAGCCAACCATAACCCCCTTCTTGTTTTTCGTTGGGTTTGGGGGGCAAATAGGTGGACAAATCGTAGCCATTGCCGCAATCCCAAATTTCCAAGACAAAATCCCGGTCTTTCAATTCTAAACGAATCTGGACGGGAATATGAGGTTGCTCTTTGTGAGCGTGTCGCACCACATTAGAATACGCTTCCACTAAAGCCAATCGCAAGCGGCTAGATTGACGAGTCCAATCCACTGAGTCGCCGAGTTCGATTTCTAAGCAGTCGAGTAACCAACGCTCAACTACTGCTAAAAACTTCAAATCGCTTGGTATGTTTAGTTCTGTCTTCATTAATTACTAAAAAATAGTGGGTTGTTAGACCCGTCCTTCTCGAACGGCTTTGGTTTGTATAATAAGAGAATGAAGTAAGGTCAGAAAAATGCCTTTTTGGGGTAAAAATTTCGGGTTTAACATTACTTTTGGGTTGAAATGAATGTTTCCTCGTTTTGCAGCAGGGGTGTTTTCAAAGAACCTCCAGAGATAACATAGTTTGATCGTCTTCTTGAACCTGATTGGTGTAATTGCGAAAACGAGCCAATAAAGAGTCTAACTTAAACCCTTGAGACTCCAGTTGAATCAACTGCCACAATCCTTCTTGGTTTAACATTGAACCGGGATTTGGTTCGTTGTCCCCCTCAGAAATAGCTTTTGTCACAGTTGCTTCGGTAATGCCATCGCTCGTGAGTAGAAACACATCTCCTGATGCCAGTTGCAATTCCCCAGCTTGGGCTTTCCACACGGGCAAAATTCCAATGGGAACGCCCCGCACTTTCAAATAATCTGGGGGGTTGCCATTTTGCGTCTGATGGGCATGATTCCATACCATCGGGTAAATATGCCCCGCGTTGGCATAAGCAAGTTGCTGCGTCGTCGGACGATAACGAGCGATAACCATAGTAATAAAACAGTTGGTACTGAATAAATCTTCATTCATGGTTTGATTGAGATTTCGCAGTACCAGGTTGGGTTCGGGGGAGATTTCCTGGGAAAGTTCGCGACGCAAAATGGAGATGGCACTAGCCATAAATAAGGCAGCCGGAACGCCTTTCCCTGAAACGTCTCCCACGGCTAACCAAACGTCGCCTTGGGGATGGAAGTAAACCTCGAAAAAATCGCCACCGACTTCGCGGGCTGGATAGCAACTAGCCTGAACTTGTACTTGGTCACTTTCTTGCCAACTTTGCCGCAGTAAGTTGTGTTGAATTTGTCGGGCAACTTCGAGTTCTGCCCGCATTTTTTCGGCTTGTTGTTGGGTGCGTTGGTACAGTTTGGCTTGAGATATGGCGAGGGCAGCTTGTTCGGCGACGGATTCGAGTAAGTTGATGTCAGATTGCGTCCAGGGGTTGAGGCTATCGTGCTGGCTGAGATACAGAATCGCGAGAACTTGCTGTTTGAGGCTGAGGGGAATGGCTAAATGGGTGGTGTTTTCGTCTTGTTGGTGTTGGGTTTGACGTTGGGTTAGGGCTTGTGCGATGAGTTCAGTGGGGGTGGTTTCGGAATGGGTTTCGCCGTTTTCTGCTGTATAAGAGAATACATCTTGCAGGAGTTTTTCATTTTCTACGGGATAAAGCAAACTGCGGTCTACCTCGAAGTTTTTACCAATGGTGGAGACGATGGTTTGCAGCATATTTTGGTAATCGAGGGATTCGCGAATGGCTGTCATGACGACGTTAAGAACTTCTTCGCGACGGAGCGATCGCCTTAATTCGTTGGTACGCTGTTTAAGAAGTCGATAAGTGTCTGCGGCTTGCTGGACGACGGCTTTGAGGTTTTCGGGATTCCAGGGCTTGGTGATATATTTGAAGACTTTACCGGAGTTGATTGCGTCTACGAGGTCTTCGACATCGGTGTATCCGGTTAACAGGATACGGATGGTTTCGGGAAAGCGATCGACGGTTTTACTGAGGAACTCTGTGCCGTTCATGACGGGCATTCTTTGGTCGGAAATGATCACGGCCATTTCCCCTTCTTGTTCGAGGGTATCTAGGGCGCTGACAGCTCCATCGGCTTTAAATACGCGAAAGTCTCGACGGAATGTACGGTATAACAAATCCAAGTTGTCTGGTTCGTCGTCAACTACCATTAACTTGAGTTTCTTACCTCTTTCCTGACTCATGAACGAACTCCGATTCGGGGATTAGAACTTTTACAGCAGTGGGAAATAACGATCCGGATGAGGGAATGACAGCAGTGAGGTGGATTTTGCCAGTGGTGAAGCGACTGGGATAAGGTGTTATCAGGAGTTGCCTGAAACAATCCCAAGTTGGCAAAGTTGCTAGGGTTGAGCGGGAGAAGTACCAAACTCACGAATGCTGAAGCCTGAATGTAGGACAAGGTGGAAAGCGGTGTTGCTTTGGGGATTCCCTAACGACTCAATTGGGAGGTTGTTGGGGATTGCGAGATGTTTGTGCAGTTGACCTAGACAAACTATACCATTGGTTATTGGTGATTGGGCGATATGTACATTTCTTTTCTTCCCCCTCTCAAATCAGTAAGACTGAGGGCGAAGTCTAGCACTTTGAAAGAACTGGCGATCGCTACCCGTTCCATTTTACTGCTCAATGGGGAATTGCAGACCTTTATGGGTCGAATTTTTGGGAATATTGCTAGGGTTCTTTAACAATTTGATTATCTTTAGGGCAACAGGGGTTGGTTCTAGCGCTATAAGTTTTGTGGGTTAATCGGAGTTGAATCTGCCAAAACCGTCGAGGCAGAATGCTAAGATACGGGCATATAATGATTGACGGCAGCTTGGGTAACGATGCGACATCTATCTCATTAATTAAGTTTTGGGTTGCATTGGGATGCGAGGTTTCATTGTTGTAAGCTGTCGCAATTGCCTTTACTCACCTTTAGATATTTTTCATGGAGACCAAAGCTTTTAGCGAGCTTTTTCCCCTATTTAATAACGCCAATCAAGATACCCTAGAGTGGTTATTAACTGTCGCCGTCCAACACGATTATCCTACAAATCGTGCTGTTTTAATGGAAGACTCTTGGGGAAATGCGGTTTATTTTATTGTTTCTGGTTGGGTTAAAGTTCGTCGTTTGTCTGGCGATAAAGCAGCGACTCTCGCCATTTTAAGTCAGGGCGATTTTTTTGGCGAAATGGCTATTTTGGATGAGTCTCCTCGTTCGACAGATGTAGTTGCGTTATCTAGCGTTCAGTTAATTAGTGTTTCGGCACAGCGTTTTATTCAAACTCTTTTTAAAGATTCGCAGTTGCATCATCGTATGTTGCAGTTGATGGTACAACGTTTGCGACAGTCGAATTTACGCTTTCAAATGCGCCATCAACCGCCAGCAGTTAAGTTGGCTAAAATATTAGTCACTTTTGCGGAAAATTACGGTCAAAAAACTGAAAAGGGGATGGAAATTTTGGATATTCCCCATGCCGATCTAGCCCAAGTCTCTGATATTTCTGTGGAAGAAACTCGCAAGATTTTGGAAAAGCTGATTGCTAAGGGCTGGGTCAGTGTTGATGCGGACAGTAAAATGATGTACTTGGTTAATTTGAAGCAGTTAATTCATTTGGCTGGACGCATTCAGTAAAAAGGCGATCGCGCTTGCAGAGATTAGCGCTACTCTAAGAATGTAGTTAATGAGGTTAGCGCTAGTTTGTTTTAGCTAAATTTTAGCATTACAAAAGTTAGTAATATCGCTCCCCAAGTAACGCAAGTAAAGAGAATTTTTGATGACTCAAAGTACAGTATCGTCTCGCGATCGCCAAACTCGCATACCCGCACCATTTTTACGTTATACCGTTGCTATGCCTCGACCGGAGACCCATTTTTTTGAGGTGACTTTGGCAATTGAGGCTTGGCGATCGCCCCAGTTAGATTTAAAGATGCCAGTGTGGACTCCGGGTTCGTATTTGGTGCGCGAATATGCCAAACAAGTACAGGAATTAAAAGCGGTTGCGTCGAATTCCGGTCAATCCCTTACTAATCGCAAGGTGGCAAAAAATCATTGGCAGATCGATACGGCGAGTTGCGAGAACGTTACCGTCACTTATCGGGTATTTGCCAATGAGTTGACGGTACGAACCAATCACCTCGATGGGACTCACGGCTATTTTAATGGAGCGGCGTTGTTTTTCTTCATCCCCGGTTACGAACAAGAACCGATCGAAGTCGCGATCGCCCTCCCTGACCCCCATTGGCAGATTACCACGCCTCTGCCTACTGTAGCAGGAGAAAAAAAAGTTTTTGTTGCCCCCGATTTTGATACCCTCGTAGATAGTCCTTTTGAAATCGGCATCCAGGAAACCTACGATTTTGAGGCGTTAGGGAAACATCACCAATGGGTAATATGGGGAAAAGGTAATATTGAGCCTCAGCATATCATTGACGATACCATTAAAATAATTGAGGTGGAAGCGCAAATTTACGGAAATTTGCCTTATGAGAAGTATATATTTTTACTTCATCTGTCGGCGAGCGGTTACGGGGGCTTAGAACATAAAAATGCTTGTTCGTTAAATTATTTCCGTTTGGGCTTTCGGAATAAAGAACGATATAACCGTTTTATGCAGTTAGTCGCTCACGAATTTTTCCATCTTTGGAATGTGAAAAGAATTCGCCCCCATGCCCTCGAAAAATTCAACTACGAAGGGGAAAGCTATACAACTTCTCTGTGGTTTTGCGAAGGCACAACCAGTTACTACGATGCGCTGATTCCTTGCTGGGCAAATATTTACAATCGCCAAAGTTTTTTCGAGGCAATCAGTAAAGATATTAGCCGCTTTTTGTTAACACCGGGACGAAAAGTACAACCTGTGAGCGAAGCAAGCTTTGATGCTTGGATTAAACTGTATCGTCGCGATGCCAATAGTGACAACTCCCAAATTTCTTATTACCTCAAAGGAGCAATGGTATCGCTGTTACTCGACCTCAAAATTCGTACCTTGCATCAAAATGCGCGATCGCTCAATGACATATTACGCAAAATGTGGCAGCAGTTTGGTCAAGACGAAATTGGCTTTACCGAAGACCAACTCAGAAAAATCATTGAGTCAGTAGCAGGTTGCGATTTGAGCGACTTTTTTGCCAAATATGTAGATGGCACAGAAGAGTTACCCTTTGACGAATATTTACAACCCTTTGGTTTGCAGATTAAAGCTGTCAAAAATAAAGAAAATTTGCCCTACACTGGTATTAAATTAAGCGCGAATACCAGCAGTGCCAAAGTTCAGTTTGTAGAAGTTAATTCCCCAGCAAACTTGGCAGGAATTGACCCAGGAGATGAGTTACTAGCCATTGACAATTTCCGCGTCACGGCTGATAAGTTCAACGAGCGCTTACAAGACTATCAACCGGGAGATGAAATCACTTTAACGGTTTTTCATCAAGACGAGTTACAACATTATCCTCTAATTCTTGGAGAAGCCCAACCCATAGCTTATAAGTTAGCGACGATGAAGTCGCTGAGTAAGGCACAAAAGTCTTTGTTAGATGGTTGGTTACAGTTTTAATTCGTGATATCCAAAACCCCGGTGCTTAAAAGCTTACTGGGGTTTTGTTGTAGCTTTTTGATATTGCACGTTCGCAACTTGAATACAAATGGTAAAAAATATCCAGTTTGTTGAAATTCCGCTCGCTCAAATCAACACCAAATACATAGAAGAAAATGAAGTTATACTCAAATTTCAAAAACATCCAGATTTTCTAATGGAGGCTATGGTAGCAGCCATTGACGGGGGTTATCAATTTTTAGAACCCATTTGCTTTCACATCAACTCCGATGAAGATTATTATCTGGTTGATGGCTGGGATGTTTACCAAGCGTATCAAGAAGCCAATAAAAAGACAATCACAGTTGAATTACGACAAGACAATCTGGATTATCATTTGAGTTTAATCACAGCGCAGAAAAAGCCGTTAAGACATATTTGCCCATCTCTCAAAATAAAAAACTGGGATGTGAGCGCCCCAATAATGTCATAGCCAGAAGAAATAACGGTTTTGTAATGGATACCGGAGGTATTCGCGAAAGCAGTTTTAAAAAGAACTGGCAAGGATTTAAGTGGGAAGCCATCAATCCCGATCAATTGGAGCAAATTGTTTACGGGATTATTGAGTCATATCAGCCCTATGAAATTATGCGAACTTCTGGTTCTGGAGGTAAAGGAAAAGATATAGTCGCTAAATTTAGAACGATAGGACATCTTAATGAAGAATACAATGAAATTTATCATATTGAAGTCAAACATTCTGAAGTTAACCGACAAGTTTCTGTCGATCAAATTCAAACTGCTTTAACCTGGGTATCAGTTAATAAACCCAATTGTTTTGTCATGGCAGTTTCGAGTCAGTTATCTTCAGGAACTCGCGATTGCCTGGAAATTTGGCGACAAGCTCATCCCGAAATACGAGTGGTTTTATGGCAACGAGATGAAATTGAAACCCGTATTTTAGGGATAGACAAGGTACGCGAAAAAGCGATTGAGATGAAATTATTACCAAAGTCCATTGACGATCGCGCTCTTTATCTTTATTCAAAGCTGAATAATGAAGATATGTTATGAAGTGGTTGCTCAATCGGGCTTTGGGGAAAGGGTTAAAGCCGTTACTCCGAACTACAATAAGTGAATTTCCTGCCAACTCGCGATCGCGACATCAGCGTTATTTAAACTACCCTTTTGTCGCCACAATACAGCTACAGTTCCGGCCGCTCCGGCTTTGCGTCCCATCTCCATATCTAACGCTGAATCCCCCAATATCAGGGTAGATTCGGGTTTAAATCCCAGGCGATCGCATATCTCCAAAAACAAAGCGGGATCGGGCTTATAAGGATCGCCCGGATCGATGCCCTTGACCTCATTAAAATACTCACTCAAGTCAAAACGCGCGACAAAATTTTTCACTTCAGAAGTCGAAGCCGCCGATAAAATCCCCAACTTAACGCCCGTCGCTTTTAACTGTTGCAAAAGTTCTCGCGTTCCTGGGAAAAGTGGAGCAGTTTCGGGGGTACGTTGGAGGTAGCGATCGGCTTCAATAAAAGCATTTGCCGCAATTTCCAACGATTCTGCCCAACTGCGCCCTGTTTCGGCGATATATGCCGCCGTTGCAATGATATTTTCTTGACGACTCCCCACTGCCATCAAACCTTTCGGATCGAGGTCAGAATCCAGCAAGCCAAACGCCATCAAAAGAGGTTCGCCAATTCCAGGGATTTGAGCATCCACCAGACGCGATCGCTTCTGAGCTAATTCTCGCAAAAAATTAAACGAATCTTCCAGCGTGCCATCTTTATCAAAAATAATTGCTTCAATATTACTAAATGTTTGAGTACCGCAACGAATCCGCATCTTTCTTCCTTTTTGGCGTTTCCCAACTATAAAAGGTTTTGACATACTCCCCAATCCCTAACCCCTAATACCCAACGTGCCCTACCTTAACGATAAACGGGCAAAGTAAAGTGAAAGGCACTCCCCTCATTCACCACACTATCCACCCACAACTGACCGTAATGAGCGCTAATCACCCGACGACACAAATCCAAACCCAAACCAAAACCCTCTTGATCTCGATCGCGTCTGAGACGGAAGTGATGCTCGAAAATGCGATCGCGCTTCTCCGGAGGAATACCAGGGCCATCATCTTCGATAGTAACTTGTACCTTTTGGGCAGTGCGATGCAGCAAAGAAAGAGAAATCGTACCGTGGGCTGGAGTGTACTTAATCGCATTATCCAGTAAATTCACCAACACTTGACGAATCAACTCCTCATCGGCAAAAACTTCTGGAACATCTTGGGGAATATCCTGTTTGAGATGGAGAGATTTGTCCGCGAGGCGTTCTTGGCATTCCACCAAAACCGCGCGACACAAGGGTTGGATGGCGATAGGATGACATTGCAGTTGTAGTTGACTGTTATTGCCTTTAGCCGCTTGTAAAATATCCGCGATCATGCGGTTCATCGTCCGCAGTTGCGATCGCGCTTGTTTGTAAACCTGCTCGATTAACTCCTGATTGCGCTGGGTTTCAGGCTGATTTTGAGCCATTTCCAGGGTTTCTAAAGCAATCGAAGCCGCCGTGAGGGGCGATCGCAAATCGTGGGCTAACATCGCCAATACTTGGTCTTTAAACTTGAGTTGTTCTTGCAAATCTTCGTTTTCTTTAGTGAGTTGAAACACCTCATCCGACAAACGAATAGACTCAGCAGAAGAGTCGCCTATCATCGTACTATAACCGTGGCGTTGCTGTTCTTGTTGAGCTTGTTGCAGTTCGTGTTGCCAGGTTATCCAACAATTTTCCAGTTGTGCGATGAGGTTGCTCCCCGACAGAGTCGTGCGCGGTTCTGGAAAAATTTTAACCAAAGAAGGCGTTGCCACCAAGCGAAAATGCTCCAGAAGATAGGGTTGCTCGGCGACTTCAATCGTTTCGAGACTCACGGCATAATCGCTTTGTTGGTGATGAAGATATTGCTCAATGCTCTCAATATCATCCAGAAACCGCGATCGCTCTTCCACAAAGAGTAGAAGCTTGAGACAAATTTGAGAGTCAGAATTAGGATCGGGTTTTACCGATTTGCCATTAGAAATTAGCACAATTTATCTACCGCTTGAGGGCGATCTCCAAAACTAACTCTAGCGTTCGCGAAACATCAATTAAATTCCTTAGCTAAAGTCAGGGTTCAGAGCAAAAGTGTTCGGGAGACTAACTTTGGCGATCGCCTTACCTTACTTTTGACACTTCTGTCTATATCTTAATGTCTATTTTATCTTTAAACGACCGCTTCTCCCATCTCCATCCCCCCCAAACTTAGCTCCCAGTCCGCGATCGCCCCCTTGCCTTTCCCAAAACTCATCATAACTTCTGAGTTTTGTTTTTTTCGCCCATTTCATCATAAAATCTTAAGATAGTTTGCAACTCGCGCAACTACCCCTACGGGTTCTAGACTAATCCAGCATCAGAGTTAGGCTATCCCACGCCCAATCTGCAATTATTAGTCTGGGTAAGCCTGAGAAAAAAAATTGCTGTCCACGCTGAACATTCCCAAAATACTATGGCTCTTGGCTATTTTGCCCTCGTCCTCCACGCTCACTTGCCTTTCGTCCGCCATCCAGAAAGCGACTACGTTCTAGAAGAAGAATGGCTGTTCGAGGCAATCACCGAAACCTATGTACCCCTACTCCAAGTTTTTGAAGGTCTAAAGCGAGACGGGATTGACTTCAAAATAACCATGAGTATGACACCGCCCTTGGTGTCGATGCTGCGCGACCCCCTACTCCAAGACCGCTACGACAAGCACCTTGCGCTGCTCCAAGAACTCATCCGCAAAGAAATCGACCACAACAAACACAACGGCCACATCAAATATCTCGCCGAACACTACGACCAAGAATTCCAAAGAATCCGCGACACCTGGGAAAGTTACGACCGCGATTTAGTCGCTGCCTTCAAACAATTTCTCGATAGCAATAACCTCGAAATCATCACCTGCGGTGCAACTCACGGCTATCTGCCCCTCATGAAAATGTATCCCCAGGCAGTGTGGTCGCAACTCAAAGTCGCCTGCGAACATTACGAAGAAAACTTCGGTCGTCCCCCCAAAGGCATCTGGCTACCCGAATGCGCTTACTACGAAGGCTTAGAGCGGATGTTAGCAGATGTGGGCTTGCGCTACTTTATTATGGACGGTCACGGCTTACTCTACGCCCGACCGCGCCCGCGTTTTGGCACTTATGCGCCGATTTTCACGGAAACCGGGGTGGCTGCCTTCGGTCGCGATCACGAATCCTCGCAACAAGTTTGGTCGTCCCAAGTGGGCTATCCCGGTGACCCAGTTTATCGCGAGTTTTACAAAGACTTAGGTTGGGAAGCCGAATACGAATACATCAAGCCCTACATCATGCCCAACGGCCAGCGCAAAAACACGGGGGTCAAATACCACAAAATCACCAGTCGCAACGCGGGCTTAAGCGAAAAAGGCTTGTATGACCCCTACTGGGCGCGGGAAAAAGCCGCCGAAAATGCAGGCAACTTCATGTTCAACCGGGAACAGCAAATCCGCAATCTTGCCGGGATTATGCACCGTCCGCCGTTAGTCGTGTCTCCTTATGACGCGGAGTTGTTCGGGCATTGGTGGTACGAAGGGCCGATGTTTATTGATTTTCTGTTCCGTAAGTCTTGGTACGACCAAGGCACTTACGAAATGACCCACCTCGCCGAATACCTGCAAAAAGAACCGACGCAACAGATTTGTCAGCCGTCTCAGTCCAGTTGGGGGTATAAAGGTTTTCACGAGTATTGGCTCAACGAAACCAACGCCTGGATTTATCCCCATCTGCACAAAGGGGCCGAACGCATGATCGAACTCAGCTATCGCGAACCCGCTTCGGAGTTGGAATGGCGAGCCTTAAACCAAGCTGCCCGCGAGTTGTTGCTGGCGCAATCGTCGGACTGGGCGTTTATTATGCGCACCGGGACGATGGTACCTTATGCGGTACGGCGGACGCGATCGCATTTGATGCGTTTTAACAAAATCTTTGAAGACCTCAACGCCGGGAAAGTAGACGCAGGTTGGTTAGAGAAATTAGAAAAAATTGATAACATCTTCCCCAACATCAACTATCGCACCTATCGCCCGTTATAGTTGTCAATAGCACGGGTTTATTCACACCAGATTTAGAGTGGGGAGAGGGGGAAGAGGGGGGAGAG